>CAZNCT010000049.1:4837-7360 GCA_964571615.1 uncultured Anaerolinea sp. | reverse complement strand
AGCCAGCGCAAGCCTTGCGTACC
Organism: uncultured Anaerolinea sp.; assembly: GCA_964571615.1. GTDB lineage: Bacteria > Chloroflexota > Anaerolineae > Anaerolineales > Villigracilaceae > UBA8950. The sequence goes on along the minus strand of CAZNCT010000049.1, from coordinate 7,337 downwards.
GACCGCTTTGATGCCGGTAAATGTTTCAATGAGCACATTAATCCAGCCGGTTTGTTCGTTTAAGACACCCGACCAGATCAGAACCACAGCCACCACAGGGATCATGGTTGGCATGTAAAAGAGGGTGCGAAAGACATTTTTGCCCAACACATTTTTCGAGTTAAGCAAAATAGCCAGGAAGAGCGAAAAACCAAGCCCAATTGGCAGGGAAATGGCCGCGAAATGCAAGGTGCGCAGAAAAGATAACCGCACTTCTTCATCTATAAATAAAGCGCGATTCCAGTTTGCAAACCCAATAAATCTGGCCTGGTCTGGCACTGCCGGATTGAAGTCATACAGAGAAAACACGAAGGATGCAATCATTGGCGCCAGGTAGAAGAGCAGGAAGCCTATCATCCAGGGGGCCAGGAAGATCAAGCCCCATCCGGCTTCTTTTTTCTGTAATCTGGTCATCTTCGGTTTGGGCGGTTTTTCTTTTACCACAGCTGCGCTAAGCGACATCATCCACCTCCAATTTTAGGGAGGCCAGCCTGGCCGTATGGCCAGGCTGGCTTGGTTCAGGCTTTGTTTTTACTTGGCCGCGTCAAAGATTTTTTGCAGATCGGCCAGCAGTTTGGCAGTTTCGGCCTCAAAGTCGAGACCCGGGGTGTTGGCGAGCAAGTTCCAGTACTCGTTGTAGCGGTCAGTGGTTTCCTGGAAGGCAGGCATGTAGGATTCGTGGTTGGGGTTGTCGGCGTAGGCCATGCTTGCAACAACCACATCCCAGTTAATTTCTTTGCCAGGGAAGTTGGTCTCGCCATACTTTTGGAAGTAGTCACCCTGCAGCGACAGGCGGGCGGGCATACCACCATAGACATTCAGCAGTTTGGGAGCAACTTCGGGGCTGAGCATGTAGGTCAGGACTTCAAAGGCCGCATCGGGGTTCTTGCTGCCTTTGAGGATGCCGAAGGTATCAGCATGCATCTTGGAGGTCACAACGCCGTTGTAAGACGGGGTAGCAGCCAGGTCCCAATCCCAATCGACATTACCGAGCGCCCACGGGGCGACATACCACATGTGCAGGTGAACCATTGCCAGGTTGCCAGAAGAGAAGGGGCCGCCGGGGCCTTGCAGGAAGTCAGCACCACCGTAGGGGCCATTCGGGATGAAGTGGTCAGTCCACCAGCCCTTGTAGGTCCATTCCCAGGCGGCTTTCCAGTTGGCCGGGATCTGAGCATTGCCGTTTTCGTCCACCAGCGAGCCAGCGCCAAAGAAGGTGCCGATGCCGCGCGGGTCAGTCCACTGGTTCATGAAACCAAACTGGACAATCTTTTCGGGGTCAAACTCAGCGCTGGTGGCGTCTTTGCCGTTGGCATCAACGGTCAGTTTCATGGCCAGTTCGCGCAGGGTGTCCATGTTCCATTCGGCGGTGGTGCCGTCAGGCCAGGTGTAGGGTTCACCGTAGTTGGCGGGCGGGTAATTCAGACCAGCTTCGTCGAACAGGTCTTTGTTATAGATGATGAACGACGGGAAGATGGCGAAGGGGATACCCAACTGGCCTTCTTCTTTAACCTGGTAGAACTTCACCAGAGCCGGGTCGAAATCGCTCAGGTCGTAATTGGTTTTCTCGATGTAGGGCTGCAGGTCGAGCCAGGCGCCCTTGAAGCTATCGCGTCCGCGGATGCCCACCGGACCGACGATGTCAGGCGCATTGCCGGCGGCAATCTGGGTGGCGAGGGTGTCATAAGCAGCGTCGTTGTCAACGATTTCGAGCACCAGTTCGATTTTGTCCTGGGAAGCGTTGAATTCATCCACAACAGCCTGCTGGGCAGCAAAGGTGCCTTCGTCAGAACCGGCGCCCAGACCAACAAACCAGCGAACTTTGATTTTTTCAGCCGGGGCCGCGGGTTTCTCAGGGGCCTTGGTCGGTTCGACAGCGGTGCTGCCAGTGTCCACAGACGTATCGGGCGATACGGGTTGGGTATTGCCGCCGCCGCAAGCGGCCAGCAACATGCTCAGTGCTACGAGCAAAGACAGAAGTACGGTGAGCTTACGCATGACTTTTCTTTCTCCTTGTGTTGATTAAGTGGGCCGGCGCAATTGCCGGAAACAACCTGGGGTTACAAAAAGACGTTTGTCGGGGAAACCACCTCCTTGCTTGTTAAGATTGCAATGTCCCACAAGATTCTCGAATGACCAACTCGACAGGCAAAACAATATGTCGTTTTTGGGTGGTTGGATTTTGGATGATGTCGATCAGCGCATTGACGGCCAGGGCACCCATGCGATGGGTTGGCTGTCGGACAGTTGTCAGCGGCGGCAGGGTTCTGGATGCGCCTGGCATATCGTCATACCCGACCAGGGCCACATCTTGCGGCACACGCAAACCTGCTTCGCGCAGGGCGCGTATAGCGCCTTCGGCCATTGTGTCATTTGCCACAAAGATAGCGCTGGGCTTTTTGGGTAGCAGCCGCCGCATGGCTGAATAACCACCTGCTTCGGTAAAATCACCTTCTGCCAC
>CAZNCT010000049.1:0-4822 GCA_964571615.1 uncultured Anaerolinea sp. | reverse complement strand
GAATGGGATGCCCCGTTCTTCAAGAGCACGGCGATAACCCTGGAAACGGTCGTGCCCTGCAATCATGTTTTGTGGGCCGGTAATCGTCGCCACCGATTTATGACCCAAGCGCAGCAGGTGCAGGGTGGCTTCGCGCGCGCCGTTCAGGTTGTCCACGTCCAGATAATTGACATCCAGGTTGTGGTGGCGGCCAATCATCATGAAAGGTTTTTTGCTATCGTGCAAGGCTTGCACCAGCGGGTCTTCCATGAGCATCGAAGAAATCAGGACGCCATCCAGCAAGCCGCTGTGCAAAATCTGGCGCATCATGCGGCGCTCATACTCTGGTTCAGCCAACCACAACATGACCGAGTAATCGCGCGCATTGCAAGCCGCCGAAACACCTTGAATTAGCAAGGGGAAATAGGGACAAGTGAAACACCCGCCGGAATAACCAGCCCAAGCACGTTGGTGCGTCCTGCCGCCAGGCTGCGCGCAGCCAGATTGGGCTGGAAGTTGATCTGTTGAATGACTTCCAGCACCCGTTTGCGGGTCTGCTCTTTGACGTTCTCTTCGCCGTTAATTACTCGCGAAACTGTTGCGCGAGAGACCCCAGCATGTTTGGCGATATCTTCGAGAGTCAGCGGCATAGGCCAGTTCCTTTGGGAGCGCTCTCATTTTTTTTCTTTTTTTTATGCCGCTCGAGGCGGCATATAACTTGTTTGGCCTTTTTTTGCTGATTTTGAGAGCGCTCTCAGAAATTATTATAATGAGTTTTAAGCAAAAGTCAACAGTTTTAAATATGACATTTGTCATATTTTTGATTTTGCTTTGTTTTGTAATCCAAATCTGATTGCTGTGCGGGTGCCAGGAAACAGTATAATTAACTTAAATTGCACCCAAAATATGCGAAAATTTTCAGGCAAAAGTGATTGGCGGGGACGAGGAGAGAAAAAGATGTCAGGATGGGCAGGGTTTCCCAACAGAGACGGCGTTGAAACGATGCCAGACCTCGTCCCGCAAGTTCGGGCCCTGGCCTGGGATGGCAAGCACGCCCAGGCCATTGAACTTGCCTCGCAGACCCTTTCTGCGCCAGACCTGTCGCCTGAAGTGCGCCTGGCCCTGCTTGACCTGCGCGCCGAATCCTTCATCGCCCAGGGGCATTTTGACCTGGCCCTGCAAGACGCCCAGGCGATGCAAAAACTCGCCAAAGCGCCAATGACCAATTACCAATTGCAGGCGCAAGCCTTCAACCGATTATCAATCGTCCACATGCGCCTGGGAGAACTCAAGCCCGCGCTCAAATTTGCCAAAAACGCCCTCAAAGCCGCCGAGGCGGCGGGCGAAAAACCTCTGCAGGCGCAATGCCTGCTGACCCTTATCGAGGCGCAATGGCGCATCTCGCAATACAAACCGGCCATTCCCAACGCCCAAAAAGCGATTGCGCTCTTTCACGAACTGGGCGACCTCTCCGGCGAGGGGCGCGCCCATTGGTCGCTTGCCTCCGCTTATATAGATACCAACCGGGAGAAAGAGGCCAACCGCGCGGCGCAAACTGCCCTGGCGCTGTGCAAACAAGCGGGTGACTATTATGGCATGGGTAGTGCCCTCAACGCTATCAACCAGGCAGATTTGGCCGACCAGATGCGCATCCTTCGGGAGGCCGAAAATGCTTTCAGAAATGCCGGATATGTAGAGCGGCAGGCTGTCAGCGCCGCGAACCTGGCAAACAGTTATGAAACCCTGGGCTTGTATCGGCGCGCAGCGCGCCTTAACAAGCATGCGCTGGAAGTTTTTCGCGCAGTGGGGGCAAATACGGGGTTAGCGTACACCCTGCAATCGTTTGGCTCAATGGAAGCCTCTCTTGGCAACCTGGAATCCGCCCGCCAGTGCGCCGATGAATTGGAAAGATTTTTGCGCGGCATTGACGATGTTTATATGAAAGCCCAGTTCTTCAACCTGCGCTCGGATATTGCCTTTTTTTCAGGCGATTTGGAATCTGCCATTGCGCACCAGATGACCGCAATTGAGATGTTCCGCGAGTCTGAGGGCGGCTGGGAATATCTTAACCTGGCCAGCCTAGCGGTCATTTATCTTGAAGCGGGCGACCCGTCTCGCGCCCTGGAAGCCAGCGCGGCGGCGGTTGAGATTCACCGCTCGCAGGATTTTGCAGTGTATTTCGGCGTCACCAGACAGCTCGTGTGGCACGCTCACGCCAAAGCGCTGTTTGCCAATGAGAGGCCCGAAGAAGCGCAAAAAGCCCTGGAGCGCGCTCACGGCTTTTTGCTTGAGGCGCTGAGTAACATCCGCGATGTGGGCTTGCGCCGCAACGCCCTCAACAAAGTGGAAGTCAACCGCGAACTGCTGAAGTTTTGGGTGGATGAGGGTCAAAAGCGCGGATGGCCCCGTGAGCGGGTGTTTGCCCACCTTTTCATCGAATCGAACCAGCGCGAACCGTTTCAGCGTTTGGCCGATACCAGCCTGCGCCTGAACGCCCTCAAAACCGAGGAGGAAATTGTCACCTTTTTGGTGGATGAAGCCACCGAATTGTGCGGCGGCGAGCGGGTGCTGCTGATTTTGGAAACCGAGAACGGGCGCGTCCCTGCCGCCTCCAGCCTGCCCCTGCCGAAATGGACGTTGAAAAATGGCTTTGCGCCCGCCGAAACCCCGCAGAAAATTCTCAGCCGCATTGGCGAATATCTCGACCTGGCGCAACAAACGAGCGAAGTGAAATTGCTGACCCCTGACGGCGGACAGCCGTCTGCCGTCTGCGGTCTTTCACGGGTTATCGCCCCGCTCATTGCCCAAAACCACGTCATCGGCTACCTCTACGCCGACATGGACACGCTCTACGGCACCTTTGACGAGGTAGACCGCGATATGCTCGGCATGTTAGCCAGCCAGGGCGCAGTCGCGCTGGAAAACGCCCGCCTGGTAGCCGGGTTGGAGCGCACGGTGGAACAGCGCACGGCAGAACTCAAAGAGCGCGTTAATGAACTGCAACTCATCAACGCCATCCAGCAGGGCCTGGCCGCCGAGTTGAATTTTGAAGCCATTGTGAACCTGATTGGCGACAAAATCAGCCAAATCTTCCCCGATAAAGATGTCAGCATCCGCATCTACGACCCCAAAGCCGATTTACTGTACTTCCCGTACACCACCGAAGGCGGCAACCGGCTTGAAATCCCCCCGCTGAAGGTCGGCGAAATTGGCTTTTCGGCCTACGTCATCCGTACCTGTGAAACGGTGGTCATTAACGAAAATCTGCAAGAAAAACAGCAAAACTTTGGCGCCTACACCCTGCCCGGAACCACTGCCGAAAAATCGCTGGTCTTTGTGCCTCTGATTGCTGGCGAACAGGTGCGCGGCATGATTAACCTGACCAGCATGCAGGAGAATTCCTTCGGCGAAAGCGACGTGCGCCTGCTCCAAACTCTCGCGAACACCATGAGCGTCGCCCTTGAAAACGCGCGTCTCTTCGATGAAACCCAGCGCTTGCTGAAAGAAACTGAAGAACGTAACCGCGAATTAGCCGCCATCAGCAAAGTCAGCCAGGCGCTGGTGGCCGAATCGGAACTGAACAGCCTCATCCAGCTCATTGGCAGCCAGACCCAGGAAATTTTTGACGCTGACATCTGCTACCTGGCCCTGCTCGATCAGGGAACGCAGATGATTCACTTTCCCTATGCTTACGGAGAGGAAGCCTTTGCGCCCCTGCCGCTTGGGGTTGGTCTCACCAGCCGAATCTTACAAACTGGCCAGCCCCTGCTCATTAACAAAGATATTGTGCCAACCCGCATTCGGTTGGGCGTTCAGCCGGTGGGCAAACCCGCCCTCTCTTACCTGGGCGTGCCGGTTTTTGCCGGGGGCGAAACGATTGGTGTGCTTAGTGTCCAATCCACCCGCGAGGAAGGCCGGTTTGAGGAAGATTCACTCCGTCTGCTGACCACCATTGCCGCTAATGCCGGGGCTGCCATCCACAACGCTCAACTCCACGCCGAAACCGACCGCCGCGCCCGCGAAACCGCCGCCCTGCTCGATATCAGCCGCGATATTTCCTCCTCGCTCGAAACAGCCACCGTGCTGAAAAGCATCGCCACCTACGCCAAAACCCTGCTCAACGGCGTATTAAGCGCCCTCTTTTTGCCCGAAGGCGGGATTTTCCGCGCCATTGCCGCCTTTGGCATCGAGGCAGACGCCATCCTTAACGATAGCATCGTTCCGGGGGATGGAATTCTCGGCTATGTGGCCCAAAGCAAAGTTGGCGAAATTATCAACGACGTGGCCGCCGACCCCCGCGCCCTGCGGATTACTGGCACAGACATCAACCAAAACGAACATCTTCTGGCTGTTCCCCTGCTCGCCAACGAGGAAATCAAAGGCCTCATGGCTGTCTGGCGCACCGGCGATGGCCTGGAATTTAATGAGCGCGAATTGGAATTTCTCAACGGCCTGGCTCGTCAGGCGGTTATCGCCATCGAAAACGCCCGCCTGTTTGCCGAAGCCCAGGCCGCCAAAGCCGCTGCCGAACATGCCAACGATGCTAAAAGTGCTTTTCTTGCTACCATGAGCCACGAAATCCGCACCCCAATGAACGCCGTGATTGGCATGAGCGGTTTGCTTATGGATACCCCCCTTGCCCCCGAACAGCGCGATTATGTCGAAACCATCCGCAACAGCGGCGATGCCCTGCTCGCCATCATCAACGATATTCTCGATTTCAGCAAAATTGAAGCCGGGAAAATGGAGATTGAGTCTCAGCCTTTTGATTTGCGCGACTGCGTTGAATCGGCTCTTGATCTGGTCTCTGGAAAAAAAAAAAAAAAAGGGATAGACCTGGTTT
>CAZNCT010000048.1:4593-24536 GCA_964571615.1 uncultured Anaerolinea sp. | reverse complement strand
GAATAGGCCAGCAGGGTGGTGGGTGTGCTTCGCAGGCTGGTACTGAAGGTATCGTACAACTCGCGCCGCTGTTGGCGGTCGGGCAGGTCGGGCAGGTTCAAGAAGACCCGCGCATCATACAGGCCCAAAAACAGGAGCAGCAGCGCAAACCCGGCCAGCAGGCGCGGTGTTCCAGCCGCGCTCAAGGAACGCAGCGAACGCGCCGTGTTGAGCGCGGCCACCAATCCAAGCCCGGCCAGGGCATAGACTGGCATCAGTGCGGCAAACAGCACCCGCGGAAACCCAGCCCCCAGCGCGCTGAAGCCGAAAAAACCCACAAAAAACCATAGCAAGAGCAACTGGTAATGGCTCTTCTGGCGCTGGCGCAGGGCAATCGCCAGGCCGATGACGAAGAACGGCAAAATCCACGGGTTGACCAGCGGCCCACTCCAGCGTGTCAGCGAATCGGGGTAAACGACAGAGACAAACAGGCTTTCAGCGGCCTGGGTGGCGAAGTTCCACCCCGTTTGCAGGCCGCTTATCAGTGGATTGACATCCGGGTTGCCTGCGCTGGCGGTGCGGAAGGCGCCCAGGTGATATTCCTGACGCAGCAAAATATAGTCAATTACCTGGGGCCCTGCCACGGCCAGCGGGAAGATGAGCGCCAGGCCCATCCAGACCGTCTGACGCCACTCGCGCCGCTCTTGCCAGAGTTTGAAAGCAGCATAGAGCAGGAAGATGACCACCAGGGGGTAAAAGGTCTCATAGGTCAGGCTCCCCAGGGCCAGGGCCACCCCTGCCACCAAGAGTTGCCAGGTCTTGCGATTTTCAAGCCCATAAACCAGGGCCAGAAAGGCCAGGTTGGCCCAAATTTCGATGTAAGTATCGTGCAGGGCTTGTCTTCCGGCGCTCAGGGCACTAAATGAAACCGCGTATAAGAACGTGCCCGCCAGCCCAACCGACGGATTGGCGGCTTTTCGCAGCGCAAAGAAGAAAAAGACCAGTGAAAGACTGCTCAGCACAGCGTTCAGGTAACGCGGGGACAGCAGGTCAATCTCCCAGACCCGCATCGCAAGCCCAATCAGGTAAAAACTCACTGGCTGGTGTTCAAAATGATGACCAAAAATTCCCTGGCTGGCCTGCAAAATCACCGAGTAGAAGGCTTGCAGTCCCCATTTCGATTCATCGCCCTCAATTCCATACGGAAAATTCCCGGCCTGGTAGGTGCGCGCAAAAATGCCCAGCCCCAGCACCACGAGCGCCAACAGCCAGGTTTTGTTGGGGTGCAATGGCCCGATTTCGACCAGACCCGCCACGCTGGAACTGTTTTTGCGCATCCAGAACAAGATAATTCCAATCACCGCCAGGTAAGCCGCGCTTGCCGGAATGCTGATGCGGGCGTTCATCACAAATTGAGCCGCGAACGCCAGCAAAAGCGCCAGGCCCAGCAGACTCGCCGAGGGTAACGGGCCAGAGGCCCAATCACTGCGTGTCAGGCTGCTGAGCCAGGTCTGCAAAGGTTTGCGCAGACTGTCAGCGCGCCATCCGCTGGTGGGCCAGACCCGTGTCTTGTTGCCCAGGTTGATGCGCACTTTGAATTCGATTTCGATGAATCGGCCCGATTCCTGCGCCGTTTCCGAAGATGAATCGGGCGCCCCGGGCGCTTCGGCTGTCGTCAGCGGGGGAGCGGACGCCCCCGGGGCCTGGGGTGCCGTTTCGAGGCTTTTTACCGCCGCGGCTGGCAAAACCGGCTCTTCAGCCGCCAGCGAGACGGGCGGGGCCGCAATCCCTTGCGCCATCTGGCGCATTGGGCCCGGCAAACGCACCAGCCAGGCCCGCGGAAAGAAAATGACCAGCACGGCCAGGGCCAGCAGCAGGGCAGCCAGCGCCAGCGCAGGGCCGCCGAACGCATCCCCCTCGAAAGGCATAAATCCGTATGGCACTGTATATCGGAAATTCGAAATGTTCGCCACTGCGTACAGAATCGGAAAACCCTCGCGGCTGGTGTGAATGTAGGCCTCTGCTGGCGCCCAGCCTGGCGGCAGGAGCCTGATGGCTTCAGCGATGGAAACCGGGAAGTAAACCACCGTGGGCATTTGCGGGTTTTCGGCCAGCGCAGCCGCCAGGTTCGACGGGCTGACTGCCTGGTACGCTATCTGCGGTTGAATTTCGCGGAACACAAACGGTTTGAAGGTTTCGCGCTCTGGCGGAGCAACAAACAGGAAGCGGGCATCGGGGTTGTAGAGCGCCGCCCAGTTGATGACGTTTTCTTCTTGGGGCCGGTAGGTCTCTGGCGCGACGACAAAGTAATCGCGTAGTCCAAACCCGGCGGTGAGTGTCATCAGCGCCGTGAGCAAGACGGCCTGGCCTCGAGGCTGTGCAAGCGGATTTAGCGCGGCGCCGAGTGCCCGGGCCAGCCAGTCTATCCCCAGCCCAATCCAGAGCGCCAGCAAGGGCGTCAGGCCGACCAGGTGGGTTTGCCGGGGCGGAAAGGTGTTCAGGATGCTGAGCGACAGCAGGGTAAACACATGCCAGCATAACAATAGTTTGTTGCGCCGTTCACGCCAGGCCAGCAGGCTGGAAACCATCCCTACCAGGAAGAAAAGCGACCCGGCGCTTCCGGCCAGTGGCGCGGCAATCATATGTTCGCCTACCAGCGTTGGGGTTTGGAAGACCATCAGGCTGCGTATGGCCCCGCGCACACTCATCATCAGCCAGGTTGGCCCGTCAAAATAGAAACTCTCGTCGGGGCCAAAGAACGTTCCGGGTAGTTCGCCGTCAGGCCCGGGCCGCGCAAAAGAAACCGCATAGTTGGCATTGAAGAAAATACTTTCTCCAAGTTTGACCTGAAACGACTCGTGGTTTTTGACCATGCCATACACCCGATGCGGGCTGACCATCAGATACCAGCCAAACAAAACCGTTAGCCCGGCCAGCAAGACCTGGCGGCGCTGTCCACGTTTTTGGAGCAGCAAGATAAAGATGAACAGCCCCAAAATAAGCAGTCCGCTTTGGGCGGCGGTGTAGGTGTAGAAACCCAGTCCGGCGGCGTAGCCCGCCAATAACAGGTAAAACAGACTGCTGCGCTTCAGGCCCAGGTAGCCCAGCGCCAGTGTCAGGGTCACGGGCAGCAGGGTCTGGCTGTTGTTATAGCCAAAGCGGCTGAATGCCAGAAAGTAAGGCGAAAAGACCAGCGCTACAATGCTCAACAGGGCAATTTTGGGGTTGAACAGTTCACGCGCCAGCAGGTAAAGCGCCGGCACACTGAGCAGACCCGCCACAAGCGAACTGAGGCGCCAGCCCCACAGGCTTAGCCCCCCCCAGGATATGACCCAGGCCTGGAAGTAGGAACTCAGAATAGGGTAGGTATAGACTCCGAAGTCAAAAATAGAGGGCCTGTAAATGCCTGTGACGATATCGCGCGCTGTTGTCCAAAAACTGCCTTCATCGCCCATCAAAAAATTGGGCACACCGGTCAGGCGGTAGGCGCCAACCATCAACCCGGCCAGTCCCACCAACAGCATGGCGGCCAGGTCGCGCCGACCCAGGTTGGGTGAGAGCGGCACCCCAGCCTGACGGTCGAGCCGCCAGGCCAGCCCAGCGACTGGCAGCAGGCTGGCAAGCCAGGCCAGGGCCAGGTAGTTACCCGCATCCTGGCGCAGGAGTTGAACCAGCAGGAAGATGTTGAGCGCCACGCTGGTGATGAATTGCCACGAAGAGAAAATTTTCAACCCCAGCGGCAGGGAGAGTTTGCCGCCCGGGTTGTTTTCTGCCGCCAGGGGCGCGCGCTCACGCGCAAAGGATAGGATGAGCAGGGCTCCGCTGAGCAGTAAACCCGCCCCAACCAGCTGCGCTTTCAGGTCGGGCATGCTCAGCCGCAGGCTGATTTCGAGCCAGTCGGCCAGAGCGTAATCGGGGAAATTGCGGGCCGGAAACAGCAAAAGGTACTGGCCGCAGAGCGCCAGCAAAAGCCCCAGAGCAAAGCGCCAGCCAGAAACAGTCTGGGTCTTCGGTTGGGATGTTTGCGCTGTGCGTTGCGGGCGCAAGTGTTCCTTGAGCCATTCCAGCACCGACATTTCGGGTTTTGCTTGCATAAAAGGTTTTATTTCAGTCCCAGTTCGCTCCGGCTAATCACCAGACGTTGAATTTCGCTGGTGCCTTCGTAAATTTCGGTAATTTTTGCGTCTCGAAAGTAGCGCTCGACAGGCAGTTCTTTGCTGTAGCCCATGCCGCCATGAATCTGGACGGCCTGATGGGTCACAAACATGGCTGTCTCTGAAGCGTATAGTTTTGCCATGGCGGCCTCGAGGGAATAGCGCCCCCCGCTGCTCTTGGCTTTCTCTTTGGCCAGGGCGGCGTTGTAGGTCAGCAGGCGCGAGGCTTCAATGCGGGTTTTCATATCTGCAATTTTGAAGCCGGTGCCCTGAAACTGGCCGATTTTTTGACCAAAGGCTTCGCGTTCGCTGGCATATTGGCGCGCTGCTTCGTAAGCTGCTTCGGCAATCCCAAGCGCCTGGGTGGCAATCCCAATCCGCCCGGCATCTAACACGGTCATTGCAATTTTGAAGCCCTCGCCTTCCTCCCCCAGCCGATTTTCGACCGGACAGCGGTAATTCTCAAAAATCAGTTCGCTGGTGGCCGAAGCCCGAATGCCCAGCTTTGGCTCTTTTTTGCCGCGCACAAACCCCGGCAGGCGGGTATCAATTAAAAAGGCGCTGACGCCTTTGTGCTTTTTCTCAGGATCCGTCATCGCGAACAAGACAACGTAATCGGCGACCGGGCCGCTGGTGACCCATGACTTACGGCCATTGATGACGTACACATCCCCTTCGCGCACAGCGCGGGTTTTCATGGTGCCTGCGTCTGACCCCGACATCGGCTCGGTCAGCGAATAGGCCCCAATTGCCTTGCCGCTGGCAACCGGCGTGACAAATTGCTGGCGCTGTTCGTGAGTGCCGAACTTCATAATGCCATGGCAGTAAAGCGAATTATTGACCGACATGATGACCCCGTGCGAGGCATCCGCTTTGCAGATTTCCTCGAGCGCCAGCACATACGCCAGGGTATCCAGCCCTGCGCCGCCGTATTCCTCCGGCACTTCGATGCCCATAAAGCCCATTTCACCCATTTTTTGGATGGTTTTGTGCGGAAATTCGCCGCTTTCATCAAATTCTGCCGCAATGGGTGCAATTTCATTGCGAGCAAAATCGCGGGCGGCATCGCGCAGCATTTTGTGCTCACTGCTTAACGGGAAAATTGCCAGGTCACTCATCAGGTTCCTCCGGGTTGGCGTAATGCTGAAATTATACCCGCCCGAGGCTTGCTTGACAGCCTTATAATCTGGGATATACTGACAAAAACCTCCCTTTGGCAAAGTCCCCCCATGCTCGCTTTTTCTCAGCAAGAACTGGATGCCCTGGCGCTTGAAATGGAAACCCAGACCCCCCAGCAGATTATCACCTGGGCGGTCGAAACCTTTGCGCCCCAAATTGCGGTCAGTTCTTCCTTTCAGACCCAGAGCGTGCCGCTGCTGCACATGGTTTCGCGGATAGACCCCGAAATTGTGGTCTTTTTCCTCGACACCGGCTTCCATTTTTGGGAAACCCTGATGTTCCGCGAACAACTCCAGCGCGAATTGGGCTTGCGGGTGCAAAATCTGTATGTAGACGGGCAATGGAAGAATTTTCTCGACCGTTTTGGCCGTAATCTCTATGACCAGGATCCTGACCTGTGCTGCTATTTGCGCAAAGTTCAGCCCATGCAGAAGGCCATGAAAACCGTGCGTGCCTGGATTAGCGGCATCCGCCGTGACCAGACCCGTAACCGCAGCCATGCCAAAATCCTTGAATTGGAGCGCGATGGCCTGGTCAAGGTCAATCCGCTGCTCAACTGGACCCGCGAAGATGTTCGCGCGTATATGGCCGAGCATCACCTGCCCGCCCACCCGTTGTTTGAAAAAGGCTATCGCAGTATTGGCTGTAAACCCTGCACCCGCGCTGTGCGCCTCGATGAAGATGAACGCGCCGGGCGCTGGTCGGGCAAGGGCAAGACCGAATGCGGCTTGCATACCGAAATGTTTAACCAGGATGGCCCCGGCAAATCTACCCTGCTGAACGGCTTTCTATTGACTCCCAACCAGGACGAACCCCGATGAGCGAACAGATTACCCCCGAAGTTTTCAATCACCTGGTCGAACTGGCCGCGCTGGAACTCACCCCCGAAGAAGCCGAGTACCTGCGCAGGCAACTGAACAACCAGCTGACCGCCATAGATGACCTGAACCAGGTTCCACTTGACCCTGAGACACCGATAGCCTCGCATGGCGTCCCTTACACCCCGGCCACCTCGGCCCTCATTCGCCCCGATGAGTGGCATCCGCACCCCAACCCGGCCAAACTCTTGCAGGGCGCCCCTGAAACCGACGATGGCTACATCGTTGTGCCTGAAATTCCGCACCAGGACTTGTAACCTATGAGCCTTCATGAACTAACTGCCCTGGAAATTGCCCAAAAAATCAAAGCCCGTCAGGTCTCTGCCGAAGAAGTGCTGGATGCCCACCTGCGCCACATTGCCGCTGTGGATGGCCTGCCTGGCGCAATTGGCGGCGACCCTGCCGCCGAACCCGAGAAAGTTCACGCTTTCATTACCCTGACTGCCGAGCGCGCCCGCGCCCAGGCCCGCGCTGTGGACGAGAAAATTGCCGCCGGGCAAGAGGCCGGCCCCCTGGCTGGCGTGCCGGTGACGGTCAAGGACATTTTTTGCGTTGAAGATACCCCCTCGACCGCCGCTTCTAAAATCCTGGCAAACTTCAACGCTCCCTACACGGCCACTGCCGTCGAGCGGCTCGAGCAGGCCGGGGCGCTTATTCTCGGCAAAGTCAATCTCGATGAATTTACCTACGGCTCCTCGAACGAATCGTCGGCGTTTCAACCTGCGCCACGCAACCCCTGGGATACCTCCCGTGTGCCGGGCGGCTCATCGGGCGGCTCAGCGGCCTCGGTAGCCGCTTACGAAGCCCCGCTTTCGCTTGGCACCGACACCGCCGGTTCTATTCGCCAGCCTGCCGCCTTTTGTGGGGTTGTCGGTCTCAAGCCGACCTACGGACGCGTTTCGCGCTATGGGCTGATTGCCTTCGGCTCCTCGCTCGATTGCCCAGGCCCGTTGTCGCGCACCGTTGCCGATTCTGCGCTGATGCTCAATGCCATCGCCGGGGCCGACCCGCGTGATGCTACTGCCGCCACTGTTCCGGTTCCCGATTACCTTGCCGAACTCGAAAAAGGCGTGCGCGGCTTGAAAATCGGTTTATCGCCCGAATACTTCCAGATTACCTACTTCCACGCTGAGACGGGCGAACTCGAAACCCAGCCTGTGCCCGACGTGATGAAAAACGCCGTGCTCGATGCCGCCCAGCGCCTGGCCCAAATGGGCGCCGAAATTGTCGAAAATATCCCCATGCCGCACACGCGTTACGGCATCCCGGCCTATTTTGTCATTTCGCGGGTCGAAGCCGCCTCGAACCTGCACCGTTTTGACGGTGTCAAATATGGTTATCGCGCCAAAGCAGGCGTCACAGACCTGCGCTCCATGTATCGCCGCACCCGCGCCGAGGCTTTTGGTCTTCAACCCAAATTGCGCATTCTGATGGGCATGTATGTTTCGGCAGCCCAATACAGCGAACAGTATTACAACCGCGCCCTGCGGGTGCGCTCACTCTTGCGGCGCGATTTTGATGAGGCCTTTACCAGAGTGAATTTGCTCCTGACGCCGACCACGCCCACTTCGGCTTTTCCGATTGGCGGCCTGTACGGTGATTCTGTTCTGATGCAATACGCCGACCAGCTGACGGTGCCAGGCAACCATGCCGGTGTGCCGGGCATTTCCATCCCCGCCGGGTTGGATTCAGACGGCCTGCCGATTGGGATTCAGTTCCTGGGCCCCGATTTTTCTGAAGATGTCATCCTGCGCGCCAGCCGCGCCTACGAACAGGCCACCGCAAACCAGCCCTGGCGTCAGCAAAAACCGGCTGTGCTCAGAAAGGCTGCCGATGCAGGCTAAACCCCCTTCTGAAGAGCGCCTGATCGCTGCCCTGGCGCACTTTTCGGTCCTGGCGTTTGGCCTGGGGATGGTTGTCCCGGCGGTCTTTTGGGCCGAACAGCGCAAAAAATCGCCCTATGTCGCTTTTCAGTCTTTGCAGGCTTACGGTTATCAATCTTTGGGCTACACACTCTGGCTGCTGGTTTATCTGGCGCTGATGATTGTTTTGGGCCTGCCATTGATTTTGCTGGGGCCTGTCCTGGGCGACAATCCGATTTTCATGTTTCTCTGGGTAACAGCTTTCATGCTGGTTGTCTTTGGTACATTTGGGCTGTTCCTGCTCCTGCCGGTTGTCGGGGCAATCGCCTGCCTGCTGGGCTACGATTTTCGCTATCCCCTGCTTGGTTCGCGCCTGGCCCGTTATATCGGGTATCACCCGGCAGACCCCGCCCAAGAGACAGACCAGCAGCGTGAAGAGCGCTTTGTGGCAGCCATGGGACATTTCGCCGTCATTTTCGTCCTGTTTGGTCTGTTTGCCCCGCTGGTGCTCTGGCTAACGCAAGGCAAGCAATCGGCCTTCCTGGGCTTTCAATCGCTGCAAACGGTGATTTACCAGGCCGTTGGCTCGTTGATTTATGGGTTGATTTATCTCCTTGGGGTTGGCTTGTTACTGCCTTTTTACGTCCTGCTGATTTTTTCCCAGTCCTTTGAAGCCATCAACGCCCTGACGCTGGTCTTATTCTTCCTGGGCCTGTGTTTGCTGGGCCTGGCTGCCTTGTTTGGCCCGCTCTACCACATTCTCGGTCAATGGGCCGGATTGCGCCTTTTACAGGGCCACGATTACCGCTATCCGTTGCTTGGGCGCCTGGTGGCAGACTGGCTTGTAAAGCGCGAAAAACTCTCTGAGCAGTAAGGAAATGGCTATGGATTACGAAGTTGTCATCGGTCTTGAAACCCACATCCAATTGAATACCCAGACCAAAATTTTCTGCTCCTGTAAAGCAGATTCCTGGAATGCGCCCCCCAACACCAACATTTGCCCGGTCTGTACCGGCATGCCCGGCGTTCTGCCGGTTTTGAACCGCGCGGTGGTCGAGAAAGGCGTCTTGCTGGCAACGGCCATGAACGCCGAAACGCCATCGGTCTCTTATTTTGACCGCAAAAACTACTTCTACCCCGACCTGCCCAAAGGCTTCCAGATTTCGCAGTTCGACCGTTCCCTGGCTCGCGGCGGCTGGTTAGATGTCCCCATGCCGGCCAGCGACAAAGGCCCGGCCTATGTGCGCCGTGTCCGTATTCACAAACTGCACATCGAAGAAGACGCGGGCAAGACCAAAAACGAATCGCTGGGCGGTTACAGCCGCCGTCTGATTGATTTCAACCGCTGCGGGGTGCCGCTGGTCGAGATGGTCACCGAGCCTGACCTGCGCTCTGCCGATGAAGCCGCTCAATACCTCACCCGACTGCGCCAGTTGCTGCGCTGGATTGGCGTCTCAGAAGCCGATATGGAAAAGGCCCACCTGCGCTGTGATGCCAATGTCTCCATTCGCCCGCTTGGCGCCGATTATCTCAACCCCAAAACTGAAATTAAAAACGTCAACTCCATCGAAGCCGTCCGGGCCGCCATTACCAAAGAAGTGGAGCGCCAGAAAGCCGAATATGCCGCCGGGCGCAAAGTCGAATCGTGGACGCTTGAGTGGGATGAAGATACTCAGACCCTCAAGAAAATGCGCTCCAAAGAGACCGAAGCCGATTACCGCTACTTCCGCGAGCCAGACCTGCTGCCGGTTTATCTTTCGGAAGAGTGGAAAGCCCAAATCCTATCCGGGTTTCCCGAATTGCCGCTTGCCCGCCGCGCCCGCTTTATCAGCGCCTATGGCCTTCCCGAGTATGACGCCGACATCCTGACCGCCGAGCGCAGTCTGTCCGATTATTTCGAGCAGGTCGTTGCCGCTTACGGCGGTGACCCCAAACGTGCCTCCAACTGGCTGCTCAACGACGTGATGCGCCTGCTCAATGAAAGCGGCCTGACCGCTGGCGAACTCAACCTGACCCCGGCCTACCTGGCAGAAATTATCAAACTTGTGGATGAAGGCCTGGTCAATACCAACACTGGCAAATCTCTGATTGAGAAGGTCAACCGCAGCGGCCAATCGCCCAGGCAAATTGTCGAAACCGAAGGCCTCGCCAAGGTGAGTGACGATTCCGCCATTCGCGCAGTGGTAGAATCGATTCTGGCAGAAAGTCCCAAAGAAGTCGAATCGTACAAATCCGGCAAAGTCGGCCTGATAGGCTGGTTTGTCGGCCAATTGATGAAAAAAATGGGCGGCAAAGCCGATGCCCAAAAAGCCCGCGCCATGTTTGAAGAATTGCTCAAGTAGCAAACAACCCGAGGGTCGAGCAGCCCTTGAGCGGATCGAGACCCTCGTTGAAAAAATTACAGGTGGCTTATGGAAAACATGCAAAAACTCTTCCGACTTTCTGAATTCCCCGACGGTGCCCGGCGGGTTGTCGATGTCGGCCCGCGCAAGGTGCTTTTGCTCAACATTCAGGGCGAAATCCTGGCGGTGGATAACGCCTGCCCGCACATGCGCTTTCCGCTCAAAGATGGCCGCGTGACCGATGACTGTGGCATCATTTGC
The DNA here is from genome assembly GCA_964571615.1 of uncultured Anaerolinea sp. GTDB lineage: Bacteria > Chloroflexota > Anaerolineae > Anaerolineales > Villigracilaceae > UBA8950. The sequence continues at coordinate 13,881 of CAZNCT010000048.1, read as the reverse complement.
CCCTTTCACCACTCGGCCTTTGACCTGCACACGGGCGATGTCAAAGAGTGGAGTCCCTGGCCGCCCGGCCTGGGACGCGTTTTGGGAGCAGTAGCCCGCCAAAAAGCCCTGCCGGTTTACGATACCAAAATTGAAGACGGCTATTTGTGGGTCTCCAACCAGCCCCGGCGCTAATCTCAGCCCATCCTGACACAAAGCCGCAAAGGACGCAAAAAAGTAAAAATATCTGGCGTTCTTGGCGGCTTTGTGCGCTCTTTGTTACGATACCTGGCCTGTCATGACCTATAAATCTCCCATTCTGTTTATCTTCCTGGTTGCCCTGGGCCTGCGCCTGGCTTTGGTCATTGCCCTGCGCAGTATGCCCATCGGCCTCGACGACATGTTCCAATATGACATGCTGGCCCGCTCCATTGTCGCCGGGCAGGGCTATCGCTGGTATGCCCAGGATGACCTGCACCTTGTGCAGGGCTACTTCAAAAGCCTCGACTTCCAAATCCCTGCCGATTACGACCCACGCGGCGTGCTCACCTCCTTTCGCCCGCCGCTCTACCCGGCTTTTCTGGCCCTGGTGTACTTCCTGACCGGCGTCGATGCCGACCGCTTCTTCACCGCCCGCCTGGTGCAGGCCTTCCTCAACGCCGCCCTTGTCCCGCTTACTTACCTGCTTGCCCGCCGCATCCTGCCAGAAAAACGCCCCGTCGCCCTGCTGGCCGCCTGGATTGTAGCCCTCTACCCCATGCTCGTCATCTACCCGCTGGCGTTGGCGACCGAAAATCTTTTTTACATCTTATTTTTAGGAACGGTGCTTTCGCTGACGCTGGCAGTTCAAACCCGTTTAAGCCGCTTTTTTCTGCTCTCGGGCCTGCTCCTCGGGCTGACCGCTCTCACCCGCAGCGTCATTCTCGCTTTCGGCGGTCTGGTTCTGCTCTGGAGCTTTTTCTACCTGCGCGAACGAAAGAACACCGTTTTACTGGCCCTGGCCCTGGCCCTGACCATTGCCCCCTGGATAGTGCGTAACTCTTTGCTCTATGGCCGCCCAATGGGCATCGAAACTGCCATGGGCTATACCCTTTATGTCAGCTTTCATCCCCAAAGCACCGGCACCTTTCAATATGGCATCTCGCTCGACCTGATACCCTACCTCGACGACGCCGAGCGCGACCGCGTGGGCATTGAGCAAGGCCTGGCCTTCATTGCCGCCGACCCTTTGCGGGCCGCCATCCAACTGCCCATCTCACGCGCCGGGCACTTCTTTGGCCTCGAGCGCCGCGCCTTGCAATATTTCTACTCAAACAACTTCTTCGGCTACATTCCCCAACCCTGGCTGGGGCTGGCCGCCTTGCTCTTGCTCTCTCCTTTTGTTGTTTTGGCCTGCTCCGCCGCTTTTGGCCTGGCCCTCTGGCCCTGGCGGCGCGATACCTTCCTCTTGCCTCTGGCCATTTTCGGCTATACCCTGCCGCATCTCCTCTTGCTGGCCGAAGAGCGTTTTCATTACAACCTGATTCCCTTGCTGTCCATTCTGTCCGCCCTGTTTCTGCATGGCGGCTGGGCTGTTTTGCGCCAGGCCTGGGCCGCCTCGCGCCCTCGCAGGCTGGCGCTTGGATTGGCCTCGCTGGCTGTTTTCCTGCTCTTCTTCAACTGGGCTTACGAACTCATCCGCGACTGGCCGCAACTCTCCCGCCTGCTTGGCCCGGGCGGTAACCAGACAGGCTTCCCCTACTGAAAACTTGTGGTAGAGTCATTTTGATGAAAAATTCAGCCCTCCTGCCCCGCTTTGACTGGAAAATTGTCACCATCACCATCCTTTCCACCCTGCTTCTGATGGTGGATTATTACCATCGTTTGACCCCGCTCAAAGCCTACGACCGTGCCCTGCTTTACCTGGTTGTGCCGCTCCTGGTAATTTTCTTCATCTTTCGCGAATCTCCGGCAGAATATGGCTTTCGGCTCGGCGATTGGAAATGGGGCTTTTCCATTACCCTGGCCGCTTGCGGACTGATGACCCTCATCCTTTGGCTCTTGTTGCGCGGTGACGCCTCGATGCAAAAATACTACGCTCCGCTGCTCAACGGCCCCCTGCCCCTGCCGCTTTATACCTTCTTAGAGCTGATTGGCTGGGAATTTTTCTTTCGCGGCTGGATTCTTTTTGGCTACCTGCGAAAATTTGGCCCCGAATCGCTCTGGCTTCAGGCAGTTCCCTTTGCCCTGGCGCACGTTGGCAAACCAGAAATAGAAACCCTCTCGACCATCTTTGGCGGTTTTGCCTTTGGCCTGCTGGCCTGGAAAACCCGCTCCTTCCTGTACCCGTTCTTGATTCACTGGTATATTTTTACCCTGGTTGTCTTGCTTGCCGGAGGCTTTTTTGGATGATTATCGCCTGCGCCCGGCGGTTCAGGCCGATGCGATTCTCATCCGGCGTACCATTGCCAAAATGCGCCTCAATCCCTTTGGCCTGGATTGGCGGCGTTTTGTGGTCGCCGAATGGCTGCCATCGGGTGAGTTTGCAGCCTGCGGGCAGATTAAGCCCACCCCAGGCGGGTTGCACGAGTTGGCCTCCATCGCTGTCTTAGAATCGCACCGTGGGCGCGGGCTGGCGCGCCGGGTGATCCGGCATTTGCTGGACCAAGAATCCGCTCGTCCACTGTACCTGACCTGCCGCGCTGAACTGCGCGCGTTTTACGAAAAATTTGGCTTTCGCGCACTTGACCTGAAAGAAATGCCGCCTTATTATCGTTACCTGAGTCTGTTTGCCAACCTGCTCCTCTCATTGACCCCCAGCCAGATGCTGGTCATGTCTTTGGGTCAGGAGCCAGTGGAGAAAAATTCATGAAACGTGTCATCGAGATTGTTGTTGGGGTCTTGTCGGGCTTGCTGTTGGGGTTGTTGGCTGCCGCAGGCGTGTTCCTCTCCAGCCGCGCTCCGGCGGGCCAGCCGGTCGAACTCTTGCCGACCGTCTCACCACAGCCGATGGTGGTCTATGTGCTGGGCGCCGTTCAGCGCCCGGGGGTTTATGCCCTGCCGCCCAACAGCCGGGTGATTGATGCCATTCAGGCCGCCGGAGGCTTTAGCGAATCGGCCATTACCACCGACATCAACGTTGCCGCCAAACTCAAAGACGGCCAGAAACTCGAAATTCCGGGCAGCGGCGAATTGCCCACCCCGGTTTTTGTGATTGGCAAAGATGGCCTTTTCCTCACCCCTACCCCGGTACCCGGTGACCCGGTCAATATCAACACCGCCGACCTGGCCTTGCTGGATACCCTGCCAGGCATTGGCCCAACCACGGCCCAGCGCATTATTGACTATCGCGACGCCAACGGCCCCTTCCAAACAGTGGACGATTTGCTCAAAGTTGCTGGCATTGGCCCGGTGAGGCTTGAGCGTTTGCGCCCGTTTGTGACGGTTGGCAACCCAGACGCAGAACCAACGCCCGAAGAATGAACCATCACTTTGATCTGATTGCCCCCTGGTATGACCGCGCTATTCCCTTTGCGCGGCTTGAAAAAATGCTTGAGTTGCTGGCCCTGCCCTGTGATGGCACTTTGCTCGATGCGGGCGGCGGCACAGGGCGGGTTGCCTCGGCCCTGCGCCCCTATTTGCGCCAGGTGATTGTCGCCGACATTTCGGCTGGCATGTTGCGCCAGGCCCAACACAAGCGCCTCCAGACCCTGCAGACTCAGACCGAGCGCCTGCCCTTTGAAGACGCTTCCTTTGAGCGCATTCTGATGGTTGATGCCCTGCACCATGTCATTCATCAGGCCGAAACCTTACAGGAACTTTACCGTGTGCTCAAGCCAGGCGGCCTCTTGCTGATAGAAGAGCCAGATGTGCGTACTTTTGTGGTTAAATTAATAGCCCTGGCCGAGAAAATCGCGCTCATGCGCAGCCATTTTCTAGCCCCGGCTGAAATTGCGGCGCTGTTCCCTCCGGGCGCAAATGTGCAAATCCAGACCCAGGAATACAACGCCTGGGTGATTGTCGCAAAACCAGGAGTATCTTGATATGGAACACAGCATCCAGGTTTCTGAAGACGGTCAATATATCATTATCAAGGCGGTTGGTATCATTAACCGCCTGCTGGTCATTCAATATTTTATTGAAGCGCATCTGCTTGGGGCCAGGCATGGGATTGATCATTACCTGGTTGATTTCACCGAGTGCCGCAATACCGATACCGTCTTGCGCAATTACACCCTGGCATATCAGGATATGAAAGACCCGCGTATCAACCAGGCCGCCCACACGGCGTTGCTCGTCAGCCCATTTGACCACTCGCACGATTTTCTCGAGGCCCTGCTGCGCAACGCCGGCAATGATGTGACCCTTTTTTACGACCGCGATTTGGCTATCGAATATCTCAAACGAAAACCGGTTTAGTACCCCGGTACGGTAGCGATTTGTTAAGATTGGGGTATAATATTTTAACATTGGCAGGCGGCAGTTTTTTGGGGCCGTCTTTTCTCTTCTCTAAACGGGGAAACAAGCCTGCCAAAACCTGTCACTGAAGGCGCGAGGAGCATGAGCACTGCCACCATTCTGTTAATCGAAGGCAAAAAGGCGGAACGCCCTACTTTTGCGGCTCCACTGCAAAAGAAGGGCTTTCACGTCGTGCTTGCCCCCAATGGCAGTGACGCGCTGGCCCGCCTGCAAGAGACCGCCCCCGATGTGCTGATTGTCAATGCCGCTTCGTTAGGCTCCAGTGGTGTGCGCATCGTTCAGTCTTTGCGCGACAAACAAGAAGAACGAATTCCGGTTGTTTTGATTGTCGATGCCGAGCGCCCTGTGGATGCTTCGGCGGCAGACCTGGTATTGACCCTGCCCTTCACGGCTCAAAAACTGGTTAATCGTCTCAAGCCTTTTCTGCCTGGAGATGGGGCCAACATTATTCATGCTGGCCCGCTGCGCCTCGACCTGGAACACCGCCGGGTGCGCTGCCTGGGCAAAAATGTGCGTCTGACGCCGCGCTTGGTGCATTTGTTACAGCTCTTGCTTGAGCATCGCGGCGAAGTGGTCGAACGCGAAGACCTGTTCAAACGCGTGTGGGATACTGACTACACCGGCGATACCCGCACCCTTGACGTGCATATTTCCTGGCTGCGCAAAGCCATTGAACTCGACCCGAACCATCCCAAATTTCTGCACACTGTCCGCGGGGTGGGGTACCGGTTGGATGTGTAGCCAGAGTAACCAGACAATCTCCTCAAGGGTGGTATTTCACCGAAACAGAAGAGTGCTCCCCTGGCCTGTCTGACCATGCCGGGGACTTTTGCTTTTAATGGGACTATCGCATGGGGATTTTGACAGCAAGAACCAACAGGATTGTTATTGCGAGGGCGTCAGCCCAAAGCAATCTCCCGCTCAACAGGCAACTCTGGCCTCACAGAGATGGCTTCGGTTCTCAGGTTTTGCGCCGAAGCGTCTGCTGGTATCTCTCTCCTTGTTGAGAGACCGCCCGCACACCAATTTCTGTGCTGCCGTCTGGCAGCAGCAGGCGGGTTGGAATGCTTCCGCGCCGGGGTGGCAGGCTGGCCTGAACCCGGCTATGGAAAACCCGGCCATCGTAATCCGGGTCAATTTCCCAGTAGGTGGGTAGTTCTGGCCCGCTCACCGTGACAAAATCCCCCTCAAGCGCAAAGTTGAAACTCTTTTTTGGCGTGTAGTCAATGTTGTTATCTGGTTGCAGGGCATGGTAAACGGCAAAAGGCCCGGCTTGTTCACGCACCAGGCGCATGATAGCGGTTTGAATGGCGCGCGGGGTGGCGTCTGCGGCCAGAAAGCGGCGTCCGTGCCGGGCGGCGGTCAGCGGGGTGGTGCCAGAGCCGCAAAAGAAATCGGCGACCAGGTCGCCGGGGTTTGACGAGGCCAGGATGATGCGCGAGAGCAAGGCTTCCGGCTTTTGGGTGGGGTAGCCGGTGCGTTCGTTGTGCAGGCGCGCCACGACCGGGAAGTACCACCAGTCCTCGGGCACTTTGCCGCGTTCCAGGTCGGGGACTTTGCCAAAACCGGCCCGGGGCGAAGAGGCAAAGGTCTTTACGGTGGTGGGGTCGTAGGGCACGCGCACCGCGTCGGCGTTGAAGGTGTAGGTCTCGCTTTTGGTGTAAGCCAGGATGGTATCGTGTTTGCGGTTGAAGGCCGAGCGGATCGGGGATGGGCCGTGATAGGCCCAGATGATCTCATTCAGCAGGCGCTCAGGGCCAAAGATTTCATCCAGCAGCAGGCGGGCGTAGGCGTCGGCGTGCCAATCGAGGTGCAGGTAAAGCGTGCCGCTGGGCGAGAGCAGGCGGTGCATGAGCGCCAGGCGTTCATACAGGAATTGGATGTATTCGTCGAGGCTTTCCCAGGCGTCGCCGTAGCCTTCGGCCAGTTGCCATTCGGCGGGTTTGCGCGAGTCTTCGCCGCGCCCAATGCGGGCCGGGAATTTTCGGTTGGTGAAAAAAGGCGGGTCGGCGTAAATCAGGTCAATTTTGCCATCGTACTCTGTCAGCAGGGAAGACATGACAGCAAAGTTATCGCCCAGGTAAAGGCCGCTTTGCGGGTCTTGCTCAGGCTGCAAAACACCGCCCGGGTGTATGACCGAGTCGAGGGTCAGCGAGACAGGCTGAGGGTCGCGGCGCTGTTTTCCGTTCCAGTGCAGGGAGGGCATATCAGTTGGTAATCAGAATGGGGGTGCCGTAGCCTTTTTTGTCCAGCGTGCGCGGGTTGATTTCATCGGCGCCCGCGCTGGGCAGGCACCAGCGGAAGAACCATTTGGCTTCGTGGTTGCGCATGTTGATACAGCCGCTGCTCATGGGCACGCCGTAGTTGTCGTGCCAGTAGGTGCCGTGAAATGCGTGGCCCTGGGCGGTAAAGAAAACCGTCCACGGGACGCCCGCCAGCTCGTAGGCTTCTACATCGGCGGCCAGGTTGCCGTCGCCCATGTGTTTGGAGGGCATTTTGACGCGCACGTTGAACGACCCCGCCGGGGTGCGGGTGGGGATGCCATTGGCCGGGGTAATGGTGCCCAGCCGCCCCGAGGAGATGCTGGTTTGGAAGACCAGCTGGTCGTATTCGTAGCAGGTCATTTGCTGGGTTTTCAGGTCAACGTGTACCCGTTTTTGTTCCCAGGGCACTTCTGGCGAGAGCGGGGTGATTTCTTCGTCGGCAATCAGGCGTATGTGCCGGGCGGGGACGTTGTAAACAATATCGAGCAGTTCGTCGAGCAGGCGATACCAGGGTTGGCCGTCTGGCCCTTCTTCGACCCCCACAACCCAGTGGACGGTTTCGTAGTACAGCCGGTAGAGCGGCTCCCAGCCCCGGTTACGCGGGAACATGGCCTGGGTGAAGGGCACAGTGACTTCACCCAGCTGGCCGTTTTCACGAATGCTGGCGGCCGGGGCGTTGTAGCGCACCTGCACTTTGGGCATGCGCGCGCGGTGCACGAAGCCCCCCCAAACCCGGTACCAGACCGGGTTGTAACCGGGAAAGCCCGAATTGACTTCTTCATAAACCGGTAAGATTTGGTCACGATAGACCTGGCGCACAATGCGGCTTTCGTCGGTAGGCTTGCTGTAAACACTGACCGAGGTGGTGGCCACACGCACCAGCGGGCTGTCTTCGAATTCGCTAACCGGCGGCAGGAAAGGTGAAAAGGCCAGTCCGCCCAGGGCGGCCCCGGCCAATTTCAAAAAGTCGCGGCGTGAGATTTGTTTGGACATGCAGGCTATTGTACCCGAAAAAAATCCCCGCCATTTGGGGCGGGGATGGGTGTTGCCAGATGCTTGCTCAGGCTGCCTGGGTTTCGGGCAGCATGTCTTTGAGCAGGATTTCGATGGCCATGGTGTGGCCGCAGCGCTCGTGGGTCAGGAAGAACTCACAGTCACACTGAAATTTACCGTTATCAAAAGTGACGTGGTGGTCGTTGTTATCGCCCCTGAAGGTGACTTCAAACTTGTCGAAGCGGAATCGTTTGCGGTCTTCCGCGTAACGCTTGGCTTTCTCAATTTTTCCAATCAAACCGTAGTCCATGTTTCATCTCCTTTTGTGATAGAGAAATGAAAAAGGCACGCAGACAGGCGCGTGCCTTTATTTTGCTTCACCTGGGTATGTCCGAAATACTCGCATGGCTGGGTAACCTCTGGTGAAGTAGAGTATAAGACTTCTTGAGGTGAAAGTCAACCGCTTTTTTGGAATGTATGACAATTGTAGGGTAAATGACAGGCAATTGTCATGTTGGCAGGCTGTGGGTTGGCTTTAGAGCGGCTCAAACCGGGCGGTAAAGTGCCTGAGCAGTTCGGGGGCGTAGGTAAATTTGAACCCGCGCAGTGATTCTCCGTGCCGGGCAATTTCGCCAATTGTATCGGCCACATAATCCAGGTGGCTTTGGGTGTAGGTGCGGCGTGGGATTGCCAGGCGCACCAGCTCGAGTTTGGGGTAAACCATTTGGCCGCTATCGGGGTCCGGGTGGGCGAACATCACTGAGCCGATTTCACAGCCGCGAATGGCACCTTCGAGGTACATGGCGACTGAGAGGGCCTGGCCGGGGAATTCGGCCTGGGGGATGTGTGGCAGCATGTGTCCGGCGTCAATGTAGATGGCGTGCCCGCCGGGCGGTTCAATCATCTGAATGCCGTATTCCTTTAGCCGGGCGGCCAGGTAGGCGGTTTGCCCCAGGCGATAGGCCAGGTATTCTTCTTCCAGGGCTTCGTACAGGCCGACGGCCATGGCATCCAGGTCGCGCCCGGCCAGGCCGCCGTAGGTGGGGAAGCCTTCGCGCAGGATGAGTTCGTTTTTAACCCGCTGGAAGACCGTTTCGTCGTTCAGGCAGAGCAGGCCGCCGATGTTGACAATGGCATCTTTTTTGGCGCTCATGGTCATGCCGTCGGCATAAGAGAACATTTCGCGGGCAATTTCTTTGACCGATTTATGGGCATAACCCGGTTCGCGCAGTTTGATAAAGTAGGCGTTTTCGGCGTAGCGGGCGGCGTCAATGTAGAAGGCCAGCCCGTAGTGGTGATAGGTTTCGGCCACGGCACGGATGTTTTCCATCGAAAGTGGTTGCCCGCCGCCGGCGTTGTTGGTGACTGTCACCATGCCGAACGGAATGTTTTCAACCCCGACCCGTTCGATGAAGGCGCGTAATTTGGCAATATCCATGTTGCCTTTGAAGGGGTGCGGATTTTGGGGCTCAAAGGCTTCATCAATGACCAGGTTGACTGGCTTGCCGCCCCGGGCGCGGATGTTGGCGTCGGTGGTGTCGAAGTGCATGTGAGAGGGCACATCTGGGCCCGGCGTGTCCAGCACCGCGCTGAG
>CAZNCT010000048.1:2830-4574 GCA_964571615.1 uncultured Anaerolinea sp. | reverse complement strand
GCAGCGCGGCCCTGGTGGGTTGGCACAAAAAAGCGGAAGCCCATGATGTCGTCAATGGCTTCCGCTAAACGGTAGTAAGAGCGCGCCCCGGCGTAGGATTCGTCGCCTTGCATCAGGGCCGCCCACTGGTAATGGCTCATGGCGCCGGTGCCAGAGTCGGTCAGCAGGTCGATGAAAATATCGGCGGCTTTGAGCGCAAAGGGGTTGTACCCGGCGGCGCGGATGGCGGCCTGGCGCTCTGTGGACGAAGGCAGGCGAATCGGTTCGACAACTTTTATCCGAAATGGTTCCGGCGAATATTGGGGCATAGGTTCTCCTTTTGTTGGGGGATATATGCCCAGTGTAGCACGAGCGCTTCTGTTTGTAAGGTATCAAACGTCATGGATAGGTGTCACGCCCCGCAAGGAACTGGGGCGCAGGCCCTTAATTTCGGCAGCGCGGGGCAGTTTCATCTCTACGACTACGCCCGGGCCATCGGGACGGTTGGCGAGGCGCAGTGAACCGCCCGCTGCCCAGACCAGGGTCGCCATGAGTGGAAATCCCAGTCCCATGCCGGGCATTTCGCCGGTGAAGGTTTTTTCTCCCTGAAAGTATGGCAGCCAGGCCCAGGCCAGTTGTTCTGCTGAGAGTGTTACGCCGTTGTCGCTGATGCGCAGCAGGATGGTCTCGGAGTCGGCCTGGCCGATGGAGACTTCCACCTGTGGGTTGTGGGCCGGGTGGAATTTTTTGGTGTTTTCGATGGCTTCACTTAACACCAGGTCGAGCGCGTCGCTGGTCAGGGAGATATGGATTTCGGCCACTTCTTCGGGCATTGAAACGGTGATTTCTGAGACCCCAAATTTTTGGGCCAATGCCTTGACCATCTCTGGAATTTGAGCCACCCGGGCGGGTTGACCGATGTGAATTGAGAGCGGCGCGTCAATGTAGGTCAGCACATCGCGTACCTGCCAGACCAGCCGGTCGGCGCCTTTGACTGCCGTTTGCATCAGCTCACGGATTTCCTCGAGGGAGAGCCGTTCGATTTGTGAGTTGAGCAGTGAGATGCTGGTTGCCAGCAGCGAAACCGGGGTGCGCAGTTTGTGGGTGATGGTATCGTGAAAGCGCCGAATATCCTGGTAGATGAACATTTTCTCGGTCACATCGCGCAGGCGCACAATCCGCTGGGTTTCGGCGCCGATGTTGGTATCGAGAGCCTCCAGCACCATCCAAAACGCGCGCGCATTGACGTTTTCGGGCCGCATCAAAAAGCAGGGAGATGGGTCGAGAAACCAGTTTTTCCAGGTTTCGGCAGGCCGGGCCACATAATGGGCTTGCGCGGCGGCGATAAAATCAAGACCGATTGGGTTTTCGGGCAGGTTGAGCATGTTGATGGCGCGCTCGTTGGCATATTGAATCATTGCCAGGCTGTCGAGCAGCAGGTAGCCTTCCTGAGCGTGGGCCGCCATCCATTTGAAGCGCTCGAGGTCGGCGAACATTTTGTCGTAATAGCGCAGGCGGGTGAGCGTGCGCAGGCGGGCCAGCAGTTCAAAAGCATCGAGCGGCTTGGTGATGAAATCGTCTGCCCCGGCTTCAAAAGCCTGGGCTTTCGCTTTGCGGTCACGCGGGTCGAGCATGAACAGGATGGGCGCGCCGCTTAGTTGCGGGTCTGCCCGCAGGCGGCGGCAGACCTCGCTTCCATCCAGGTCTTCCAGGTCGGCATCGAGCAAAATGGCTTCTGGCAGCAGTTCGCGCGCGTTTGAGAGAG
>CAZNCT010000048.1:0-2786 GCA_964571615.1 uncultured Anaerolinea sp. | reverse complement strand
GAATTCAGCCCGCGCTGCGAGTAATTCTTCGAGCGCGCGGCGCAATTGCGGGTCCGAAACTACAACCAGCAGCAGGCTGGCTTTGGCGGGCTGGTTTTTGAAGACGATGGCGGCAGACGGCATGATTTGATTTTAGCCTTTTTTCGTGTAACGTTCATTGAAAATAAATGACAATCTGCCCGCAGCATGGGCCCTGAAGCGTGTATACTTGGGCGAATATTCCACTTTCTGGATTGGATTTGCCATGAAACCCAAAGGTTTTACCACCCGTGTTCTGAATGTTGCCCCAAGTAAAGGCGACCCGTATGGGGCTTTGCAAATGCCTGTCTATCTCTCGAATGCCTTTGAGTTTGCCCAGGCCGAGGATTTATCTGCTGCTTTTACGGGCGCCAAACCGGCTCATGTGTACAGCCGTGGCTCAAACCCGACGGTGGAATACTTTGAGTTGCGTATCAAAGAGATGACCGGGGCGGTTTCGGTGACGGCTTGCGCTTCAGGCATGGCCGCCATCAGCAACGTCATCATGACCACGCTTCGCGCCGGAGATACCATTCTGACCACTCGTTACCTGTTTGGCAATACCGTTTCCTTGCTCGAGAGCACGTTTGAGCCGTTTGGGGTCAAATTCAAGTATGCTCAGATGAGTTCTCTGGAGGATGTGCGGCGCAGCCTCGACCCGACCGTCAGGATGATTTTCCTCGAAACGATTGCCAACCCGCAAATGGAGGTTGCTGACATTCGCTCCCTGGCCGACCTGGCAAACCAGCATGACATTTTGCTGGTGGTTGATACAACCCTGACGCCTCCGTATGTTTTTGATGCCCGGGCGCACGGCGCTCATCTGGAGGTGCTCAGCACCACCAAGTTTGTCTCTGGCGGTGGCACTTCGGTCGGTGGCCTGATTCTTGACCACGGCACCTACGATTGGACGAAGAACCCGCGCATTGCCCCTCTGGTTGAAAAACATGCTGCCCTGGCTTTTCAGGTCAAGCTGCGCAAAGAAGTCTATCGCAATACCGGGGCCTGCCTTGCGCCCATGAACGCTTTTTTACAGTCCATTGGCCTGGAGACGCTGGCCCTGCGCATGGATCGCGCGATTGAAAATACCCACCGCCTGGCGGTCTGGCTTGAAAGCCATCCGCGGGTGAGCGCGGTCAATTACCCCGGGCTGGCCTCCTCGCCTTTTTATGACATTGCCCGCCGGCAGTTTGGCGGCAAACCAGGCGCTTTGCTGACCTTTGACCTGCCTTCGGCCAGCGAATGTGTTGCGGTCATGAACCGCCTGAGATTTATTCGCCGCGCAACCAATTTCAACGACAACAAATCTCTGGCCATTCATCCCTTCCATACAATTTACGTTGAATTTCCACCCGAAAAACGTTTTGAGTTGGGCATTCGTGAGGGCATGATTCGCCTGAGCGTTGGGATTGAAGACTACGAAGACTTGCAAGCCGACCTTGAACAGGCCCTGAGCGGCGAATAGGGAAAAACGGCGGCCACCTGAAGACAGGGGCCGCTGTTTTGATTTGTGTTCTGTGCGGATGGCTAAAATTAGTAGATGGGCAGATTGGGGTCTATTTCACGCGCCCAGGCATTGATGCCGCCGTACAGGTTTTTGACGCGCTTGAACCCGGCGCTGACCAGCAGTTCGAGGGCGCGGGCCGAGCGCGTCCCGGCTTTGCACAGGATGACCATTTCGCGGGCCGAATCCAGTTCTGAAAGCCGGGCTGCCAGGGTGCCGAGCGGAATGTTGAGCGCGCCCGGCAGGGCTGAAATTTGCAATTCGTGCGGTTCGCGCACATCCAGCAGCAGCGGCGGATTTGGCTCTCCTAAACGGCGGGCCAGTTCGCGGGCCGAAATATCCCAACCGGCCCCGGCAGAGCCGCTTTCGTGGTCGTGGCCGGGGACGCCGCAAAATGCTTCGTAGTCAATCAGTTCCTTGATATCTGCTTCTGGCCCGCACACCCGGCACTTGGGATTTTTGCGCAGATTGACGAAGTCAAACGACATATCGAGCGCATTGTAGAGCATCAGCCGCCCAATGAGCGAGTCGCCAATCCCGAGAATCAGTTTGAGCGCCTCAGTCGCCTGAATGCTGCCGATGGTGCCAGGCAAGATGCCCAGCACGCCGCCTTCGGCGCAGGTTGGCACCATGCCCGGCGGCGGCGGTTCAGGGAACAGACAACGATAGCACGGCCCCTCTTTGGCGTAAAAGACGCTGGCTTGCCCATCGAAACGGAAAATAGAGCCGTACACATTTGGCTTGCCCAGAAAAACGGCCACATCGTTGCTCAGGTAACGGGTGGGAAAGTTATCGGTGCCGTCTATGAGAATGTCATAAGGGGCGGCAATCTCGAGCGCATTGGCCGAGGTAAAGGGGACGTTGTAGGCATCTACCTGAATGCCCGGGTTCAAATCCAGCAGCCGCGCCCGGGCGCTTTCAACCTTCAATTTCCCAACGGTCGATGTACCATGCACAACCTGGCGCTGGAGATTGGTCGCATCGACGACATCGTAATCCACCAGCCCGATGCGCCCAACCCCGGCGGCGGCCAGATAGAGCGACCGGCGACCCCAGCCCGCCCGTGCCAATCACCAGTACCGAGGCGGCTTTGAGTTTTTTCTGTCCTTCCAGCCCCACTTCAGGGATGAGCAGGTGGCGCGAGTAACGCAGGATTTCTTCGCGTGTCAGTTCCATTGTCAGTATCCAGTGATCAGTATCCGCTTCATCATCCTATCCACCCGTTACCGAGGGCAGGATTTTGACAACGTCATTTTCGCCAACC
>CAZNCT010000047.1:6719-24835 GCA_964571615.1 uncultured Anaerolinea sp. | reverse complement strand
AGGCACGCCGCCAGCGTTCATCCTGAGCCAGGATCAAACTCTCCGCAAAAAATTTGTCACTCACGCAAAGCGTGGTGTAAGTTACGGAGTTAGAACGACAGGGTTGTCGCACTTCCTATCACTTTTCAGTTGTCAAGGTTCTGTCAACCAAGCGGGCCGTATTCTACCCGCAACAAGTTGGCCTGTCAAGAGCATTCGAGAGACAAATTTACCGATGCCTAAATTTCAACATCGGCGCGCCAGACTGCTGGAGCCAGACGGCTAAGCGTCTCTGGCGGGACTGGTTGCTCTCTAAGTTGTCAGCGATTTGTCTTGGGGACGAAACCGTTTTTCGTGACCGGCTTACTTATTATATGCAAGCCGCTTTTTTTGTCAAGGTTTTTGTCAGACCAATTTTCAAACTCGTTTTTCTGTTTGCTTTTGTCAGACAACTCTCTTGCAAACTGCTCTATTTCGTACGGCGAAGCCGAATTATACGCAGCATCGAATTTGAGTCAAGAGGATTCGGGTACCAATTTAATTTTTTAAGGTTGGTTTTTGGATTTTTTAAGGTTAGAGCGGTCAAAGGATTCTATCTGGCGGATTGCGGTTCGGATTCCGTCTTCGGTAGAGATTTTCTGGCCGAGAGCGCGGGATGTCGTCCGTATCGGGTCGCTTGCAGAAAGGGTCAGGGCATCCAGCAGGCGAGGAAGAGTCAGTTTTGAAATTGGAACAGGGGCAGGCCCGGCCCCTAAGGCCTGGACGCGGCTGCCCCAGAAAGGCTGGTCGGCGGCGTGCGGGATGACAATATTGGGGATGCCAGCGCGCAAACCAGCAGCGGTCGCGCCTGCCCCACCGTGATGGATAAAGATTTTGCAACGCGGCAAAAGCCAGTTGTGTGGGACTGATTCGATGTAGAAAATGTGCGCGGGCACCGGGTCGGCCTGCCAGCCACCCCAGCCTGTCAGGATGATTGCACGTTCTTGGCGTTGGGCAAAGGCTTCAATCAAAATCTGGCCGGTCTGTTTGGCACGTTGATTTACCATGCTGCCAAAAGAGACACAGACCGGGGGCGGGCCAGATTCCAGAAAACGGGTCAGGGCTTCGGGGGGTTGGTAGCCTTCTTCGTCCAGAAAAAAGTAGCCGCAGAGCGAGATGTTGGCAGGCAGGTCGGGTGCAGCGGGGAGCACGCTCGGGGATACGGCGAGCAGGAGCGGGGTGCGAAGCCGCTCGTTAGGATTGGCAAAGGGCCAGGATAAGGTGCGGGGAAAAGATTCGGGCAGGAGGTGCTGAATCTGTCGAAATCCTGCATTACCTGCATGCCAGAAAACAAAGGTACCGAGCCAGTGAGAAAAGCGGTTGCCCCACCTGCCAAGATTGGGGAAAGCCGCCATGGGGTATTGGCCTGTGGGGGTAAAAATGGGGAAGGTTTGGATGGAGATATCGGGAATGGCGAGGTGACGAGCCAGGCTATGCGCGCCAGTGGTGAAAGCAAAGGAGTGAATTAGCAAATCGGCATTTTGGCTGGCCTGGAGAGTTTGACGAATCACGTCTGGCGCAATGCCCAAGACGTGGTTTCGCATGGCTGTCACCATCCGAAATGGGTTGGCTCCGGCCTGGTTGAAGGCAATACTCAGCTCTTCAGGGTCTCCGGGCAAGGACACATAAGGAACCCCCAAACGAACGGCAAAGTTGTTGAATCGGCGCGGGCCTGCAAAAGTGACCCGATGACCCGCTTTTTGCAAGCCAACCGCCAGGGCCAGGAATGGCTGAACATCGCCGCGTGAGCCGTAGGTGAGGATGCTGATGTGCATTCTCAAATTCTATACTATACTAGGGTAAATTGCGCGCGGAGAGTTGTATGTCTCAAAATATCCCTTACCTGGAAGACCCGCTTGGAAATGAGCACCTGCTGGAAAACGAGGTGACGCGCCTGGGGCGCGCGGTGGAAAACGAGATTGTCATTTTGAGCAATCGGGCTTCGCGCGAACACGCCCACATCAGACGCGAGGGGCGGAAAGTTTTTCTGGAAGACCGCGAAAGCACCAACGGCACATTTTTAAACGGTGAGCGAGTTACAGGGCCAATGCAGTTGCGAGACGGCGACCAGGTTTTGATTGGGGACGTGACGTTTACCTTCCGCGACCCGGATACGACCACGCGAGAATCGCCTTTCCCTGAGTTGGAGGTCAATGCGGCGGCGGGTGAAGTCCGTTTGAATCGCCGCTTGCTGACGCTTTCACCCAAAGAATTTGCCCTGGCGGCTTATCTGTACGAGAACCGGGGACGAGTGTGCTCAAAGGATGAAATTGGCCGGGCGGTCTGGGCTGAATATCAATCGGGGGTTTTCGATTACCAGATTGAAAACCTGGTGCGGCGGTTACGCACCAAGATTGAAGTTGACCCGAATGCGCCTTTGTTGTTGGTAACCATTCGCGGGTTAGGATATAAGCTAATTGCGGCTTGAAGCCAATTTATTTTTGCTTTTTTCTCACTCAATAGGGGCAGGTTAGCCTACCGATAGGTACACATGACGCGCAGATGATATGATCTGCGCAGATTTATTTGGAGAGCCATCATGTCGCCACAAAGTCTTGAAGGTCATACACTTGGCAAGTACCGCATCCTGAATGCGTTAGGACGGGGCGGCATGGCCCAGGTGTATCGAGGTTACCACCCGCAATTGGATCGCTATGTTGCTATCAAGGTATTGCGCTCAGACCTGGTGGAAGAAGATGAATTTCTGGGACGTTTTAAGCGCGAGGCTCATGCGGTTTCGGGGTTGCGGCACCCCAACATTGTGCAGGTTTTTGATTTTGATATTCAAGACGACCATCATTTCATGGTTATGGAACTGCTTGAGGGAGATACCCTGCGGGCGCGGTTGAACGATTACCGCATTCGCGGACAGCGTATGCCGCTGCCCGAAATCTTGCGCATCTTGAGTGAAGTGCTGGATGGCCTGGGATACGCTCACAAAGAAGGGATTATTCACCGCGACATTAAGCCCGCCAACATTATGCTGACCAAACGCGGACAGGCCGTGCTAACCGATTTTGGGATTGCTCAAATCGTCGGCAGTACGCAATACACTGTTTCGGGGGCACTGATGGGTACTCTCAATTACATGGCCCCCGAGCAAGGCCTGAAGGGAACCTGTGATGAGCGCAGCGATATTTACTCGCTCGGGATTGTCTTGTACGAAATGTTGACAGGCTACACGCCCTTCGATGCCGATACGCCGTTGGCGATCTTGATGAAGCATTTGAACGACCCACTACCCCTTCCCAGCCAGGTAGACCCGGCGCTGCCGATAGCGTTGGAGCAAATTGTCTTGAAAGCGCTGGCCAAAGACCCGCAAGACCGTTACCAGAACGCGCAAGAGATGGCCGCTGACTTGCGTGAAGTGATGGGGCAGCACCTGCCAGATTCGCCGCGAGTGATTGTACCGCCCCCAAGCGGGTTTCGACCCCAGGCCGTGCTATCGGGAATGGCGCGGCAACAAATCAGCGACCACCGGTTTGCAGACGCAGATACGAATATGGATGTGCGCATCCCCAGGCCTGCCGCCCAGACTGCGGCCACCGGGCAAATAACCAGCATGTTGCGGCGTTTCACGCCACCGCCCATTCGCCCTGTTTCGGCGGTGTTTGCCAGCCTGACGTTGATGACCGTTGTCAATCTGATGGCGGCAATTGCCGGGGCAATTACGGATACAAATGTGTTTGCCTACGGATGGGCTTTCGAAGTCTTTCTGGTCGCCGGGCTGTTGGCCTTCATCGGTTGGGGCACCCAATCGCCCTGGCTGCTGGTTCCGGGCATTATCATCTTTGGTCTTGGGTTGCTGTTGGCTTATTCGGCCATTAGCGGGCGCTGGGAGGACTGGTCTTTTTTGTGGATGTTGGTGCCCTTGATTATCGGCGTAGCCATTTACCTGCCAACCAAATTGAATGAGCGCCCACGCACCGAAATTCCGGCCTGGGGACGCATCGGCGGCATGGCGTTGGGAATTCTGGCGATGGTCATGGCCGGGCTGACCTGCTCGCTATCCATTCTCTTGTCCATTTTGTTCAAATAAAGTTTTGCGTTTCAGACTTTTGTAACCGGCAAAAGAGGCCGGGTTTATTCAACGCGCCTTGAAAAAGGCAAAAGGAGCCAACCTGTGAAACCTGAACGTCTTCTTTCTCTGATTTTCGGCATCGGCTTACTGGCAGCAGGGGGGCTGTCGCTGGCCGGCAACTTGTTTTTGAGCACTCAAGCCTGGCGGATGTGGCCCTTGCTGGTTCTCGCAGCAGGCACCGCGCTGACTGCACCCGGATTGCTGGCGGTTGCCCGCCCTGGCCTGGGGGCGTTTTTTATGCCGGGCCTGCCGGTATTGGTGACAGGTGGAATTTTGATGTTTGCCAGCCTGACCAATCGGTGGGAAATTTGGGCGCTGGCCTGGCCGTTGGTGGTGCTGGCGGTCGCGCTTGGATTTGGCCTGTCTGCCGTTTTCATGCGGGTGGCGGGGCTGGCAATTCCGGCCGTTATCATCGGCGCGAATGGGCTGGTGCTGGCTTTCTGCAACCTGACCGGCCTGTGGTCGGCCTGGGCCATTTTGTGGCCGATTGAGCCACTGGCGGTTGGACTGGGGCTGCTGGTCGTTGGAATTGCCAATCGCTCTGCCGGAGCCAATCTGGCGGCCATGATTTTGATTGGCCTGGCCGGGATGGGCTTTTTGGCAACTTCTTTTATCAGCATTTTCAACGAAACTTTCCTGCGCTTTGCGGTGCCAGGCATGCTCATCTTAACGGGAATGTTGCTGACTGGCTCTCACTTTATAAGGCGTGAGAACATCCAACCCGGAGAATCGGCTCAATAAGCGTATCGAGACAGGGCAGATTCTTTGGAAATGACAGCGCCGCCGCAGGGTCAACTGGCCCAGGGCGGCGCTGCGTTGTATCTGGTAAAAATTGCCGCAGTCCCTACACCTTTCGCAGCAGAGCGGTTAAACTGGGGGAATGTTTCTCAAAGAATTTTTTTTTTTTTTGCAAAAGCCAGAAGACATGCCTGAAAATCTCCCTTACATCATCGTTGGCCTCGGCAACCCGGGGCGCGAATACCGTGATACGCGCCACAATATCGGGTTTATGTTGATTGACCGGTTGGCTGAAAAACTAAACGCCCGTTCGATGCGCGTACAGTCGAAAGCCATCATCACCACGGCCCAATATGAAGGCCACAAAATCATCCTTGCCAAGCCGCAAACTTACATGAATCTTTCGGGCCAATCGGTGCAGGGGTTGGTGCGCTTTTACAAAATTCCGCAGGAAAACCTGATGGTGGCGCACGACGACCTGGATCTGCCCTTCTGCGCCCTGCGCCTGCGACCCGGCGGCGGGTCGGCGGGACAAAAAGGCGTTGCTTCTATCATCCAGCAACTTGGCACACCTGATTTTGCGCGGATGCGGCTCGGTATTGGACGTCCGCCAGGGCGCATGGAGGCGGCCGCTTATGTCTTGCAAGCCTTCAGCCAAAAAGAAGCCCAGGAAGTGGCCGAATTGCTCGACAAAGCCGCAGACGCCGCCCTGACCTGGGTGACAGATGGGCTGGATATGGCGATGAACCGCTTTAATGGGAAAGGGGAATCGTGAAATAAAACGTACTGCCCTGCCCGACCCCGGGACTTTCGGCCCAAATCTGGCCGCCGTGGGCCTCAACAAGGTGTTTGGCAATGGTCAGCCCAATGCCGCTGCCGCCGCCGGATTGGCGCGAGCGGGATTTATCGGCCCGGTAGAAACGCGTGAAGACCAGGTTCAGGTCGGGTTGTGAAAGCCCAATGCCGGTATCTGAAACGCTGAATTGCACAAATTCGGCGTTTTTTTGCGCCGAGATGGTGACAGTTCCTCCGGCGGGGGTGTATTGCAGGGCGTTATTGAGCAGGTTGGTGAGCACTTGCAGGATGCGGTCCTCGTCAGCGTGGAGGGGCGGAAGGTCAGGAGCCAGGCGCGGGGTGAGAGCGACCTGCTTTGCTTCAAAGGGCCGGGCCAGCCGTTTAACGGCGGTCGCTACCAGAGAGGCAACGTCAATCGTCTGCTTATCCAGCGTATAGGCGCCCGCTTCAACCCGGCTGAGTTCTTGCAGGTCGTTGACCAACCGATTCAGGCGTTCGGATTCTTGCAAAATTTGAGTGAAGGTTTCGGAGTCAGGCTGCAGAACGCCGTCAATCAAGCCTTCCATGGAGCCTTTGATGGTGGTGAGCGGGGTGCGCAGTTCGTGGGCGACATCGCCCAGCAATCGGCGGCGCATGGTTTCGGTTTGTTCAATTTGTTCTGCCATCTGGTTAAAACTGCCCGCCAGTTGGGCGAGTTCGTCTTGGCCAGAGACACTGACGCGCTCGTCGTAATGACCGGCGGCAATCCGTTGGGTGGCGCGGGTGAGAGCACGCAGGGGCGCGACAATGCGCTTGCTCAGGAACAGGGCGACGATGACGGCCACCAGCGCGGCGACCAGGGCAGCGGTGCCGAGCGCTTCAAAAACGGCGTTTCGGAAGTTGGCAAATTGCATTGGCGGGCGTTCGGACTGGGACGCGCCCATGCCCTGGCCCATGCGCATGCCTTCGTGCATCATCTGGCGGTCGTAGGCGACGCGGGCGGTGAACGAGACCGAAAGCAGGGTGACCGCCACACCAACCAGCAGGACGATGAGATAAGAGAGCAGGATTTTGGAGCGGATGGATTTCATCTTGTTATAGCGGCTGGTCTTCAAAGCGGTAGCCGACACCGCGCACGGTGGTGATTAGCCCTTCGATGCCCAGTTTTTGGCGCACATGCCCCAGGTGGACATCGACAACGCGGATTTCGCCGTAGTAGTTGCCGCCCCAGACTTTTTCGAGCAGTTGTTCACGGGTGAGCACCCTGCCGCGATTTTCGGCGATGGCGCGCAGCAGGTCGAATTCAATGGCGGTCAGTTCGACGGGCTTGTCATCGACGCTGACGGTGCGCGCGCCGGTGTCGATGCGCACATGCTGGAAGGAGAGAATTTCACCCGCCGGGCTGGATGCGCCCTTGATGCGCCGCAGGGCGGCTTTGATGCGCGCCACCAACTCGCGCGGGCTGAAAGGTTTGGTAACGTAATCGTCGGCGCCAACGGTCAGCCCGACGACCTTGTCGGTTTCTTCGGTGCGGGCGGTGAGCAGGATGACGTACACGTCCGATTCGCGGCGCAAGCGGGTGAGCAGTTCGATGCCGTCGAGTCCGGGAAGCATGATGTCGAGCAGGATGAGGTCGGGTTTGAAGGCGCGCGCGGCTTTCAGCCCCGATTCGCCATCGCTGGCGGTCAGGACTTCGTAGCCTTCGGGTTTCAGGTAGGCCGTGATGAGTTTGAGAATGCCGGGTTCGTCGTCGATAACAAGAATTTTGCTCATAGGGCTTTTATATCAGGGCCGTTTGGTGAAAAAATGAAGGGTTTGTGAAGGTTTGGTAAAGAAAACAGGACACGGAGCACACGGATTAGGCGGATAATTTGACAGACTTAATACAGGTTTGGCAGAATGTTTATTCTTCGTCTTTTACGCTGCCTTTGTTTTCACCAACATATCGAACATTATCGCCAAAAATGACATTTCCACTTACTTTTCCGGAAATTTCAAGCAATCTTCCGCCCGCCCCGACAGCCTTTGCGCCATCACCCTGGGCGATTGCGCCGCCGCCTATCAGGGTGGCGGTGTAGCGTTTGTAGGCGCGCTGGCTTTTTTCGGGGCTGACTTCGCGGACGGCGGTTTCATCGGGCAGGGATTCTTCGGCCTCGAATGCGCCGGTCTGGCTGGCGCCGCGATAGAGCGCAACAGGGAAGGGGCCGACGCCTTTCAGCACGGTCAGTTCGGGTTCCTGCGCTTGTCCGATTTCTTCAGCGGCGTCTTTGGATTCGTGATAGACGTACTCATACAGCCCAAAAGCGCTGATGTAACCGCGATTGTTGGGAGCGCCGCCCTTGAGTCCATCCACCAGGGCTTTGGTGAAGATGCTCAGGCTGCCGCTGCCAATCCACGATTTTTGCTCGGGGCGGCAGGCGGTGATGGTGATGCGTCCCTCGCCGGTGGAGAGCACGGCATCGGCCAGTTTGGTGGGCGGGGGCAGGCTTTCCAGACCTTCATCATCAATGTCGAAACTGGGTGAAAGGTTGCCAGAGTGGCAGGCGTTGATGACCAGCAGCATCCGTTTGGTCTGGATTTGGCGCAGTGACCCAAGCAGTTCGCTTTCGCTGATGCCGGTTTCGGGGACAAGGCGGCATCCGCTGAGCTGGCTGTCGTGGGTGGTCAGGTAGTAATTGCCATCGGTGCCGTACACGCCATGCGCAACATAGAACAGGAACAGGGTGCTTTTAGCATCCAGGCTCGCGGAGAGCACATCGAGCGTGGAAAGAATCGCGGCACGGGTGGCGGCCTGGTCGGTCAACAGGGTGACATTGCCTTCCGGGTAGCCGCAGATGGACGGGTTTTTGAGCGTTTCGGCAACGGCGAGGGCATCGCTGGCGGCAATTGGGACGTTGTATTTGCTCATGTGCTGGTACTGACCAACACCGATGATGAGGGCGTGTCCGCTTGAGAAAGTCATGGGTTCTCCTGCTCGTGTGGCGGAATGTTATTCCGCCTTTCAGAATTGCGCTTGTCATTTCGAGCGTGATGGTCGCCGCTGCGCAGCTCCTTCGAAATGACATCCATGGCGCGGGATAACATCCCGCGCTACTTATGCGCACGGAATCGTGAACGAAAACGTGCTGCCCTGATTCTCTTCGCTCTCAGCCCAAATTTTGCCACCGTGCGCTTCGACCATGTGACGGGCAATTGAAAGCCCCAGTCCGGTGCCGCCTCCTGAGCGGGCGCGGTCGGCTTTGTAAAAGCGCTCAAAAATGCGCGGCAAAATTTCTGCGGGAATGCCCTCGCCAGTATCGCGGACGGAGAAGCGCACAAAGCGGTCTTCCATTGCGGCAGAAAGGGTAATCTGCCCGCCGGGGGGGGTGAACTTAACAGCGTTGTGAATGAGATTGACCAGGACCTGTTCGAGACGAGCAAAATCGGCCAGGATATTGGGCAGATCATCGGGGATGCGCAGGTGAACCTCCAGCCCGGCGCGTTCGGCTTGCAGGCGCATCCGCTCGGAAGCGGAAACCAGCAGGGTGTGCGGGGCGAGCGGCTTCAAATCCAGCGGAACCTGACCCGACTCAATTTTGGTCAGTTCGAGCAGTTCGTTGGTCATTTGGGTCAGGGCATCCACTTCGGTTTCCATGCGCGCAAGAAAACGGCGGGCGGCGGGCGGGTCTTCGAGAGCGCCTTCGCTGAGGGTCTCGGTCAGGGCTTTGAGCGAGGCCAGGGGGGTACGCAGTTCGTGCGACAGGTTTGAGATGAAGTCGCGCCGGACGGTTTCGAGGCGGCGAACGCGCGTCAGGTCTTGCAAAAAGATCAGGCTTCCGCCGGGAACCAGCCGGTCGGGGATGGCCGTAATTTGCAGGAACTGGCGTCGGGCGGGCAGTTCAACCGCTTCGGTTTGGGCTTCACCGGTTTCCTGACAGCGATGCCAGGTGCTGACCAGCTGGTGATGCCGCAAAACTTCGGTCACAGAACGGCCAGCCGGGTCTTTGGTGCTGAACATGCGCCGGGCCGCCGGATTAATCAGCGCCACCCTGCCTTCGGGGTCAACAATCAAGACGCCGTCGGTCATCTGGTCGAGCACATCGGCCAGGCGGGCGCGCTGGTCTTCCAGCGCCGCAAGTTGGGACTGTTGGGCAAGCGCCAGGTTGCGAACCGCATTCGAGAGGTCTTCAATGCGATGCTCGTTTTCAGGCAGGTCAAAAACGGTGCCGCCGCTTTCAGCCGTTTTCCGAATCACCGCCGAAAGATTGGCAACCCGGCGCTGCAAATCGCGGTAGCGCCACAAGATGACGCCCATGCCTATCAGCAAGAGCGCAAGGAGAATGTTGGGAAGGATTTCAGCCATGGCAATTAAAAAAATTTCGCCTGACATTGCTGTCAGGCAGACAGGGTTAGCCCTCGAAACGATAGCCGCCGCCGCGCACGGTGACGATGCGGGATGGATTGGCCGGGTCGGTTTCAATTTTCTGGCGCAGCCAGCGCACATGCACATCCACCGTGCGGCTATCGCCGATGTAATCCCAACCCCAAACACGCTCCAGGACAAATTCACGCGAGAGCATTTGTCCGCGATGCTGGGCCAGGAAAAGCAAGAGTTCATATTCTTTGGGTTTGAGCGCCAGCGGCTCACCCGCCAGCATCACTTCGCGGCGGGTCTGGTTAATCGACAGGTTGCCGTAGGTCAGGATGTCGTGAGCGGCGGTTTCGACCGATTTGATTTTCTCCAATTCCTCGCGGATAACCGCCGAACGGCGCAGTTGGGCCTTGACTCGCGCCATCAGTTCGCGCATCGAGAAGGGCTTGGTCAGGTAGTCATCTGCGCCAACCTCCAGGCCAACCACGCGGTCAATTTCGTCATCGCGGGCGGTCAGCATCAGGACGGGCACATTCATCTCACGCCGCAACGCGCGGCAAACCTCGAAGCCGTCCATGCCGGGCAGCATGATATCGAGCAAAATCAAATCGGGTTTGAGTTGGCGGGCCAGTTCGAGCGCAACCCGCCCATCGCCAGTGGATTCAACCAGATAGCCCTGTTTCTCAAGGTTATAAACCAGGGTTTCTTGCAAGGCTGGCTCGTCTTCAACCACCAATATTTTCTCAGGCATAGCGCTATCCAAATCTGCCAGTAATATAGTCTTCGGTGCGTTTCTCGCGGGGGGAGGTGAAGAGCGTTTTTCCATCACCATACTCAATCAACTCGCCCTGCAAGAAAAAAGCCGCATAATCGGCAGTACGGGCAGCCTGCTGAACGGAATGCGGCACAAGAATAATTGTATAGTTTTTCTTCAACTCTTGCAACGAGGCTTCGACCTTGCCGGTTGAAATCGGGTCAAGGCCGCTGGTTGGCTCGTCGAGCAGGATGATTTCGGGCTGCAAGGCGAGTGAGCGCGCCAGGCAAAGGCGTTGCTGCTGACCGCCAGAGAGCGCAATCGCCGGGTCATCGAGACGGTCGTGAACTTCATCCCATAGCGCGGCTTGTTGCAGGCTGCGCTTAACGGCCTCATCCAGTTTCGATGGGCGGCGCTCCCCGGCCAGTTCCAGGCCATAGGTCAGGTTCTGGCGAATCGACATCGGCAGAACAACCGGGCGGGCAAAGACCATCCCGACTTTACGGCGCAGGGCGGTGACATCGGTCTTGGGGTCGAAAATATCCTGTCCATCAATCAAGATGCGGCCCGATTTTTTTTGCACATCGGCCAGGTCATTGAGACGGTTCAAACAGCGCAGCAGCGAGGATTTGCCTCCGCCTGCCGGGCCAAATAAAACGGTCACAGCATTGGGCGCAATCTCAAGATTGATGTTACGAAGCGACTCGGTGCCGTCTTCGTACTGAAGGGAAAAATTCTCAATAACGATTTTCATGGTTTTACCACTGACGGCGCGCCCGGGCGCGGGAACGGACAAAGTTCGCGAGCAGATTCATGGTCAGCACAAAAGTAATCAGCACCAGGGCTGTGCCGTATTGAATCTGGAAAGGCATTTCGGGAATTTGGGTTGAGATGACAAACAGGTGATAGGGCAGGGCCATGGTCGCGTCAAAGGGCGAACCGGGCAGACGCGGCAGGAAGAAGGCCGCCCCGGTGAACAGGATGGGGGCCGTCTCACCAGCGGCGCGGTTCAGCCCCAGGATGATGCCGGTGATGATGCCGGGCAGGGCTTCGGGCAAGACAATCCGCCGGATGGTCTGCCAGCGGGTCGCGCCGACCGAAATTGACACCGTCCGAAAGGCTTGCGGAACGGCGCGCAAGGCTTCTTCGGATGTGCTGATGATGACCGGCAGGGTCATAATCGAAAGCGTAAGCGAGGCCGAAAGGATGCTGGTGCCAAAGCGCAGGAAGAAAACAAACAAACCCAGGCCAAAAAGTCCATACACGACCGAGGGAATGCCCGAAAGGTTGATGATTGCCAGGCGAATGATGCGCGTCAGGGTGTTGTCGGCGGCATATTCCGAAAGATAAATGGCCGCCGCCACCCCCAGCGGCACCGAGAAAATGGCCGTGCCGACCGTCAGGTAAAACGTGCCAACGACCGCAGGCCAGATGCCGCCAGAGCGCATCCCGTTATAGGGCATGGCGGTGATAAACTCCCACGAGATGGCCGGCGCGCCCTGCGTGATGATGTAGCCCAAAATCAAAAGGATGGGCAGGACGGTCATAAAAGCGACCGTTGAAAGCAGTCCAAATCCGAGGCGTTGCACCAGGTTGCGGTTCATTAAGAGAGCACCCTTTCCGCGCGTTTTCTCTGCCGAAAGACTACGCTCGAGGCGGTGACGTTGACAATCAGCGAAATAATGAACAAAACCATGCCGATAAAGAACAGAGTGTGATAGTGGATACTGCCGCTGGCAACTTCGCCCATTTCGGCGGCGATGGTGGCCGTCATGGTGCGGACGGGCGAGAACAGCGCCGCCAGGCTGGTTGCCAGCACTGGGGCGTTGCCGGTGACCATCATCACCGTCATCGTCTCGCCGATGGCGCGTCCGACCCCGAGCATGATGGCCGTCAGAACGCCAGAGCGCGCCGCCGGGAGCGTCACCCGCCAAATCGTCTGCCAGCGGGTCGCGCCGAGAGCCAGGGCGGCATCACGGTACGAGCGCGGCACCGAGTCGAGGGCGTCTTCGGCCACCGAAACCACCGTCGGGATGGAAATTGCGCCCAAGAGCAGCGACCCGGCCAGGGCGGTCAGGCCGGTGGGCAGGTCGAGCAGAATGCGCAGGTTGGGGGCCAGGACGAGGATCCCCAAAAAGCCGAGCACAACCGAGGGCAGTCCGCCGAGCAATTCCACCAGCGGCTTGAGAATTTCACGCGCCCAGCGCGGGGCAATCTCGGCAATAAAAATCGCTGTCCCAATCCCAAACGGAATGGCAACCATCGCCGCGCCCAGGGTCACAATCAGCGAGCCTGAAATCAGCGGCAGAATGCCATAATACGACTCGATGGGATACCAGCGGGTGCTGAACAGGTTGCCGAATTCCACTTCTCCCAGGGTGGGCAGGCCTTCGCGCAACAGGAAGTAGAAAATCAGGGTGACAAACACAATCGCTGAGTAGCCAGAGGCCTTAATCAGCCGGGTGATAATAAATTCGCCAAGCGAAAGGTCTTTTTCCATCCATGCCTCAATTGCTACGGGTGGTGCAGGGCATCGACCGGCACAAAGCCGAGGTCAGAAACAATCTCCTGCGCCTCATCCGAAAGAATCCAATCCAGATATTCCTTGACAATCCCCTCTGGCTGTCCGGCAGTGTAGATATAAAGGTCGCGCGCAATCGGGTAGGTGCCGTTGTTCACCGTTGCAATCGAAGGACGCACATAGACCGTGCTGCCCTTCCCGGCAATCGCCACAACTTTCAGGTCATGCGGAACATAACCCAGGCCGTCATAACCGATGGCATTGGGGTTCTGGCGCACCTCGTTGATGATGCCTTCAGAAGAAGGCAACAGCAACGTATCCTGAGAAAAGAGGGTCTTGTTGTCTTTCTCACCCAGGCGCAAGACCACCTCGAGAAAATAGACATGCGTTCCCGAGTTGGTTTCACGCGAAAGACGCACAATGGGGCGGTCTTCACCGCCGACTTCGCGCCAGTTATTGATTTTTCCGCTGTAAATATCGGCAAGTTGGGTGAGCGTCAGTGAGCCTACCGGGTTCTGCGGATGAACAATCACCGCAATCGCATCGCGAGCCACAACAAACTCAACCGGCTCAATGCCGCTGGCGCGGGCCTTCTCAAGTTCTTCCGCCTTAATGTGGCGTGAAGCGTTGGCCAAATCAACCGTATTGTTCAGCAAAGCGGCGATACCGGTTCCTGAACCGCCACCCGTCACTGAAATACGCACGCCGGGGTGACTATCCTGGTAGCGCTCTGCCCAGGCCAGAGCCAGATTGACCATCGTGTCTGAGCCTTTATTTTCCAGGTAGACGGCATCGCCAACCTGGGCCGCCTGCACAGAAGAATCGGCACAAGCGGGCAGCAAAAACAGGAGCAAGATTAGGAAAAAAGGAAGTGGTTTCATCGGCCTGAATTATACCTGTTCCAAACCCGAAAATACCCGCCTGCAAATTTTACAAAACCACAATGCGCCCCGAAGCACAAATCTCGATTAAAATCAGCCCATGCCACAAACCGTCTTCTCCATTCAAAACATGAATTTCTACTACGGGGCCAAACGCGCCCTATCGAACATCAGCATGGATGTGCTTGCCAACAAAGTCACCGCGCTGATTGGCCCTTCGGGTTGCGGAAAATCGACCTTCCTGCGCTGTCTGAACCGCATGAACGACACCATCGAAGGCACGCGCGTTGAGGGCAAAATCCTGTTGCACGGCCAGGACATCTACTCCCCAGGCATGGATGTCGTCAACCTGCGCCAGCGCGTCGGAATGGTCTTTCAAAAACCCAACCCGTTCCCCCAATCGATTTATGATAACGTCGCCTTTGGGCCGCGCGTTTTGGGCTTAAAGACAGACAAAGCCAGCCTCGAGGAAAACATTCAGCGCAGCCTTGAAGCCGCTGCGCTATGGGACGAAGTCAAAGACAAACTGCACCAGGACGCCATGAGCCTCTCGCTCGGCCAACAGCAACGGCTGTGCATTGCCCGGGTGCTGGCCGTTCAGCCTGAAGTCATCCTGATGGACGAATCGACCTCGGCCCTCGACCCAATCGCCACCCTGCGCATCGAAGAACTGATTGCAGAACTCAAAGAAAAATACACCATCGTCATCGTCACCCACAACATGCAGCAAGCCGCGCGCGTTTCAGACTACACTGGCCTGTTCTGGCTGGGCGACCTGGTCGAATTTTCAGAAACCAACGAAATGTTCACCCGCCCCCGGCAAGAACTGACCGAATCGTACATCACCGGGCGGATGGGCTAACTATGGTATAATCCCGTTCCCGTGACTGGTCCTATCACGCGGTTCACGCTGCGGATACGGAGACCTGCACCATCTTGAAAGAAAGGAGAAGCATACGTCATGCCACTCGAAAAGGAAGTCAAGACCGAGGTCATCAGCAACTTTCACCGCCATGAGACCGACACCGGTTCGCCCGAGGTGCAAATTGCCATTCTGAGCAAACGCATCACCCAGCTCACTGAGCACTTGCGCGCCAACAAGCACGACGAGTCCTGCCGCCGCGGCCTGCTCAAACTGGTCGGCTCCCGCCGCCGTCTGCTGGCCTACCTGCGCAAGACCCACTACGACCGCTACCTCGAAGTCACCGAACGGCTCAACCTGCGCCGCACCAAGTAAGGAATAAGAAAGACCCTAAAGGTCTCCCCGAGGCCTTTAGGGTCTTCTAAAATCACCCACGTCCGCCGGTTGGGAATTGAAAGGGGCCAGCAACGGATTTACCCTCACCACACCACAAACCGTTGTTGATCGCTTTCAGTCCCTGACCAGGCGGGAAACCTGTGGCGCGGGATGTTATCCCGCATAAGCCACAACAAGGCGGAATATTATTTCGCCCCACAGTAACACAGGAGACAAACTTAATGAAACCCGAAAGCAAAACCTACTCCGTACAAACCGGAGGCCGAACCATCACGTTTGAAACCGGCAAACTCGCCCACCTGGCCGGGGGCTCCGTCACCGTCCGCCAGGGCGACACTGTCATCTTCGCCGCCGCCACCATGGGCGGTGTACGCGAAGGCATCGACTTCTTCCCGCTTAGCGTTGAATATGAAGAACGCATGTATGCTGGCGGCAAAATCCCCGGTTCGTTCTTCCGGCGCGAAGGCCGCCCCAGCACCGAAGCCATTCTGACCGCCCGCCTGACCGACCGCCCCCTGCGCCCGCTCTTCCCCAAAGGCATGCGCAACGAAGTTCAGGTCATCATGTTCTCGCTGTCGGCTGACACCGAAAACCCGCTCGACGTGCTGGCCATCAACGCCGCCTCCGCCGCCATCATGATTTCCGACATCCCCTGGAACGGCCCGGTCGGGGCGGTCCGCGTAGGTCTGGTCAACCGCGAATTCGTCGTCAACCCGACCTACTCCGAAATGGAAATCTCGGCCCTCGACCTGCGCATTGCCGGTACCCGCGACGCCATTCTGATGGTCGAATGCGGCGCCCGCGAAGTGCCCGAAGAAACCATGGCCGCCGCGCTCGAATTTGGGCACAAAGCCATTCAGCCGCTGATTGACGCCCAACTCAAAATGCAAGCCGAAATCGGCAAAGCCAAGCGCGAAGCCCAGTTCTTCCCCGAAACCCCCGAACTCGACCAGCAAGTCATGGATCTGGTCAGCGGCCCGATGCACGAACTGCTCGATAAACCGCTCAGCAAGAATGAATTTTACGCTGGCATGGACGCCCTCGCCGCAGACGTGGTCGCCAAACTGACCACCCCCGCCGAAGGGCAGGATGCGGCTTCGCTCCCGACCGCTTCTGCCGTTAAATCGGCCTTTGGCCGCGCCGAAATGGCCATCGTGCGCGAGCGCATCCTCGGCATGGGCAAACGCCCCGATGGACGCGGCCCCAAAGACATTCGCCCCATCTGGTGCGAAGTGGATTTAAGCCCGCGTGCGCATGGCTCTGGCCTGTTCACCCGCGGCGAAACCCAGGTACTCACCCTGACCACCCTCGGCACCGTTGGCGAAGCCCAGGAACTCGACAACCTGACCCCCACCGAAACCAAGCGCTACATGCACCACTACAACTTCCCGCCCTACTCCACCGGCGAAGTCAAACCCCTGCGCGGGCAGTCGCGCCGCGAAATCGGACACGGCGCCCTGGCCGAACGCGCCCTCGAACCGGTCATCCCCGAAGAAAAAGACTTCCCCTACGCCCTGCGCCTGGTCTCTGAAGTGCTGGCCTCGAACGGCTCTTCCTCAATGGCCTCGGTCTGCGGCTCGACCCTCTCGCTGATGGATGCCGGCGTACCGATTAAGGCCCCCGTCGCCGGGGTTGCCATGGGGCTTATCACCGACCCGGTTGCTGGCGCCTCCCGCTACCAGATTCTGACCGACATTCAGGGCACCGAAGACCACCTGGGTGATATGGATTTCAAAGTGGCTGGAACACGCGAAGGCATCACCGCCCTGCAAATGGACATCAAAATCAGCGGCCTGAGCGCCGATATGATGAAAGAAGCCCTGGCCCAGGCCCGCGAAGCGCGCCTCGCCATCCTCGAGAAAATGCTCGAAACCATCTCGGCCCCGCGCCCCGACCTGAAACCGCACGCCCCGCGCATCATCACCGTCAAAATTCCGGTTGATAAAATCGGCGCCCTGATTGGCCCGGGCGGCAAAAACATCCGCGCCCTGCAAGAAGAAACCAACACCAAAATTGACGTGCAAGAAGACGGCACCGTTTACATCGCCTCGACCGACGGCATCGGCGGCAACCTGGCGCGTGAACGCGTTGAAGCCCTGGGCGAAAGCGCCGAAATCGGACGCATCTACACCGGCAAAGTCGTGCGCATCGCCGAATTTGGCGCCTTTGTTGAAATCCTGCCCGGGGTCGATGGGCTGGTGCACATCTCGCAGCTGGATAGCGAACGCGTCAACAAGGTCGAAGATGTGGTCAGCATGGGCGATGAAATTACGGTCATGGTGATTGATATTGACCCGGCTGGAAAAATCCGCCTTTCGCGCCAGGCCGTGCTCGAAGGCTGGACAGCCGAAGAAGCCCGCGAAAAAGACAGCAAACGCAGTGGGCCACGTCCCGGTGGCAGCGGCGGCCCGCGCCCCGGCGGTGACCGTGACCGTGGACGCGGCGGCAATGACCGCAACCGCGGCGGCGGGTTTGACCGTCGGCGCTAACCCAAGCCCTAAAATCATGAGAGACAGCCTCTGGCTGTCTCTTTTCTTTCATCTCTGTCATCCGCGTAACACCTGCACTTGCAGCCGATGCGCAAGCGCAGGTATCAAAAAGATTTTGACTACAAACCAACACGCCTCTAAAATGATACAATAACTATATGCTTCAGCAATTATCTAACCCTGCTTACTTTCGTTTTCCGCGCCAGTTCTGGCTGATGTTCTGGGGCCTGCTGCTCAGCTCGAGCGGCTCC
>CAZNCT010000047.1:3832-6709 GCA_964571615.1 uncultured Anaerolinea sp. | reverse complement strand
TGATTTGGCCCTTCCTGCTCATCTACATCAACGGCAAACTCAACCTGCCGCTGACCACAGTTAGCACCCTGATTACCATCAACGCCATCAGCAGTGTTATCGCCACCTTTGTGGCAGGCCAGATTAGCGACCGGCTGGGGCGCAAAGGGGTCATGGTCATCAGCCTGCTGGCTGATTCGGCGCTTTTCCTGCTGATGCTCGAGGCCAGCGACTACCTGACCTTCGCCATCCTGATGGCCGGACGCGGATTTGCCAACCCGCTCTACCGCGTCGGCGCTGACGCCATGCTGGCCGACCTGATTCCCGCTGAAGACCGGCCCGAAGCCTACGCCGCCATCCGCATGATTAGCAACCTGGGGATTGCCATCGGCCCGATAGTGGGCGGCCTGCTGGTATCCAGCTCTTACAACCTGGCCTTTTATGCCGCCGCCTGCGGCATGGGGCTATATGGCCTGATGCTGGCTTTTTGGGGCCGCGAAACCCTGCAAAAGACCAGCGCCCCAGCCCGCCATGAATGGCTGGGCGGGTACGATAAAGTCCTGGGCGACCGGGCCTTTACCCCGGTCATCGGCACCATGATGTTCGGCTGGGTCACCGTCACCCTGATGTGGATTTTGATGCCAATCTACGCCAAAACCAACTTTGGCGTGCCTGAAAACCTCTACGGCTGGATTCCGACCACCAACGCGCTGATGGTTGTCAGCCTGCAAATTCTGATCACATTCCTGACGCGCCAGTATGAAACCCGGCGTATGATGTCGCTTGGCATGCTCTTATACGCGCTCGCCAATGGTGCGGTAGCGCTGGCAACCGACTTTGCGGGCTTCTGGCTGGCAATGGTGATTATGACCCTCGGCGAACTGATCATCATACCTACCTCCAGCACCTATGTTGCCAACATTGCCCCTGCCGACATGCGCGGACGCTACATGAGCATCTACGGCCTGACCTGGTCGTTCGGCCAGATGGTGGGCCCGGTGCTGGGCGGATTGTTAAACGATAACCTGGGCCCGCGCTTTATCTGGATCGGCGGCCTGTCCATCGGCCTGGTCAGCGCGATTGGCCTGTACCTGCTCTCACACATAAGGCTCGAACGCGAACCAGCCCATGCCGATTAAACCGGCACGAGTTAGATGCGCATATCTGGATCATCCATTTCACAAAAGGAGAAACCAAAATGGCATCCTCAATTGAAGAACTGGTACGCATGAACGACAGCGAGTCGCTCAACGAAATCATGAACGAACACAAAGACTGGATGATGCAACTAGATGCCGCCGAAGGCCTGGTCAAATTGAACGACCCGCGCGGCCTCGAGTTCCTTCTGGTCGCCAGCGAATCAGACGATGAAGACGTCGCCACCGTTGCCGAAGAAATCTTGCAAACCCCAGCGGCGCGCCGCCTGACCGAACAACTGGAAAACAAAAAACGAGCCCTGCGGGCCGAGCGCATCGAAAAAGCCCGCCTGCGCCTGCAACAGAATAAAAAGGTTTTCGCCTATCGGGTGGTTTACGTTGTCTCGGGCGACATCCTGCTCGAAGACCCGCTGCGCGAAGGCTTCGGGATTGACGAATTGGAACAAGCCGGTCTCGAAGGCTGGGAAGTGGTCGGCATGATGCCGCGCAAAAAACAAACGCTCATCAGCGGGCTGGAAGAGCATACCGACGGGGTATATTTCTTCCTGAAACTCGAAGTAACCTCCCCTGCCGAACTGCCCGCAGACTAAGCAGCAGATTTGCCCCGTTTTTGCCTGATGCGCTGGCGGCCCCGGCGCATCAGTTTTTCTATTGCCGCGGCGGGGGCTTCGGCGGGCAATGGCTCAAGCAACGCCCAGGCCTCCAGGCCGCGCAGTGTGAGTATCTCGTTGGCGGCGGCAATGCCCGTCACGACCGCCCGCTCGAGGAACAGCGCCGGAGATGGGTGCCGCACCCAATCACCAGCGCAAAACAGCCCCGGCCAGGGCGTGACCGTCCCCAGGTGGCGGCTGGCCGGGCCGACCGCTGGCAGGGTATGAGTCTCAGGGTTGCGCTGGAGGTGTTGTCCCAGCCGGGCGCCGCGCAGTTCTGGCCAAACGCTGTTGACATCCTGCAAAACCTGGGCCAGCAAAACCGCATCGGGCCGGGCCAGCACATCGGGCGGCCCGTAAATGTGGATTTCGAGCGCACTGCCGCCGGTTTCGCGTCCCCAGCGCCGGTACTGGTTGTAAATCCGGTCGAGCCAGAAGAAGTTGTGGCCGGTAAACTGGCCGCTGAACATGCCAGCCTCGCTGCCGCGCCGGGGTTTGGCCGAAAACCAGAAACGCAGTACCGCATTTTCGGTCGAACGGGGGAAGAAAAGCCTGCCCCCCTGGCCTGCGGCCAAGAGGGGGGCCAAAATAGATTCTGCCGCCCGGGACTCAACCGCCAAAATGACCTGTTGCGCCGCAAAGACCTGGCCGCCGCTATGGACAACCCAACCAGCGGACTCAGCCGTGAGCCTTTCGACCGTTGTGTTGAGCCGAATCTCGCCTCCAAGCGCCTGCACGCGGCTGGCGAGGGGTTCCGTGACCGCCGTCCCGCCATCGTCGGGCAGGTAGCCAAAAGCCCAGGCATCGCGCCGCAGCAGGGTATAAAAACGCAAAAAGGCGAGAAAGCCCGATAACGGCACCTCGTCTGGGTCTGCCGACAGCGCGTTACGCGCCAAACCCTGGAACATGGCCCTTAACGCCGGAGACCAGTTGCGGGTGAGACCGCCCAGGGTCAGGCCCTCGAGCGGTTGGTTCTCTCCGAGCGGGTCCACGCCCAGGGCAAAGACCAGTCCACTCCATACCGAAAGAAGATGAAACCAATCGCGGATGTCGAGCGCCCACAGGAAGCGCGGGTTGAGAAACAGGTTGAG
>CAZNCT010000047.1:0-3822 GCA_964571615.1 uncultured Anaerolinea sp. | reverse complement strand
AAAAGGGGCCGGGATGAAACTGCGCCGAATGCTTTTGCCAATGTAGGCCAGGTTGGTAAAACCGTGATGGCGGTATATCCAGGTCTCGTCGTCGGCAGGGACAAAAACCGGGCGCAGGTTGTGGCGCGCCAGCATGGCGTTGAAATTGCGGTATGGCGACCAGATGCCGTGCACGCCATGCTCCAGGCGGAAGGTCACGCCATTGACGGTGATTTCATCGCCCCTGGCCAGACGCCCGCCAACCCGCACCGCCGATTCGAGCACGAGCGGCTTCAATCCGCGCTCGGCCAGGTGCAGGGCGGCCGTCAGCCCCGCCACCCCCGCACCGATGATGATTACCTCTGCTCTCTCAGCCATGCAATAGCATCTCCAGGTGTTCCGATGCGCAGGCCGGTTTTTTCGCTTACCTGCGGGTCATCGAGAAAGTGTTTGCGATTATGCGTGACAAGATAATCCACCCGGGCTTGCATCGCCGAGAGCAAAATATCAACATCATAGGGATCCGAGATCAGGTACAGGTTGGCCTGAACTTCTTGAGCAGAAGGATTTTGTAAAATTTTCAAGCCGGCATCCATGATTGATTCACGCAAAGCAGGCAACGCCTGGGGTACCTTTCTCGCCAGCGAGCGTTCACATTCAGCGATGACATGTTCGTTTACGAATAATTCGACATCCCCAATTTCTGAAAGCACCAACAAGGCGCGCCCCGCCCCTGTAGATGAAAGCACACCTGCAATCAGAGCGCTGCTATCCAGAAATATCTTTGGGGTCGACATAATGTTCCTGATAGTAGGCCTTGCGTTCTTGGTCGAGAGTTTCGAGTAACTCATCCAAGCTTACATTCGCTTCTCTCACCATTTTTGCAACTTTATCTGCGCTTTTCATCACTTTCACCGGCTTTGATGTCAGGATAAGCGCGCCATCGCCGAGCTCGACAGCCGTCAAGATTTCGCCTTCTTCCCAATTGTATTTGCGGCGCAACTCGGCTGGCAGAGTGATGGATCCTTTGGAACGGATTTGAAGAGTGGCCATGCTGAACTCCTGAAATACAGAATTTCTGAATTTCTGAATTTCCGATTTTCGACAATTATACAACAATTTCCCTAAAGATATTCAAATCAGGTTGTTCGCAAATACTTCCACAACACAGCCAGCATCAAGCCCAGATAGCCGAAAATGACCGCGTAAATGTGAAACGCAAAACGCCACTCAGGGCTGGGAATAGCCAATTGGCCGACCAGCGCCAGGGCAATATAAACCAGTCCATAGCACAGGATGAAGGTTTGCAAGGCGCGTTTTTCGAGCAGGAAAACAAGCGGAACCAGGGTCATACAGGCCCAGTAGGCAAACATGCCCGCCTGGCTGGCATCGGGGTTTCCCCAGGGAGAATTGCCAATCAGGAACCACTCGACCATCAGCCCGCTGGCGCCAGCCAGAGCCATGTAAACTAGAATAAACCAGGGCCGATTGCACAGGGTGGTCAGCAAAATACGCGTCAGCAGGTAAGCCCCACTCAGGTAAAGCGTATTGAAGACCACCGAACCGATGAAGTTATCGGGGTCGTTGCGCAGGAAAACCGAAAATTGCCATTCACCGATGGCGGCTGTAAAGACCCCAAGCAGGACAAAGCGCAAAAAAGACAACATAGACAAATCATAGCACATTGACCTATAATTCAAATTGTAATTTTCTTCACAATCGGAGAGGCGCGATGTCCACATCCCCCAGCAAAACCCTGCTGACTGCCGCCTGGGCGGCCATTCTGCTGGCATCATTGCCAAAAATCATCCTGCAAGAAGTTTTCCAATACCCGGTTTCGGCCAATCTGCAAGCCGGAATTGCCGCGCTGATAGCCCTGGTTGGGCTGGGCCTGGCTTTTGGTCTGCCCGCCCTTCGGCCTCTGCGTTCGTTTTTCGGCCTGCTCCTGGGCCTGGTTGGGGTGGAATGGCTGGTTTACACCCAAATTGCGCGGCTGCCGGTTTATCAAGCCTGGCTCAACAACCCTTCCTTCAACGTCTCCATGCTGGCGCAGCAATCGTTGCGCCTAATGGTAACCCTGGTCATTATCGCCGCGCTGTTTGTGTTGCACAAAAAAGCCTCGGCTTTCTTCCTCGTCAAAGGGGATACGGCTGCGCCGGTAGAGCCGGTCAAATGGCTGGGGGCCAAACCGGGGGAGCGTTGGAGCACCTTTGGGCGGAATTTCACCTTTTTCATCAGCCTGGGGACGCTGGCCTTCCTGGTACTGGCAGGACGCCCGCCGCTGGATATCGTCTTGCGGGCGCTTCCTTTCCTTCCGGCGGTGCTGCTGGCCGCCACATTGAACGCATTCAACGAGGAGATGACCTACAAAGCCTCGTTTCTCTCCGTGCTCGAGGGGCCAGCCGGGCGCAGTCAGGCGCTTTTGCTGATGGCGGTTTATTTTGGCATCGGTCATTATTACGGCGTGCCCTACGGAATCATTGGGGTCTTGATGGCAGGATTTTTAGGCTGGCTGTTGGGCAAATCGATGCTCGAAACACGCGGCCTGTTCTGGGCCTGGTTCATCCACTTCTGGCAGGATGTCTTGATTTTCTCGTTTATGGCAATTGGCTCCATTACGCCAGGAGGGTGAAAGAGAAGAGACCGGCTCATCACCGGTCTCGTTTTTTTATCTCATCAACTTACTTCACCAGATTCCGCAGCACCGTGTGCAAAATGCCGCCGTTGCGGTAGTAATTGACCTCCACGGGGGTATTGAGCAGGGCTTTTGCCTGAAACTCGATGACCGAACCATCGGCTTTGGTCGCCTTAACCGTCACCAAACTCTGCGGCGCCATGTCGTCAGTCAGCCCAAGGATGTCGAAGGTCTCCGAACCGTCCAGCCCAAGCGATTCGGCGTTTTGCCCATCGAAGAAGCGCAGGGGCAGGACGCCCATGCCCACCAGGTTGGAGCGGTGAATACGCTCAAACGACTCGGCGATAACGGCTTTCACGCCCTGAAGCATGGGGCCCTTTGCCGCCCAGTCGCGGCTGGAGCCGGTGCCGTATTCCTTACCGGCCAGCACGATGGAAGGAATGCCCGCTTCTTTGTACTTCATCGCCGCGTCGTAGATGGGCATTTCCTGTCCGTCAAACTTCGTCCAGTTGCCTTCTTTGGGCGCAACCAGCAGGTTCTTCAGGCGGATGTTGGCAAACGTGCCGCGCGCCATCACCAGGTCGTTGCCGCGCCGCGCGCCGTAAGAGTTAAAATCTTTGGGCGCAACGCCGCGCTCTTGCAGGTACTTGCCCGCCGGGCTGTCGGCGGCGATGTTGCCCGCCGGGGAGATGTGGTCGGTGGTAATCGAATCGCCAAACAGCGCCAGCACGCGCGCCCCGCGAATATCGCTGACCGAGCCGGTTTCCAGCGTCAGTTCCTGGAAGTAGGGCGGGTGATGGATGTAGGTCGATTCCTCGCTCCACTCGAACAGTTCGCCTTCGGGGGCTTTCACTTCCTGCCACATTTCCGAGCCTTCAAAGACGCTGGCGTAGCGCTCCTCAAACATGGCGGTATGCAGGCTGGTGGCGACCACATCCGCCACTTCCTGCGTGGAGGGCCAGATATCGCGCAGGTAAACCGGGTTGCCGTCTTTGCCCGTGCCAATCGGTTCGTTTTCGAGGTCAATATCCACCGTGCCAGCCAGGGCGTAGGCCACCACCAGCGGCGGGGAAGCGAGATAGTTGGCTTTAACAAGCGGATGAACGCGCCCCTCGAAGTTGCGGTTGCCCGAAATGACCGCCGCCGCCACCAAGTCGCTGCCCGTCACCGCTTTGGCGACCTCGCCTGGAAGCGGGCCGCTGTTGCCG
>CAZNCT010000046.1:4388-25448 GCA_964571615.1 uncultured Anaerolinea sp. | reverse complement strand
TCTGGTCATCAATGCGAATATTTGCGCCGTGACGGTCATATTGCCCGGTTATCGCATCCTGCAACTGCAAATTGGATAAATCTTTTTGGGTTTGCGGGTTGGAGTAGTCATGCCGCTTGTGTTTTGCGCCAGAATATTCAAAATATTTGGTTTCTCCATTAATTACTTTAGATTTCACATTGGCAGGTTCACTGTCCTTATAGGTTGCCTCGTCAATGGGTGTGTTAAATTCCAACTCGTGGCTGGTTGTGCCAGGCACTTCTTCCGATTCCGCGCCTTCCATGCTGGTCTTGGCGCCATTTTTATTAATTTTGTACCTCTGATAGGTTTCTTTCGCCAATGCGTCGAGTTTTAAGACTTTATTGATGTCAGAACTCATCACGGCTTTGGCGCCCATTTGCGGATCTTCGGCAGTATTTGGCTTGAAATAGCCCCGGCCGCCCATCATGTGTTTGACCCTATAAACTTCATTCATCGAGCCGCCGCCAAGCGGCTCGAATTCTTCACCAATTCGCTGAATGGTATTATCCAGACTGCGCTGAACGACATCGTTGCCGACCGTTTGCTGTGCCGCCAGAACATCAGCGGGACGCAACCCTTCGCGGGCTTGCATCCATTGCGCAGCAGTGACGCCCCCCAGCCCAGGCTGACTGGTGGATTTGGCTTGGGTTTTGACAGCACTCTGTCGGGTCTCTGTATGTTGGGGCTGATGTCTGCTGGTCATCTCTCTCTCCTGGGTATATAGTCGCTCAAATAACCCTAAAAGGGTCTAAAAAACAAGACCCAACTCGTGTGATGTTTTGCTTCTGGCATTTAGCGCTCCTGCTTTAGCCGCTGCTGCCCAATTTACGCATTGTCAATTCATCCATTTCATCCAGGTTTGTTCCCTGGTCAATATCCAGGTCTTGCTTTTTCTTCCAAAATTGCCAGCCACGGCTCTGAATGAGTTTGCCGCCGCTGGTAATGCCCAGGGTTTCGCCAATCCGACTGGCAAAGCCACCAGCGGAAGGGTCTTTTTGGAGTTGTTCACTGAGGGTATGAGCATTGCGTTGCTTTTCGGTTGCCATGGCACGGGCAAAGAGATCGCCTTTGCCTTTTTTATCTGTTGCCGTCCTAAGCTCGTCCAATTTTGCCGCAGCATCATCACGCTGCGCTTGATCCAGGCTCGCATTTGCCGCCTGGGCTTCCAACTCGGCCTTCTTTTCTTTAAGCGCCTGCTGACGCGCCTTGATGTCGTTGCCGCGCATCCAATCCCAGCCGCGCTTAAACACATTTCCCTGGGCTCTGTAGGCACCCATCCCCAGCGCCGATTCCG
The DNA here is from genome assembly GCA_964571615.1 of uncultured Anaerolinea sp. Classification (GTDB taxonomy): domain Bacteria; phylum Chloroflexota; class Anaerolineae; order Anaerolineales; family Villigracilaceae; genus UBA8950. The sequence continues at coordinate 24,133 of CAZNCT010000046.1, read as the reverse complement.
CCGCACTCAATTTGTCGCGGCGGTGTGAGCGTTTCCACATGCCGCGCCCCATCTTGTATGCACCAGCCGCCAGTCCCAGGCCCGCCGCGCCAGCGGTCAGCGCCCAGCCAACCGGGGTCATGGCACCTGCGGCCAGCGCCACTGCGCCGCCCGCCACGCCCAGCCCCGCGCCCACCATACCCAATGATTTCATCAGCGAGGTACGCATTTTCGTTTTATGGGCAAACTGAGCCACACCCTGCAACTTCTCAACATCAGCTCTTTGTTCCTCTGTTTTGGATGGATCCGCTTTGGCTTGCTCCAACTCTTCGACCATGCCGCCTTTGCCCGTCCACCCGCCTAATTGGCGAGCCTTGTGGGCCGCACGCACCATCCCATAACTGCTCCGCAGAAAATCCACACCGCCGGTGACAACCCCTGCGGGCGTTCCCGCAACTTCAGAAGCAAGCCCGGCAATGCGCCCGCCCATGCTAAGCACGTTGGAACCAACCCCTTTAGCGCCGGTTTTTTCGTCTTTCCAGGCTTTTTCCCTTCTCACGCCAGAAGCGGCTGGGTCACTGCGAACCTTGTGCGCCCGATACGCACCAATACCGCTCAGAATGGCACCGCCCGCATCCGCCGCCAGCCCCAGCGCAGAGCCAACCTTCCCAGCCGTTTTGGCTTTGCTTTCGGCGCTAGAGCCTTCGGCAAACCAGGGCGTCTCAGCCCCCAGCCCAAAGCCGGCATCTGTCGTGCTTTTGCCCAATTCCGAGCCAGCCGTACTGCGGATTTCATCGGCTTCTTCAAACCTATCTCTAAGGCTTTGCGCCATGCGCCCCCAAAACGACTGCTGGCCAGCCTGACTACCGGCCTGTTGCTGAGCATCCGGCCCATCATCTGTCAAAGGCGTTGCCGGGGCAGCTGCCAGACCGCCCAATTGGGTGTCTGCCTGCGCCAAATCTTCGGGGCCATCGACGACAGTGTCTTGCTCTGGGTCGAGCTGCGCTGCGCTGGGCGGGGCGCTTGCCAGACCGTCGAATTGCGTGTCTGCCTGCGCCAAATCTTCTGGGCCGTCGACGACAGTGTCTTCCTCTGGGTCAAGCTGCGCTGCGCGATGCGGGGCGCCAAGCGCCGAAGTCACGGCGCGGTTGCCTGCGGTTTGCTGGGCGTGCAAAACATCCTCAGCGCGCAACGAGCCCGGGGCCTGCCGCCACTGGGCAACGTTCAAGCGCGGTAATTCCACCGAAGGCAGGGTGGTCATCGGCACTGGTCTTGGTCTATGAAGACGTTGTAGTTCATCCATCTCGGGCATAATTGCCTCCATAAAGAGAACATGAACTAGACAACAAAATCACGTTCGTTGAGCAACTTTCCCATTTTTTGCAGTTCGCGCCGCGCGCCGTGCATCAGATGGCGCATCTCTACTTTGCCGCCATTCGAGGCCGCCAAAAACGCGGCGCTGACAATGATGTTGCGAATGCTGCCGCCTGCCAGCTTAAAGCGGTCTGCCATCAATTTCAGGTCAAGCGTTTCGGCGCGCGGCATATCGGGCGGTAAAAGCACTTGCCAAATTTTCAGGCGATATTCTTCATCCGGGAACGGGAAGTTGATAATAAATTGCAGGCGGCGGGTAAAGGCTTCGTCGAGATTGGCGCGCAGATTGGTCGCCAAAATGGAAACGCCGCTGTAACTTTCCATGCGCTGAAGCAGGTAGCCAACCTCGATGTTGGCGTAGCGGTCGTGAGCGTCTTTGACTTCGGAGCGTTTGCCAAAAATGGTGTCGGCTTCGTCAAAGAACAAAATCGCATTACTGTGCGAGGCCTCGTTGAAAACCCGCTCAAGATTCTTTTCGGTTTCGCCGATGTACTTGCTGATAATGGTCGAAAGGTCAATTCGGTAAAGGTCAATGCCGAGCTGATTGGCCATAATTTGGGCTGCCAGTGTCTTACCCGTGCCAGGAGGCCCCGAAAAGAGCGCCGAAACGCCCTGCCCGGCAGTCAGTTTGCGCCCCAGGCCCCATTCATCCAATACCAGGGTACGCGCCTGCACCATATTGACCATCTCGCGCAACATCTCCATTTGTGTTTCGGGCAACACCAGGTCATCCCAGGTATAGCGCGGCTCAATTTTGTGCGCCAGCTCACCCAGGTGATGGCCGGAATGAAAACGAGCCGCATAAAACAGGTCTTCGGGTTGCAGAGAACGCCCATACTGGAGTGCGCGAGACATGGCGGTAGAAGCGGCGGCGAGAATTTGTCCACTACTGAGAGAGAACTGACTGCAAAGAGCCCGCAAATCGGCTTCCGTGATTGATTCATGGGGCGCATCTTCGAGCGCGCCCTGCCATAAGGAAACCCGTTCGGCGGCAGAAAGCGGCTCAAAGGGAATCACCATCAGCGGGTAATCGCTGCCAGGCATATCAGAAGCCAGCCTGGGAGCAACGCGGCTTGAGAAGATGCAAAAATCATCAAGCAGTTGCAGGCACTCAAAACAGGCGGGCAACAGCGTGCCTTCGGGGTTGAGAAAGACATCGGCATCTTGCAGGTAAAGCAATGCACCCAACAAACGCGCATCACGCACTGCGGAAGCCAATTTTTCGAGCGCTGTTTCGAGGCTGTCACCAGAGAGACGAACCGATAAAAGCGGGCGCTCAAGCGAGGCCGCAATCTGACGGGCCGCGATCAGATGTTGCAGGGGGTCTGCTCCGGCAAAGGAGAGAATCGGTTTAACGGTCGCCAGCAAGCGGGGGGCGGGAAATCCGGGGCGCTGAAAAATGGCAAATGCTTCTTCCCGCTCGTCTTGCTCCTCGGGCGGCAGGTACAAATCCGCCCAATCGCCCAGCGCAGTGTGCGGGGTGTAGTGGCCGAGCAGCCAATCGACCAGTCCACGGGCAGGTTGGAAAGCCTGGCGCAGGGCGTTTTCGGGTTTTTGAGCAGATTCGGGGACGGGGAGAATCAGGCGAAAGCGGCGCAGAGACGCCAAAGGGTGAAAATAATGACGGTAATCGAGGCGGGCGAGGCGGTCGGCGGGCGCAAGCAGGCTAAGCAGCAAATCAACGCCCGGGTAGGCGCGGGTCACATCGTCTTGCAGGTAGGCGTAAAGGCGCTCGTAACGCAGCTCGAGCGCCGGAGCAAGACAAACCACAAAAGCCCACCACTCAAACTGGCTGAGCGAGAAAGTTTCTGCAAGCAGGCCCAGGCGCAAGGGATAGTTTTGTTCAGCGGCCTGGGTTTCAAGTGCGGCAATCCGCTCTGCTGCAATTTGAGCGGCCTGGTTAAGAGCGTTGAGTTCGTCTTCGGGTAGGGTTGGGGTTTCCCTGGATACCAGACTGAGCGCATCAGCATCGGAGATGTATAGGCCGCGAAAACGGTCGGCAGGGTCTTTACCGGCTGCCTGCCAGCAACGCACTTCCTGCTCAAGGCGAATGTCGAGCCAGGAGAGCACGGCTTGCAGATAAAGGCGGTTCAGGTCAGGGGCTTCAGTCATGGCATTATTGGAAAGGGTCGCGGTTAAGTTTGGGGGCCAGCAATTCGAGCAATTTTTCTGGCCGGGCCGGGCGCGGGGTTCCGCTCTCGGCATACAAGAGTTCAAATTGCAAATTGCGGTTTTGACCGCTGTTATCGAAAGAAGTCAGCCCCAGGCAGGGCAGGTTAAGACTGGAATTTTTCAAACTATCGCGCACGGCCTCACGGCGGGCCGATAAAAGCGGAGTTTGGCCAGATGGGAATTGGTCAAGGCTTTGCTCCAGCGCAAAGTTGAGCAGGTAAACCGCGGCATAAGATTGGGCTTCAGCCAGGCTGTCAACCCCATCGGGGCAGCGCTCTGGGACAATTTGCTGGCGCAGGATGAACACCCCCCGGGCTTCTGGTGAACCCAGGAATTCACGGCTGGCAAAGCCGCCCGACTGCCCCAGCAAGAGCGGCAGGTCTTCGGGCACAAAGAAGTCTCGAAATGCGCGCACAATCGTCCCGGCAGTCGTCGGGTTGCTGGCAATCAGATAAACCAAATCGACCCCAGCCGTCTGCATGGCAGACAGCGATTCGAGCACGCGGGCTTTTTCGGGGGCATCGGGGTCAAAGTAGCCATAATAGCCAATTTCGACATCCTGAGCCATGGCGGCTTTGGCCGTTTCGACCGCGGTACTTTCGCTAAAAGTGTTCTGTTCGTAAAAAATAGCCAGCGAAAGGCCACCCGGCTGGGCTTCATCACCAGACAAGTCAGCAAGCGTCTGCCGGTTGAGCAATTCGCCAAACAGATAGGCGGCATGGGCAGACCCCGGCGCACTCAGGCGAAAAGCCCACAGGTTGTTCGATGGCATCAGGTTATCGCCTACCGCAGATGGCACCACCAGGGGCAGGCTAAAGAAATTGGCCAGGGCCGCCAGGCGGGTGGTGCTGGTGTTTGTGGTGGCACCTGCCAGGGCCACAACCGGGGCCTGAGGGTCTTCGACCATACCACGCACGGCCACCTGAATATCTTCAGGCAAAAGGCTTTCGGCCCGATAGGTAAAAACAGCCTGAACGCCTAAGGCTTTCTCGGCGCGCTGATAACCGGATTTTTGTTCAACGCCCAAAGCCGCCATCCCCTCCGACAAACCCTGTGTGCCATCGCCCGAGAGAATCCCAACGGCCACCTGGCCATCCGGCGCAGCACAGGCCGAAAGCGGCAACAAGATGCTCAACAAGAAAATGAGAAGTGCCTGGGTTGGTTTCAAACCGGTTTCCTTATCATCGCCTTAGGGCGTCGGGCTGGGTGTGGGCGTCAGGGTACTGGTTGGAGTAGGCGTGGCCGTGCTTGTAGCTGTATTCGTAGCCGTGTTTGTTGGCGTACCGGTGGCCGTGTTGGTCGGGGTGTTGGTCGGGGTGTTGGTGGGTGTGTTGGTAGGCGTGTTGGTGGGCGTGCTGGTTGGTGTATTGGTGGGCGTGTTGGTAGGTGTCGGGGTTGGCGCAACCACGTTTACTGTAATTGTGGTGCTTGGGCTGCTGGTCAGTGAGTTAAACCAGGTGTTACTACTGTACTCGAGCGTAATGTTGGTTGAACAAGATTGATTTTTGGCAGTAAAAGTAAAGGTACGCTGACGATTAGGGTCTGAAACCCCAATACTTGAAATGGGACTAATCGAACCACAATTTGGGTCCGAAACTACGGCCCTAATCTCTCCACCCCCAACAAAAGCCGAAAGCGAGGTAGCCGCAATTTCAGGGTTAAGTGTGACAATGAAGTTCTGAGTCCCCAAAACCGGGATTTGTGCCGAATTCGAGGGAGAAAACGACATAGTGACGTTTTGTTTGTTGATACCTGAAATCGCATAACTGGCGCTGGCCGAAAAATAAGAAACCACCGAGTTATATTCAAAGTTCATGCTTGGGTTGGGTGATGGCCATGAGACAGGCCGGTTATTGAAGACAATTCGGCAGGGAGACTGATTGCGCAGGGAAAAAGTAGCAGTGGCATATTTATAAATATAACCATCACTATAATCCCATTCAAACAAAATTTGTTCATTGACCCCAAAAGCGTCATTCAGACTGATGCGATATTTGGCCGGGTTGCCAACCGGGTTGTCATCGCAAGTACTTTGAGTTACATCCCAATTGTTAACCACTTCAGGCGGGAAGGTAATATCAACATAATCCTTGGTTTTGAACTCATCCAACCGCTGCTGAAGTGTGATGCCCCAAACTGGCTGGTTGTTATACAGGTAAACAGAGTAATAGGTAGGCAGGCCGGAGAAAACAAACTGCAATTCATACACCTCGCCCAGGTGAAAAGCCCCTGGCCCGGGGAGCATCGAGAAGCTACCCGACTGACGCACCAGCGTATAGTTCATCGCTACCGATGAAGCCGCCAGAATGTTTTTGGTTTCTACCGCCGAAGAGGAGGAGGAAATCGAGAAGTCATTGCTATCTGGCCCTGTTGCGAGACGCAGTTCAAGAGTCATTTTACCTATAGCCGTACAGCGCACCTGAAAGGCAATCACTGCCTTGTTGGAGGCCGAATCGTAATCCACACTAACAAGATATTCACCAGGGGTTGGGGTGGCCGTCACTTTTGTCGACGGATTGAGGATACAGGTAGCTGTCGCTCCAACCTGGGCACTTAAGAACTTGACCAAAATTTCGCGTCCCTGAAGCGAATGAGCGGAATACCCCGGCGGCAAAGTGGCTTCTACCTTGACCAGATTTAGCGAATTAACCACCCAGGATGGGCTGGTATTCCAATTCTGCAGCGGCGCGCCAGAGCCAGCAGTAATATCGCTATAAAACCAATCGAGCAGGTCAATTGCAGTCGGGCTAACGATGATAGGCATCTCCCCACTGACACCGGGTGAGTAATTGCTGTCTCCCTGATAAGAAGCCCGGATGGTAAAACTGCCGGCTTTCTTAAAATACATACTGCAATCACCGCCAGGATCCTGAATGACAAGTTTGTTAGCAATCACAGAACAGTTACCCGGCGACTGAACGCCAAAAATATCCTGGCCGGTAGTTTCTTCAAGAACAATATCTCCGAGTGTCAAAAGATTAATCGGCGTAGTAGAAGCAGCGAACAGTTTAATCCGGCTGTTGGCCACGGTCGCATTCGTCATGGCATATTCTTTGCCAACGAAAATATTGCCCAAATCACTAATTTCTACACGGGTGCTTTGCAAAAAGCGGATATTGAAAATGCCCAGGAACGGACTGCTGGCAGAGGCTGACCCCATGTAATAATTTGGCGACTGGCTATTATTGAATTCATACTGCACTTCAATTGGCACAGAAACCGCCGGGATGGGATTGGCTGCCGAGACGTAATCACAAATCAGGCGGTAAGCAGCATTGCGGACTTCTACCCGGCAGGTCCAATCTTGCAGAACATTGGTGGTTGGGTGTTTCCACCGAACTGTGAAATGCTCAGCCAGCGGTGGCGGAAGCGCCGCCGATAGCGGCGTGGGGTTACCGTTCGTATCCTTAATATCAAAATTTCTGATATCAAAAGTCAGTGATACATTGCTTGAATCAGAAACCCCAAAATTACACGCCACGTTATAAGTGTCATTGGGGTTCGGGCAGCCCGCAAAGAAGAGTGAAATACGCACCTTGCCAACCCTGATTTGCGGCTCAATCAGCCTGGCAGGGTTGATGGCGTTCTTTTCCTGGCGGTAATCAAAGACCAGCGAAAACGTCCCGGCATTTGGGAAAGATGGGATAGAAATCTCAGCATAGCCGTAGGCACTATTTTCGGTCGTACCTGTCCTGGCCGCCCGAACGGTTGCCGTGCCAATAAATGTGCATTTCTGAGTTGAGTCGCACACGCTGGCGCTGATACTTTCAGTACCATCCAGCAGCAGGTTGGTATTTTTTGGCTGCACTTCTACCAGAGCGTACAAGCCCTTATCCATTGCCAGGGTCGTTTTGGTAATGTCGTTAATTTCTGAGCCGCGCGTGCCATCGGGGTTGCGGAAGTAGTAATAAGAAGCCAGCGACACTTCCGCACTCTGCACTTCAATGGTCTTTGAGAACGGCGGCGAAGCCGATTGCAGGTAAATGGTATCGCCGTTATAGGTTGCCCGCAGGGTCTTGATCCCTGGCGTCTTGAAAATCAGGTCACAAGAGCGGGCAGGCAGCGAAATCTCACAAACCGCAACCCCATCGGTGACAAAGATTTTGCCAGTCGGTTCAGGCTTGCCATCTGGCTTGTTATAAGCAACATTAACCGTCACTCCCTGGCCAATCATCAAATAAGTGGCCGTGTCAGGGAAAATACTGACAATTTGCAAGGGCAACGGTATCAGGGTCGGGTCAATCGTAATCTCAAGCGGGGCCGCCGAAGACAACTTCCCATTCCAGGCAGTCAAAATAAAGGTGGTGCTTTTGCTAACCCGAACTGTCTTGAATCCCTGCGGGTTGAGATAATCGGCAATCACCTGGCCTTCAGTTGAAAGTTGCACGCGGGTCCAATTGCCCGAAACCGACCAGGCAAATTGCACGTCACTTGGGCCAACGGCCTTTACCGGCGTCGCCCGGAAAAACTCAATTTTCGGGGCCTGGGGAGGCTGTCCATCAAAGACTTTGACAGGCAGCATAAACAACTGCTCCAGGTCGCCGCTCTTGGCCGTCAGGACAAAATTCATCGATTCTTGCGGGAAAAACGGCTGACTACCCCGGGCTGGCAGCGCATCGGTAAAGGGCGCAATCTGGATTTTATCGTTATCGGCGCCCTCAATATGCCACTCAATCAGCACCTGCTCCCCTTTTGCCAGTTCGCGGTCGGGCAGATAAAACTCAACCCGATAGCCCGAATCGCTGTTTCGGTCTGGCACCAGGCCCACATAGCGCAACGGGAAGTTGGGGTCGGGGATGTTCAGCACACTGAAGCGCTTGCTGGGCCCGGCAGGCTCCACCAAACCGGCATTGGCAGGCTGACGCACCCAGACCGTAAAGTTGCGTACCGTTATGGCAGGCGGCACCACGTTGACAAAGTAACTGCGCAACTCATTGCCGCTGGCGTTGCGGGCTTCAAGGGTAACCAGAGAATCTTTCGCCAGCACCACCTCGCGCTCACCACTAAATTCATTCTTGGGCAATTCATAAACGACATCATCAATCGTCAAAAAGGCCTGGTCGGCCCGGGTGACAGACCAGCGCAATGTGACCGGCTTGCCACGCGCAATATTGGTTTCATCAACATCAAAAACATTGATGCGCGGCGAGGGTGGCACAACCAAGACGGTCAGCGAACGGCGCCTGTCCATGCGCAGCAGGCTTGAAAGCCAATTGCTGGCCACAATTTCATAGGTGGTCGATTGCGTGGGCGCCAGAGTGAGCGAGGTTTGTCCACGGTTAATGGGTTGGTCAACCCCCGAAATACTGACCGTGGTCGCAAACGGAGAAACCGCCCATTCAAGGCGGGTTGTATCGCCCAGTTCAATCACATCTTTGCCCGAAGCCACCTGAAAGGTGTAAATACTCGGCTGCAACAACAAGAACAAGCCGATACCCAATAACAACAAGGTCAGCACAATGCTCCACCAGCCAAAAAGCGGCGAAGCGCTGGCCGACCAGCTGGTCATTTGAGCAATCCCCTGGGTGGATTGAACCGTCGCCGTGTAAGGGTAGCGCCTGGAACTGAAAGCAAACAAGCGGCGCTTGTTGGGCGTAATCTGAATAGGCAGGGAAAAAGTCTCCCCTGCGGGAATATCCACCAGCGCCTGGCGCGTCAATGGCGAATCGGGACTGACGTATAAATCAAAAACACAGCCATTTTCATCATCAATTGCCGAGACATTGAAAGCCGCCTGGCTGTTGCCCCGGTTTGAGATGGGCAAGGTTGCCCGTCCACTGCGCTTGCTCCAGGAAATGCGCTGGTCACGTGGAGAGAGCGGGCCAAGCGTAAATTCATAATAAGGACGAATGACCAGGCCCAAATTGACGCGCACATCATGCCCGGGGTAGTTGGGCGACTGCACCAAAACCGTCAGCGGATGCTTGCCTGCCGCACTGGATGGGTCGCGCGGAGGGGTAATACCAATTCGCACCCGGGCGCTCTGGCCTTCGTTCAGGTTAACCATCTGCGGGCTGATTTCAACCCACTCATCGGGCACGCCCGCAAGCGAAATAAAGAAGGAAGCCACAATTGGCCCGGCATTGACCACTTCCAGCTCGTAATAAGCGGTCTGCTCAACATCAATTTCGACCTGCTCCACCGGCGCGCGCACCAAAATGGCGCGCTCGCCGACGGGCACAGAAGCCAAAGCCGGGGCAGGCGGCGTCTCTACCGGCTGGCTCCCCAAGAGCGAAACTCGCACCTGCCCAGGGGAGCCTGTCGGATGAAAGACCAGGGTGTAACCGCCCAGGCCCACCTGCTGACCAGCGCGAACCACAATCGGGTTTTTGTCGGCTGGCCGGCCATCGACCCGAATGGTTGAAGGGCTGCCAAGCGCAATCAGGCGGTATTGTCCGTTATCTTCCTGCAGGGTGGCGTGAAAAGAGAGGGCCTGCCCAAGTACCAGGTCGTTATCAGGATGACTGCCAATATTGATTACCGGCGTGTCAAAATCAAATTCCTGTACCCCCGGGCCTGCTCGTAAAGGAAAAGGTTGGGCCATCATCATGCACACTCCTGCACAAATCTTATTGCCAGATCAACAAGTAAAGGTAAATAAAAGAGACCAGCCCAGCCAACACAAAAACCACGCTGACCAGGCCAGGCAGCCAATAGCGCCAGGCGCCAATGACGGGGAAAGCAGCCACACCGCCGCGTGAAACCGGCGCAATCACATCTTGCGGGAATTCGGGTGCAACCTGTTGCGAAATGACCCGGTAGGCGAAACTTCCGGCCGGATACCGCCGGGCGCGGGTGCCGATTCGCAGCGTTAAATCGAGCGCCTGGCCGGGGGCCAGCTCGGGGGTTTGGAACTGGCACAGGCCCCAACTACCCGGGACAGCATGTACCTGCAAACCGGGTTCTGGCGTCGGCGCTGCAACGCCAGACGTGCGGCCCGCCCCGCGCACCGGGGGCTGAGCGGGGGCGGCGGGCTTGCCCCCGGCCAGTCTGCTGCCATCACGCTGAATGGCGCTGACCTGCCCTTTGATGGCCTGGGGAGCCTGCATGGCGCGGTTGGTGCCAATTTGCACACTGCGGGCCTGGGCCGAGCGCGCGCTCAGGCTGGCTCCTAATGAACCTGGCAGTAAACGCCCCAACCCACCCAACAGCGATGCCAGCGTACCGGCTTTGGCTGCGGCGGCCTGGCCTGTTTTCATGGCCGCAGATGGCTGCGAGACCGGGGGAACGGGTTTGGCTGGGCCTGGGCGGCCCGCAGACGGGCGCGCCTCAGCCAGAGATGCTTCAGGTTGAGGCTCTTCCGGCTGGGCAATCACCTGGGGGAGTTCTTTGCCCGCATAAGAGAGACTGAAACGCAGTGAAGGTTCTTCGCTATAAAACGAAAGCAGGTAATAAGAGCGACAATTGCCACGATTTTCAAGCCGGATGGTGTGACGGCGGTCGGCATTGACGCGCAAAATGAGACGCGCCGCCCAAACAACCGCAAGACAAGCCGTCAGGACTGCCGCAAAAGAGAGCGCAGAAAATAAAACTTTTGGCCAGAATTCAACAGGAGGGAATATCATCGCTGGCTCTCATTCATCCCAAAACGACTCAGCCGCCGGGCGGACAACTTTGGGCCTGGGCGCAGGGGGGGGCGGCGGCTGAGAAGGTGAATTTAGCGGGGCCGTTTCGACCAGCGGGAGCGGCATTCGGACAGGCTCGGGGGCCGTGACGGGTAGAGACGGCTCAGAAATCGGCAAGACAGGCAAAGGGGAGTCCGCGGGTGCGGCAACCGCGGGGGGAACTGCCGGGACGGGCAAAACTGCCGGGGCTACCGGCATGTCATCACCAATTTCCAATCCCTGCTCAAAAAGCGGCATGACATACAGGCCCTGGCGCAAGATCGTTTGCTCGCCGGGGTAACTGGAAGGGGCGGTGACAGAAATGGTCAGGGTATGAAAACCGGCCTGAGGAAAGGTTTTGTGATGGAAAAAGCGGATGTTAACTTCTTCTTGCGCGCCAGCATATAGCAATGGAACCGGATCAACCTTAAAGCAGGCTTCGGGCAACCCGCCGACTTCGACCTCGAACTGGCATCCATTCACTTCACCCTGGTTTTTAACGATAATGCGCCCAAGCAAGGTTGCATTTGGGCGCAAAACGGGTTCGGGCAGGTGAAGGGAGGCACCGATTTTGGTCGAGACCGCCAGGGCTCCGGTGGTGACTGGCAGTTCAAAGCGCAGGCGGGCGCCGGGCAGGTGGGCTTCATCGCCGGCAAAAAGTTCGCAGGTTTCATAAGGTGGCAGGCTGGCTGAGAGACCATCGCTGAGCAAGGCCACCGGCTCAGCAGAAAGGTTGACCAGACTACAGCGGTCTGGCATTTCACGAGTATAAAGAACCTGCAGGTGAATTGCGGCTACCTGCGATGAGGACAAGACCAGGTCACACAGCGACGCACTCCCAATTCGCGTGACTGCCTTCTCGGTTTCGATTTGCCTTGCCATGCCACTTTCTTCATATAAAATAATTTTCATGGCGGCACCTGTATCAAAAAAGACTGCCTGACCTGCCAGCAGTTTTTTTGCGGGGCGTAAGCGTCTTGGCTGTCAGGATATTTGGGGTGGGCTAAGCGTGCCTGAGCAAAGACTTTTTTGTGATTTGAAATCTTAAAAATATCATACCACATCTATCTGAATTTTGTTCCTGCGAGTTTTGGAGAAAACACCGCGCAGAGCCGCCTGCCCGAACATCCATACCAGGCGCAGATACAAGACTGCGCCGAAAAATCCAGCACAGAGCAATGCGAGGGGTTCGGTGCTGGTCTGCATATTACATTCCCCAGGGGTTTGTAAGTGGCGGCTATTCCATGGAAGCCAAAATTTCATCTTCACGGCGCAATCCTTCGACCGGGGCGCCGCAGTAGGGGCAAATGTTCCAGGGGAGTTCCATCAATTTGCCGCATGCGTTGCAGGTCTTTTTGAGTTTGGTATGGCAACTGGGGCAAATTTGCCAATCTTCGCGCACGCGGCGCTCACAGCCAGGGCAAAGGGCCTGGTCTTCAATGGAGGCCAGCAGGGCTTCTTCCTCCAGGGTGCGCTGGTATTCGTCTTCCAGGGTGCGCTGGGGGCGCAAAATCAGGTACACCAGCACGCCGGGCAGGTTGAGAACGGCAACCACCGCTACGGCAAGAATCTGCGAAAGCGGGTCGCGGGCGCGGGCGCGGATGTCGCGCCAGGTCCAGACCACCAACGCGAGCCAGAGAGCGGCCAGAAAAGCGCCCCCGAAGGCGACCAGAATGAGAAGCAGGCTGTTTCCAAAGGCTGGGTCAAAATTCATACAATGATTTCTCCGCGGCAACATTTTGTCAGATTGTTGCTGGCATATTGTTTGACGTTCTTGCTGGAAGAGTGAAATCCGGTCTGTTCAATGTTACCAGATTTGTTTCTTTCTCGTAATCTGTAATTCAATCTGGCGGGTTTTGAAACTTGACTTTAGCATTTATGTTTACGAGTCTGGCAAAATACAAAACTGCATCAGCGAGCGATTAAGAAAACCAAAATCTGGACACGGATTTCGCGGATTAGGTGGATTTACGCAGATTTTTAGGAAAAATCCGTGAGATTCCGCATCCTCCTTGCAATCCGTGTACGTAAAGGATTTGCGTCAAATAGAACTCCAAACGCAAGTTCGAAACTCAATTTTGAAAAATGACCCCTATGCATCTTTTCTATCGGGTTTATTTTTGCTACACTGTTTTTGTAATCCTACGCGCAAAATGAGTTCAAAAAAGAGAATAGCATGCAATTTGGTCAGAGAAGGTATCAGGGCAAAAAGAAGTCTGAAGACTACACGACAAAAGAGTTTATCGAGTCGTTGTTGCGCGCTATTCCGGTTCCGGTTTTTTTCAAAGACAAAGAAGGCCGCTATATCGGCTGTAATCAGGCTTTTAGCGAGGTGATGGGGGTTACCAGCGAACAAATCAGAGGCAAAACGGTTTACGAACTCTGGCCGGGGGAGCTGGCCAGAATTTATCACCAAAAAGACCTGGAACTGATGGAAAAGCGCGAACATCAGGTCTATGAGTTTCAGGTCAGAGATAAAAACGGCCAGATTCGCCCTGTCATTTTTGCAAAAGATGTTTTTCTTGACCCCCAGGGCCAGATTGCGGGCATGGTAGGCGCTTTTGTAGATATCAGTGAGCGCAAAAAAGTGGAGTTGGCGCTTCAGGAAAGCGAAAATCTCTTTCGAAAGATGAACGAAAACTCTCCCCTTGGAATGCATTTTTACCGGCTGGATGGGAACGATGACCTGATTTTCGTCGACTCAAATCCGGCGGCAGACCAACTGCTTGGCCTGGCGAATGCCCAATTCAGGGGACAGCCTATTGAGACGGCTTTTCCGCAACTGGCGCAAACAGAAGTTCCAGACCGGTACCGCGCTGCGGCGGCAATGGGAATTCCGTGGGCCTCGGAACAAGTCACTTATCAGGATGAAAAAATTGTAGGCGCTTTTGAAGTCAGAGCCTTTCAAACCACGCCGCGTAACATGGTTGCGGTCTTTGCGAACATCACGGCCCGCAAACAGGCTGAAGAAGCGCTGCGCAAAAGCGAGGAGCATAATCGGGCCATTGTGGCGGCCTTGCCCGATTTGCTCTTTCAGATCAATACAAATCTCCAGTTTACTGACTGTCGAGCCAATACGCCCGATTTGTTATTAGCACCGCCGGAACAGGTGATTGGGCAGGGCATTGAGCAAGTTCTGCCTGCCGAACTGGCAGAACTTACTATTCAATATGTGCGTCAAACCCTGGTCGAAGGGGGTGTGCAGGTCTACCGCTACGCACTCAACATCGCAGGACTCGAAAGATATTTTGAAGCCCGCATGACCCTGAGCGGGCCAGAATCGGTGCTTGTCCTGGCGCGCGATATCAGCAGCCAAAAACAGGCCGAGGATGCGCTCAAGAAGGCTTCTTGCGACCTAGAGGAAGCCTACGACGCCACATTGCTTGGCTGGTCGAGCGCGCTGGAGTTACGCGAACACGAGACCGCGGGCCACAGCCGCAGAGTAGTCAAGATGACCTTGCGTTTGGCAAAAGCCTGCCAGGTGCCCCCAGAACACCTGATCCACATTCAGCGCGGGGCGCTCTTGCACGACATCGGCAAAATGGGTATTCCAGATAGTATTTTGCTTAAGCCCGGGCCGCTTGACGAGAGAGAATGGGCGGTGATGCGGCAACATCCGCAGTTTGCGCAGCGCATGTTGGCCGGAATCCCTTATCTACTTCCGGCGCTCGATATTCCATATTGTCACCATGAAAAATGGGACGGGAGCGGCTATCCACGCGGGTTGCGCGGCGAGAAAATTCCGCTGGCTGCGCGAATTTTCTCGGTCGTCGATGTCTGGGATGCGCTTTCACACAAACGGCCTTATCGGCCTGCCTGGCCCAAGAAAAATGTGCACGACTATTTACGTCAAGGAGCGGGTCAGGCTTTTGACCCACAGATTGTGGCAATTTTCCTGAAAATTCTGAGGGCAACAACAGCGCAAGGCCAGGGCTAAAAACCTTCAGAGGGAACAAAATCTCCGTAAAAAACGTTATGAGCAAGCAAAACAAAAAAACAAACGGAGATGAAAACATGAAATATTTTGCGCTAATCACCTTGCTGTGTTCTCTGCTGTTGGCGGCCTGCACTGGACAAAAACCCTCTGAAGAAGTCTTTGAACTCAAAAACAGTGTCTGGGTTCTTAAGCAGATCAACGGCAAGCCAGCCCTTGAAAGCCCAATCGCAACACTGGTTTTTGATGAAAGCTCGCTGGGAGGCAACGGTTCTTGTAATTCATTCGGAGGCGACTATAAACAGGATGGGGCAAACCTGACGATTGGGCCGCTGTTCTCAACCCTGATGGCTTGCCTCGAAGAAGGTATTATGGAACAAGAGTCAGATTACCTGGCCGCCCTGCAGGCTGCCAATCGCTTTCGGATGGAGGCCGGTCAGTTGTTGCTGCTTGATAAATCTGGTGCTGTCTTGCTGGTTTTCGATGCCCAGGACAGTTCGCTGGAAGGGAAAAACTGGCTGCTCACCGCCTACGCAGTGCAAAACGGCATCACCACCCCACTGCCCGACACCCAAATCACGGCCCAGTTTGCTGATGGAAAAATCAACGGGTCAAGCGGGTGCAACACCTACTTTGCAGAATACACGCTGAACGGCAGCCAGGTCACCTTTGGCCCGGCAGGCGCTACCAAAATGTTCTGCATGGAGCCTGAGGGCCTGATGCAGCAGGAAAATGACTTCTTGCAAGCCTTCAGCCAGGTGACGCGTTACCGCGTCGAAGGGCGCTTGCTGAACTTCTACAACGCCGAGGGCCAAACCGTGCTTCAATTTTTACAGGCCGAATAACCCGGCCCAATGCTGTAAACGAAAAAACATCCCCCGCTCGGGTGAGCGGGGGATGCGCATATCAGGATGGAACAGGCCCTAAGGCAGGTCAAACGTCAGGACGATGAAGACTGCCATCTGAGCGCGGTTGACCGGGTCGTTCGGGCGGAAGGTGCCATCGGGGTAACCAGCGGAAATGCCTTCAGCCGCCAACTGCTTGATCCAGGCCGCAGCCCAGTGGGTGGTGGGAACATCGGAGAAGCCGGTGCCAGCTCCAACCGCCGGGGGCACATAGGCCGCGCCATGCTTGGCTTTCAGCAGGAAGACCGCCATCTGAGCGCGATTGACCGGGTCGTTGGGGCGGAAGGTGCCATCGGAAAAGCCAACGGAAATGCCTTCAGCCGCCAACTGCTTGATCCAGGCCGCAGCCCAGTGGGTGGTGGGAACATCGGAGAAGCCGGTGCTGGCTCCAACCGCCGGGGGCACATAGGCGGCGCCATGCTTGCCCTTGAGGACGAAGACCGCCATCTGGGCGCGGTTGACCTGGCTGCCCGGGCAGAAGCTGAGCGGGCTGGTGCTGCATCCGCTGGTCACGCCGGCGGCATGCAGGCGCTCAATCCAGCTCCAGGCCCAGTGGGTCACCGGAACATCAGCAAAGGTCTGGATGCGAACCCCATAAACCTCGCCGCCGGTGTAGGGCAGGCCGGTCAGAGCGTTGCCAATCGTATCCTGGATATCAGAGCTGGCCGGGACATCCAGGCGCAGGGTGCCGCTTCCTGCGCCGGTGGAGACAGTCACGGTGTAGGTATCGCCAGAACCAACCAGCCCGGTGACGGCGGTGCCGCTCAGAGTGCCGGTCGTGGTGGTGACGAAATCATCCATGCCAACGTTGGTGACATCTTCAGAGAAGGTCACAACAAAGTCAACGCTGGCCGCAGTGGTGGGGGTGAGACCGTCACGGACAATGCTGACGACAAACGGAGCCGTCAGTTCAACCTGATAGGCCTCGCCAGTGTTGTAAGGCAGGCTGGCCAGGGGGTTGTTGGCCACATCTTTGACCGTCGCCGTCGTCGGAACATCGAGGCGCAGGTTGCCGCTGCCCGTGCCGGTAGAAACCGTCACGGTGTAGGTGTCGCCAGAGCCAGTGATGCCCGTCACGCTAGCGCCGCTCAGGGTGCCGGTCGTATCAAGGGCAAAGTCGCTGGTATCAACGCCGGTGACAGCCTCTGAGAAGGTCACGGTGAAGTCAACGCTGGCCGCATTGGTCGGGCTGGCATCGGCACGGACAATGCTCTGAACGGTCGGGGCAACGCCATCGGAGATGAATTGCAGGCGGCCTTCAATCGCCGGGGAGACAGTTCCCTGAGCCGTAACATAGTTGATGACCGCATCGCGGACATAGTACTGCGTGTCGGCTTCAATCTGGTTGAGCGGCCAGAGGGTCACGCCGCCGTCATTGAAGTTACAGGAACCTGCCGCCAGGTAATTGACCGTGGAGACGTTGTAATAGGTGTCGGCATCCGTGAAATCGACAAAGTTGCCATTGACTTCCAGCGAGACCACGTTGTTGCCATTCGGCAGAGCCGGGTAGAGGTCATTGTAGGTAATCTGGTTGCCGGCGTTGGTATCGAGCATACAGGTGGTGTAGTACGAGTAGCCACCATAACCGGGAACATACTTGTAGTAATAGTAGTTCCGGTAAGCGCGCTCAAGAATGGCCTTGATTTGCGGGCCGTTCATGCGGATGACCACCAGCGAGTTCTCGTAAGGCATGAGCGAGAACATG
The DNA here is from genome assembly GCA_964571615.1 of uncultured Anaerolinea sp. Taxonomy (GTDB): domain Bacteria; phylum Chloroflexota; class Anaerolineae; order Anaerolineales; family Villigracilaceae; genus UBA8950. The sequence continues at coordinate 6,460 of CAZNCT010000046.1, read as the reverse complement.
TCGGCAACTTTCAGGCTCGCAGGAGTATCCGGCGTGGCTGTGGCTGCTACTTTGCGGTTGCTCATGGCGCCCGAGAGGTGGAAGTCCACCGCAACGCCATTTTCAGTCAGTTCATAGACCGAGGCATCTGCCTGCAGGTTGGCGCCGTTGGTTTCCTGGGTGTAGGCAAGCAGGGTGTCAATCGGGGTAGTGGTCTCACCGATGACGGTGTTGTTGTAACCCGCCAGCATGGTGCTGTAGGGATCCACAATCGCATTGACATCGGGATCTTCAGGCGTGGTCGCCAAATCGACTTTGATGTAACGGCCAGTCTGGCTAACGACTTCGTAACCGCCCATGCCATCGGGCATCAAACCGATGGAGACTTCGCCCAGGGTGTTGTTGTAGCGCAGGGCCTGCGAGACAAGCACCGGGGCGCCATCGGGGTTGCCAATCAGGGTCGGCAGGTACTTGTAAGCACCAAAACCAACCGCCGGGTCTGTGTGGCTGTGACCGCCGAGAATGGCATCGAGACCGGTAACGGTGGCGGCCAGGTTGGTATCCACGTTGGTATCCACCTCAACGCTGGCCGGGTTCTCGGTAAAGCCGATGTGGGTCAGGGCAATCAAGACATCGTTACTGGCACGCAAATCATCCGAGAGTTCCTGAGCCTTGGTGATCGGGTTGCTGAAGGTCAGGCCGGGGATGTTGCTGGGCAGTTCGTAGTTGGGGATGCGGTGATTACCAATGCCCAGAATGGCAACCTTGATGCCTTCGGGGCCAACGGTCTTTTCAACATAGGGCAGGATGTTGGCATCGGCCAGGCCGTAGGAGCCATCATCTTCGATGTTTGCCTGGAGCAGCGGGAAGTTGGCCTGCTCTAAGACGCTGACAAAGACATCTTTGCCAAAGTTGAACTCGTGGTTGCCGAGCGTCATGGCATCGTAACCCATGTAGTTGAAGGCCTTAATCAATGGGTTGATGTGCATGGCCGGGTCGAGAATCGGGGTGCCATCAGATGCAACACCGGTCGGGGCAGTGCGGAAGTAGTACATCATCGCATCGCCCTGAATGTTGTCACCCGAGGAGAGCAACAGGGTGCGGTCGGGGTTCTTGGCGCGCTGCTGCTTAATCAGGCTAGCGAGTTGGGTGTAGCCCGCGTAGGTGCCTTTGTCCAGATTGCCATGCGAGTCATTGTGGTGCAAGACGGTCAACGGGACAATTTCGCCAGCCTCATAAACATCGTCTTTGTCGCCGTTGCGCTGAATGCGGCCATCGAGGAAACCATCACCATTCGGGCCCCTGTAGGGGTTGGCGAAGGTGTAGTTATCTTCGACATAAGCATTGACAGCGTTGAGCATGTCGCCCCAGTACGTGATGTTGGTCATGTACTTGAAGGGGGTGAAGCCGTCCTGTCCGGCAGGGGCCAGGAATTCATTGGTACCGACCTTGTAGGTCGCTTCCAGGTCGAGGGGCTGCCAGGTAGAAGTGGCCTTGTCGTAAACTTCCACGTCATAGGCGCCCCAACCGTAGGGCTGCGGGCCAGGGCTGGCATTGCTGTAGCGGAAGAACTTGTAGCGCAAACCCGAGGGCTGCAAAGCGCCGCGGAAGAGCGTTGCAGATTGATGCAGCAATTCCAAAATTTGCGAACCCTTCATCTCGCCCACAATGGTCTGGTTGCCAAAGGGCAGGATGGTGAACATCTGGCCGTAGGTCAAGAGCATCGGGTCGTGCGACCAAACACCAGCGTTGTTCTGACAGTCTGCGGCATTGCTGGTCCAAATGTAGGTACCAGGGTTAGCAGTATCTTCTTTATCACACCAATCGGTGCGGATGCCACCAGGGTTGTTGAAGAACATATCAACGTCATTGGTGGCCTCGGTGTCGGTGTTCAAATAGTTATAGATGGCGTCATCAACAAAATCGGCCATCATGCTGTTGCCATTGTAGTCGCGCAACAGGTCGGTCTGGACGTAGCCAACCGGGGTATTAATCAGGGCCTGGTAGGTCGGGTCCGCAACAAACCCGGCAATCATGGCCTGAATGGCCGCATCCTGCGGGCCAGTTGTGCTAACGGTCAGGCGTGTCCAGGT
>CAZNCT010000046.1:0-4371 GCA_964571615.1 uncultured Anaerolinea sp. | reverse complement strand
AACGCTGAAGTTGCCGCCGCTGTCAACATAAAAATCAGCGCGGCCAACTTTGCGGCCATTGTAATGGGCCTGCACAACCAGGGTTCCGCCAACATTGGTAGCCGTCGCAAGGTCGGTATGGGTGTGACCACCGATAATCAGATGAGCGGGTTTGCCAGCCGTGTTCAGTTTGGCCGCCAGGGTCTGATCGCCATAGACGGGGATGCCGTACCCATAACCACCATCGGTGTAGCCCAGGTGGCTGAGAACCACGATGACATCGGCGCCATCGGCAATCATGTCATCATAATAGTGGATGATAGAGTCGGCGGCGTCTTTAAAACACAATCCCTGGGTAGCCCAGGAGACAGTGATGGTGGGGGTTTCAGCAGAGGTGACACCAATAACGCCAACCTGATAAGTGTTGGGGGCGGTGCCAACTTCGAGAATTTCATAGGGCGCAGCAGCAAAATCCGGCACTTCCCAGCCCGCGGTGGCACAGTTGCCAGTGTCATTTTTGACAATATTCGCGGTGATGAAGGGGAAGGTTGCCTCGTCCACCCGCTCTTGCAGAATGGTCTGGCCCCAGTCAAATTCGTGGTTGCCAAAGGTCGCCAGGTCGTAGCCCATCGCGTTATAAACCGCAATTGTCGGGACGCCCTTTTGCAGGTTGGAAATCAGGCTGCCCTGCATGATATCGCCCGGATCCATCAGCAGGACGTTATCAGCGCCCACAGCCGTGCGGACATCATTGATCACTTTTGCAGTGCGGGCCATGCCCGGGTTGCTGCCCGAGGGTTCCAACTGGCCGTGGAAGTCATTCGTAGGCAGGATGGTGAATGCCAGCGTCGGCGCAGCAGATGGTGCAGCAGACGGCGCAGCCGAAACCGCCGACAGCGGCGAAACCAGCATGGCTAAGACCAAGACAAGGCTTGATACCAGCCCAAGTTTCTGTTTATTCATGGTTATCCTCTCTGAATATTTTTGACGAACAGGACGAACAAGATGAACAAGCGGACACGCTTAAAACAAACCAAACAGGCTTCGTAAAACCACCTCCTTTGCGAAAATCTTTTCCTATCTGACATTTTTCGTAATGAACCACTCCACAGCAAAACAGCCCGGATTATATAACCTGAAGGCACTTCCTGGTAGATAAGCGGAAAGCCGAATCCATACTGTTAATCTGTTCTTAAAATGCAACCCTGGTCATACCAATAAAATGTCAGACAACCCCACAGAATAATTATGATACACAATTTCCAGATTTCTAACTGCAAAGCGTCACAAATTAAATCGAGAGATGTCATATTTTTTCAATAAAAAAAATCGCCTGGAGAAAAAAGCAAAATCCTGCTTGACAAAAATTCAACCCGGCTTTATATTCAAGTTCACTTAAGTAATTGCAAGGATAAAAAAGTGCCCGCTCCCGTCTTACAAACTTTGCACGAATGGCTGCATGTGACCATGCAGCATTCCATGCGCAATTTCATGCGCTATGCAAAAGAGAACAATTTCTCTTTCGCTCAATTGAACGCCATCTTTCGCATCAGCAACAAAGGCCCATGCGGGGTATCAGATTTTGGCGAGGAGATGGGCATTAGCAGTGCGGCAGCCAGCCAACTGCTTGACCGCCTGGTTCAGCAAGGATTGGCAACCCGCGCCGAAGACCCCCTTGACCGGCGCAACAAACGTTTTACGCTCACTGAGGCAGGCGAACAGGTCGTCAGGCAAAGCCTGGAGGCGCGTCAGGGTTGGCTTACCCGCCTGGTCGAACTGCTTTCCCCCGCTGAGCAAGAACAAATTGAAGCCGCGCTGAAGTTGCTGATTGAAAAAACCGCCAGCCTCGAGAGTGACCAAAAGCCCTGAGGCTGTCGTTTCAACCTTTCCCCTCATTCACACCATCAATAACCATGATCAAACTTTTCCGTTACATCAGGCATTACACGCCATCTATCCTGGCGACCATCGTGCTGCTCTTCATCCAGGCCAATGCCGACCTGACCCTGCCCGACTATCTTTCCAAGATTGTCAATATCGGCATCCAGCAAGGTGGAGTCGAGTCGGCCTCGCCGACTGTGCTGCGCGAGCAAACCTATCAGCGTATGAGCCTCTTTCTGAGTGCCAACGACCAGGCCGAGGTGGAGCGCGCCTACCAACGGCTGGAACCCTCAGCGCCAGAGTATGCTGAATACGTTCAGAAATATCCCGGACTGGATGGGCGGGCAATCTATGTCTTGCAAACTCTTGACCCGGCCCAAATGGATGCGCTTAACCGGGTGATGGAGCGCGGATTGCTGACGGTTACTTTCATCCAACAAATCCAAAACGACCCCGAAAAAGCCGCTGGCATGGCCGCCGGGCTGGGATTTGACCCCGGCAAAATTGGCCCCAATACCAACCTGTTTGCGGCAATTGCCAAAATCCCTGCCGAACGACGCGCCCAGATGAGCGCGGCCATTCAGGAACAATTTGCAACTTTGGGCGAACACATGACCGCCCAGATGGGGATTGCCGCCGCCAAAGCCGAATATGAAGCCCTGGGCGCCGACATGGCCGCCCTGCAAAGCGGATACATCCTGCGCACTGGGGGCTGGATGCTGCTGATTACCCTGGTTTCGGTTACCGCAACCATTCTGGTTGGCTTGCTCTCGGCCCGGGTGGCTGCCGGGGTGGCCCGCGATTTGCGCCACGCTGTTTTTACGCGCGTTTCCGACTTTGCCAACGCCGAAATTGAGCAGTTCTCCACCGCATCCCTGATTACCCGCGCCACCAACGATGTGACCCAATTGCAGATGGTCACCATGATGGTAATGCGCATGGTCTTCTACGCTCCCATCGTCGGCATCGGCGGGATGCTGCGCGCCCTGAGCACCGCCGCCTCAATGTGGTGGATTATCGCCCTGATGGTCGCCATCCTGCTCGGGCTGATTATCAGCATTTTTGCCATAACCCTGCCGCGCTTCCAACTCATTCAGACCTACATTGACAACCTGAACCGGGTCGTGCGCGAGAACCTGGGCGGCATGATGGTGGTGCGGGCCTTCAACCGCCAGCAATTTGAAGAAAAACGCTTCGATAAGGCCAACCGCGACCTGACTGAAAACTCGCTCTTTGTCAGCCGTGTCATGGTCATCATGATGCCGGTGATGATGTTCCTGATGAGCGCAGTTTCCCTGCTGGTCGTCTGGGTCGGGGCGCACCAGGTGGCACAATCGCAAATGCAGGTCGGTGACATGATGGCTTTCATGCAATACACCATGCAAATCTTCTTTGCCTTCATGTTCATGTCCATGATGTTCATCATCCTGCCAAGAGCCTCGGTCTCAGCCAACCGCATTGCGGAAGTGCTCGACACACCACCCAGCATTCTGGAACCCGAAAAACCCCAGCACTTTGGGGCCGATTTCAGGGGCCGGGTCGAGTTTGAGCACGTCTCGTTCCACTACCCCGATGCCGAAGCGGATGTGCTTCACGACATCACCTTCACCGCCCAGCCCGGCCAGACCACCGCCTTCATTGGCACAACCGGCTCAGGCAAATCCACCATCGTCAGTCTGATTCCGCGCTTTTACGATGTCACCGGCGGGGCAATCCGCATTGACGGGTTGGATATTCGCAGCCTGCCGCAAGCCGAACTGCGCGAGAAAATAGGCTATGTGCCCCAGCGCAGCAATCTTTTTAGCGGAAACATCGAGAGCAACCTGCGCTTTGGGGGCGAACAAGCCAGCCTTGAAGAGCTCGAAAAAGCCGCCGAAATCGCCCAGGCCGCTGAGTTTATTCGCAGCAGCGAACAAGGATTGCAAACCGAAATCTCACAGGGCGGCACCAACGTCTCAGGCGGACAGCGCCAACGCTTAGCCATTGCGCGCGCCCTGGTCAAGAAAGCCCCCATCTACATTTTTGATGACAGTTTCTCGGCCCTCGATTTCAAAACCGACGCCGCCCTGCGGCGCGCCCTGAAAGAGCACCTTTCGGCCAGCACCGTCTTTATCGTCTCGCAGCGCGTTGCAACCATCAAAAACGCCGAACAAATCATCGTCCTCGACGAAGGCCGCATCGTCGGCAAAGGAACCCACCAAGAACTAATGGAAACCTGCGAAGTGTACCGCGACATCGCCCTCTCGCAGTTGAGCCAGGAGGAATTAGCATGAACGCCCACGCCAACAACACCAAAAACAACCAGCGCCCGGGGATGGGCGGCCCCGGCCCCTTTGGGCGCGGCGGGCCAATGGCCATGATGAAAGGCGAATCGGCCCGCGATTTCAAAGGCACCATTCAAAAACTCATCGCCTACATGGGCGCTTACAAACTGGTCACCATCCTGGTCATCGTCCTGGCAATCGCCTCAACGGTTTTCTCCATCTTCGGGCCAGACATCCTCGGCCAGGC
>CAZNCT010000045.1:13804-25566 GCA_964571615.1 uncultured Anaerolinea sp. | reverse complement strand
TCGGACTATCGTCCTCCTCGCAATGACACCCGGCCAGGAGCGGCTCGCAATGACAGTGACTACTGACTTGTATTTTTTTGACTCTCAATTTTCCGTAACACCTCGCGCATATAAATTGTGACAGGATGATTGGGGTCAATTCTTTCACCCAACTCAACTGCGCTGGCAACCAACTTTGCGCCTTCTTCAAGGTGTCCATTGTCGGCATAAAGCGTCCCTACAAAAAATAGAATATTGGCTTGGCCGCTGATACTGCCGATTTGACCATAAATCGTTAGCGCGTTTTGCAGCGTTTGTAAGCCTTCCTGCGCCTGCCCGCTGAATATCTGCATACGTCCCAACGACTGGTACACGTTGGCTTCGCCCAATTTATCCCCGATTTCCAAGAGTTTCAGGGCTTCGTTGTAACTGACCAGCGCGGCGTCTCTATCATCTCGGAATTGTTGCACATCGCCGATGGCTTTTCGCACGTTGGCTTTTAATCGCCGGTCTTGAATTGGTTTTTCGATGGCTTTTTCAAGCCAGCCCCGCCAGGCAGTGTGATACGAAAGAATGACCCACCAGTTGCGCGGGGAGGTCGCCAGGCGGGCCAGGGGTTCGCCGTCAGGTTGTTCGGCGGCCCAATCGGCGCGCAGGCTCAGATTGAGCAGGTCGTTGAGCAGGTCGGGGCGGGTACTTGGGTCGGCGCTGCTGGGCAAATTGTCAAACACATCGCAAATTTGCGCCAGGGCGCGCTGGCAGCGAGCGTCGAAATCGGGCAGGCGCAGGGCGGCGCGGGCGTAATCGCTCACGCTGGCGTGCCATTCGTAGCGCTCGTAGCGCGGGTCGAAGACCAGCAAGGCGGCTTCGCGCAGTTTGTCGGCCAGCGGATAAAGCACGCCGGGCGGCATATCGAGCGCGGCGGCCAGGGCGGCCGGGGTGCAGGAGCCAGCCCCAAAAATCGGCAGACAGGCCAGGGCTTCGCGCGCTTTTTCGTCGTCGAGCGCCTCCAGCGACCAGTCCAGCACCATCCGCAAAATTTTGAGATAGTCCTCACCCAACGACTGAATCGACTCGAGCATGTGCGCCAGTGGGCGTTTGCGCGCCAGGGCAACCACTTGTTCAAGAATGAGCGGGTGTCCGCCACAGGCATGCGCCAGGCGGGCGGCCAGGTCGCCGCGCTGAAGGCTGGGCGCATTGTGACGCCCTGCCAGGGCGTGCACATAGCGGGCGGCATCTTCGAGGGCCAGCCCGTCTCTGAGGGGTATGGGCCGGGCGGCGGGCAGGTCGTCAGCAGTGGGCGCGGGCGGGCGCAGGGTCACCAGGGCGGCGCTGCCGCGTCCCAGGCGGCGCAGGAAAGATGCAAGGCGCGCCAGGTCGGGCGCAGGCAGGTCTTCGAGGTTGTCGAGCACGAACAGGGTTGGCTGTTGGCGCGCCAGGGCCGCCAGGGCTTCTTCGGGCGCTTGCCCGGGTTGGGCGGGCAGTTCGAGAGCAGAGGCCATGCCGCGCAGGATGAATTCTGCCGAGGGCGCGCCGCGCCCATCGCCAAAAGCCATCCCACCGGGGAAGCGCCAGGCGTTGCGATGCGCGGCTTCAAGGGCCAGCGAGGTCTTGCCAATGCCGCTTACGCCGCTCAAGACGCCGATATGGGGCGTTTCGTCCAGCATGCGCGCCAGGCTGTGCAGTTCCGCGCCGCGCCCAAAGAAAAAGGTGTTGCGCGAGGGCAGGTTGCCGGGCGGCAGGTTGTCTTCGACCAGCGGCTCACCCGCCTGCAGGCCGCTGAAGGCCAGGCTTCCATCGCCAAAGCGCTGGGGCGCATGGGTGCTGACCTGACGGCTGGCGCGCTGGAAGGCTTCTGCGAGCGGGTAACCGCCGCGCGCCAGTTCGGCATAGAGACTGGCTGTAAATTGAATCGCCTCGTCGTCGCGCACCGGGTCGGGGTGGCCGATGGCGGCCCGGGCGCGCCCGGAGGCGCTGAAGGCCTGGGCGGCAGAGAAGGCGTATTCGGAGCTCTGGCAGGCGTTGAAAACCGCCAGGTCAAGCGGCGGGCAGTCTCGCAGTTCCGCCAGCAGGCGCGGGGTGCTGACGGCGTCCATGCCACCGTACTGGTCTTCAAACAGCAGGCCTTCCGGCCAGGCGTGTCCGCTGAAGTGCAGGACGTGTGGGTACAGCCCCTGCTCAACGGCGCGCGGTGAGAGCGCATAGCGCAGGGCTTCAAGGGTTGGCGGGGTCAGGCGAATCAGGGCAATTGGCGCGCCGCTGGCGCTGACGGCGTCTGCCAGCCGCCGCCACTCTGCCAGCAGGTCGAGCGGGCTTGGGCGATGCCCGGGGTTGCGCGGGTCAAAAACCGGGCTTGCCAGCACCACCAATACGCGCAACATCTTGCGCAGGTCGCGCGCTTTGAGGGCTGCCGCCTGGGCGGCGTTGAAGATCAAATCGCCGCTGACTTCAATGACGGTGTTGTGGTCGCCAACCACCACGTTTTTGCCAACTGTTCCGCTGATGTTCAGGTTTGTTTCGCCCATGATGACTCCCTGTTTTGCTGTCCGGGTTCATAACAGTTTAGCACAAAGTCGCTCGCAATGACACCACACTCCGCGTCATTGCGAGGGGCGCTCTTTGCCCCGAAGCAATCTCCCCTCTAACGGAACCAGCCCGCTCGACCAGACCCAGCCGTTTAAGCGGAGATTGCTTCGCTATCGCTCGCAATGACACCCGGCCAGGAGCGGGTGGCTCGCAATGACAGTGCTTAGACCGTCCTTTTACAATAACTCAGCGCTTCGTGACCGGCATCATGCGCCCGGTGCCAAAGGCGCGTTCGCTGACTTTCAAGACAATCCCAAATTGCCAGCGTTTGTGCTCGGCGCGTTTCAGGGCCGGATGACTGCCATCCGCCTGGAGGATGCTCTCCAGTTCGGGCGAAATTGTCTCGTAATCAAAGGGATCCACCTGCCCGGGGCGCAGTTCGGCGCTGGGCGGGCGGGAGAGCGTAAAATGCGGAATGCAGAATGCAGAATGCAAATTTCCAGGGGAAGATTCTGCATTCTGCATTCTAAATTCTTCATTCAAAAATTGCGCCAATTCATACACCTGCGGCTTGGTCAGGTCGGCCAGCGGGCAGAGCGCCCCGGCCATATCGCCATACAGGGTTGAGTAGCCCAGGGCTAGTTCGGTTTTGTTGCTGGTGTTGAGCAGAAAGCCGCCAAACTGGTTGACGTAGCCCATCAGGATGACCATCCGCAGGCGGGCCTGGACGTTCTCCAGCACCGTTCCGGCAGGCAGACCGGAAAAGTGCGAAAGAGTCTGCTCGGCGGCTGCGTGCAGCGGCTCCAGCGGGATGACTTCAAACCCGCAGCCGAGCGCCTGGCACAGCTGGCGGGCCGCTTCGGTCGAGCGCGGGTCGCTGAAACGGGACGGGATGGCGACACCGGTCACATTTTCGGGGCCGAGGGCTTTGACGGCCAAAACCGCCGCCAGGGCCGAGTCAATCCCACCCGAGACGCCCAGGAAGGCGCGCTTAAGTCCATTCTTGACCGCAAAATCGCGAATGCCCAGAACCAGGGCCGAGGTGAGTTCTTCAGTCACAGACAGGTCTGTCTTCGGGCCTGGCAATTCAGGGTTTGCGCGCCAAATGTCGAAGATTACAATATCCGGCTCAAAAGCCTTGCCAGACTGAACCCCCTCCCCTTCCAGCGCAAAACTGCGCCCGTCAAAAATCAATTCATCGTTGGCGCCCACCAGGTTGGCAAACACCAGCGGCAGGGTGTTTGCCCCGGCGCTGGTCGAGGCCATCCCCTGCCCCGCTGCGCGGCGGGCCTGGGCCAGGCGCTTTTCAAAAATTCCCTGGCGGTAGGGCGAGGCCGACAGGCAAACCAGCGCTTCGGCCCCGGCGGCCTGGAGTTCGGCGGCGGGATGAATGTCGTAATCTTCGTCCCACAGGTCTTCACAAATCAAAACGCCGATCTTGCGGCCCTTGATCTCGAGCGGCGGATGAAAGCCCCCCGGCGCAAACCAGCGCGGCTCGTAAAAGACATCATAGACCGGCAGCAGGCGTTTTTCGGCGGCAATCCGCATTTTGCCGTGTTGGGCCAGGTAAGCCACATTCAGCAGGCCCGGCAGCAGGCGGTTCTTTGAGGGCAGGCCGGGCTTGCGCGCTATGGAGCCAAACAGCACCGGCGGCAACCCCTCACAGCGGGCGGCGAAGTCAGCCGAGGCGGCCAGGGTGGCCGCAACAAAATCCTCGTCATAGAGCAGGTCACGCGGCGGGTAGCCAGGGATGACCATTTCAGGGAATACGATTAAATCCGGGGCCTGGCGGGCGGCCTGGCGGGCAGCCTGCCAGCACAGGCTGACATTCCCGGGGAGGTCGGCAAGGGTGGGGTTGACCTGACAAACGGCGATACGCATGTTAGAAACTGTTTTTGCCAATTTCGGCCAACAAATTCAACGCTTCGATGACCGAATCACGTTTCAGGCAGACCTGGTCGCCGAGCATGAAGGTGCGGTAGCCGATTTCGAGCAGGAAGCCCACATCACCCAGGTCTGCCGATTCGGGCACCGGCTGGTAAGCCAGCGAATCGAGGATGCGGCTGGCGGCGATCGCCTGCGGGTCAGCGCGGATGATGGTTTTCAGCGCCTCCAAAATGCGGTGCGGGCGCACGACCTCAACATACAGGTCACCCCGGGCGGCCATCAGGCGTCCATGCCGGGCGCCCTCACGGCGGATGTAATCCAGCCCGCGCAGGGATTCGATTTTTTGCACCACTTCGGCCCCCGGCAAAAGTTCGCGCACCTCGTCGGCATCGGCGGGGCTTTCGGCAAAAGAAATCATCACATTCTTCAGGCCGCGTTCACGCATTGCGGACAGGTAGGCCCGGTCGGTGTCGGTCAGCGTGCCTTCAATTTTGAGCGAGGGGTGGATGATGTTGACCGATTCTCCCGGGCCGATTAAGCGGCGCGGGCCATCCTCGAGGATGACCCGCTTGCCATCCACGGCCACGATGCGGCCCATTTCGCGCCCGTCGCTGAAAAAAGCCTCCACGGGGGTTTCAACCTGAATGGCGTGGCTGAGAAAGAGTTCGCTAAAGGGCGGGATGGCCGCGCCGACCACGCGCAGCTGGCGGCCTTTCAAATCGACCCATAGCGGCTGGCCGAATTTTGAGAGCCGGTCGAGGGCCTCGCCCGGCCCCTCGCGCAAGGGCATGACGGTGTTCAGCCGCAATCCGCTGATGAGCGGGTGCGCGGCCACCTCGGCGATGAAAGGCGCATACGGCGGAACAGTGACAATTGCAGAGATTTTCATGGTATTTGCCGCAGGGGCGACACAATCTCTGCCGCCCCCACCCGTGAATTATGAAAGTTTTAGCGTTGTGCCGCAATAACTGCACTTGAACAGGCCGCTGGCCGTGGTCGGGATAGGCCCGCCGCAGGTCGGGCAAATCATCTTGATGACCTTGCTAACCTGCTCCACTTTGACTTCATCCTGGCGGGCGCGCATGTTGTCCTGGAAATCGCCAAAGTAGCCCCACGAACGCGCAATCAGGCCCATGGCATAATCCACCGCGCGCTGTTCATCTTCGATGCGAATGATTTTCTGCCCGCCAATCGCCCGGGCCCATTGCTCATCCACCTGGTCGCCGGGCTTGCCGGTTGGGCGGCGCAGGAACCAGGTATTCCACTTGCGGGCCACCTGCTGCCACTCGGCAATTGCGTCAACGTCCTGGGCTTTGTCTCCCAGGTAATGGCTGATTTGGGCCGCCGGGACGGTCGGGTGCATGGTGATGTCACCAAAGACAATCAGGAAGGGCATTTCTTCGGCGTTCGGTACTTCGACATGGGTATTGACCCAATGAGCAAACAGCCCATAACTTTCGGGCGCGTCGCCGCCGCCGCCCTCGCCGTAGATGGCGCCGAGCAATTGTTCCAGGTCGAAGCCGCTGGCAAAGGTCGTCACCTGCAAGGGCCAGCGGTCCACTGCGGCATCGCCAATGGCGGCAAAGCAGATTTCGACATCGGGCCGGTATTGCGACAGGGTGTTGAACAGGAGCGGCAGGCGGTCGAAGATTTCAGCCGGCCAGGAGGCCATCGAACCGGTCACATCGACCGCGATGATGATGGGGTTTTTCGACTCCGAGCGAATCTGCTTTTTGGGGTCAATGATTTTTTCATTTGGGCCGGTTTTGCCCCCGTAGGTGCGCGGCCCCGAGGCTTTGGCGCGTTCGGCGGCCTCTCCCCTTTTTGAGCCGGGCGCAGCAGGTTTGTAGGCATAGTGGGCTGTGCCGCGCCAATCGCTGGTATCTTCATCCCATGAATACATAAAAAGCCTCCTGTAAAAATTGGGTAGACCTGACAGGTCTCTTTGTAAGTGTATTTTTTACACTATTTGTATTTTACCGCATCTGCCAGAATTTGCAAGCCAAATTCGCGCCGCAGGCGCTCATCCAGTTTGCGGCTGGAGATGTATTCCGCAATTTCGGGCGGCACCAGCGCTTGCCAGTTTTCGCCGCGCGCCATGGCTTCGCGCACCATCGTGCCATTGACGCGAATCCGCTCGTTTGGCGGTACAAAGGCGACGGGACGTTCGATCCGATAGAACTCGGCTAGCAGGCTGGCAACGTAAGGGTTGTCGGTGACAAACAGGTCGAGGTGCTCCCCCAACATTTCCCGCACCATCAACCGCCAGCGCGGGCCGTCGTCCAAATCGGGCACGGCAATCACGGTCACGTTTTCGCGCCCGGCCAGGGTAAGGGCCAGCATATCCTGGGTTTCGGTCAGGGTAAAGGGGTTGCGGGCGTTATAACGGTTGGAACTGCCAATGCCCAGGGTCACGCTTTCGGCAGCTGCGCACAGCCCGCGAAGCACCGCCGCCTGGCCCAGGTGAACGGGTTTCCAGCGCGCAATCATAGCAATTTTGGTGAACCTGGGAAAAGGGCTTTCGTGGCGGTCGTTCATGCAATCTCTTTTTGGGGCGGTCATTGCGGCGCGTGTTTCAAGTTTAGCATAAAGCAGACCTCTTGTATTTACAGAATATTTGTTCTATAATCAATCTATGGACGCGATTTCCCGCCTGAAGCTGCTCTCCAGTCAGATGACGTTTGAGCCAGACCTGGAGCAAAAGCCAGCCTGTTTTACGCAAAAACAAGAGGAACATGTTTTTGTGCACCCGGCCCAAATGCCAAATGGTCAGAGCATCAAACTGCTCAAGACCCTGCTCTCCTCGGCCTGTGAGCGCGATTGTTTCTACTGCCCCTTTCGCGCCGGGCGCGATTTTCGGCGCGCCACCTTTCAGCCGGAGGAGTTTGCCAGGTTGTTTATGCAGTTGCATCAGTCCGGGCTGGCGCAGGGCGTTTTCCTGAGTTCGGGCATCGCCGCCGGTGGCGTCCAGACCCAGGACAAATTGCTCGATACCGCCGACATCCTGCGCAACCGCCTGGGCTTTCGCGGCTACCTGCATCTCAAGGTCATGCCGGGCGCTGAGCGCGCCCAGGTGGAACGCGCCATGCTGCTGGCCGACCGGGTTTCGGTGAACCTTGAAGCCCCCAATACCGAAAGGCTGGCCCGCCTGGCGCCGCGCAAGGTTTTTTTCGATGAACTGCTCCAGCCGCTCAGGTGGGCCGATGAGATTCGGCGCACCGAGAACCCGCGCCAGGCCTGGAAAGGCCGCTGGCCCTCCACCGTCACCCAGTTTGTGGCCGGCGGGGCCGACGAAAGCGACCTGGAACTCTTGACCACCACCGCCTGGCTGAACAAAAACATCGGCCTGAAACGCGCTTATTTCTCGGCTTTTCACCCCGTCCGCGACACCCCGCTCGAAAACAAGGCCGCCGTCAATCCACTGCGCGAACACCGCCTGTACCAGGCTTCCTTCTTATTGCGCGATTACGGATTTGACCTGGAAGACCTGCCCTTTGCGGCGGATGGCAGCCTGCCGCTCACTGCCGACCCGAAACTTGCCTTTGCGCAAACCAACCTGGTTCATACGCCGGTGGAACTCAACCGCGCCGGGCGGCGCGACCTGCTGCGCGTGCCGGGCATTGGCCCCAAAGGCGCCGAGGCCATTTTGAAGGCCCGCCGCGCAGGCAAATTGCGCGACCTGGCAGGTTTGCGCGCCCTGGGCATCAACCCCGAGCGCGCCGCGCCGTTTATCCTGCTCGATGGGCGCAGCCCTGCCCGGCAGATGGCGCTGTTTTAACCTCCCCCAATCCTCCCATTGAAATCGTCCTGTCATTGACGCGCCCTGGTGAATTTGCTACACTCTGAATGCAAACGCCATTCATTCGGAGGAGAATTATGAACAAAAGAATTTATCTGGCTGTCATCGCGCTCCTGATTAGTGCGATGGCCTGCAACCTGCCAGGCGGCGCAGCCACCCCCACCCCTGCCGGGCCCGACCAGGCCTTTACACTGGCAGCCCAAACCGTCGAAGCGGAACTGACCCGGGTGGCGCTGGCCCAGCCAACCACAGCAGTTCCAACGGCCCAGGCGGCCACCGCCACACCCCAGCCATCGGTTACCCAGGCCCCGCCTTCAGCGACGCCGCTGCTCAGCCCCACGTTTACGCCCATCCCCTGTAATCTGGCATCTTTTGTTCAGGATGTCACCATTCCAGATGGCACCAGCATCGTGACTGGCGGCACGTTTGTCAAGACCTGGCGGCTCAAAAATATCGGTTCCTGCACCTGGAACTCGAGTTACGCCCTGGTATTTGACCGCGGCGACAAGATGGGCGGCCCCGATGCCCAGCCGCTGACGACCGGCACGGTCGCCCCCGGGCAAACGGTCGATGTCTCGGTCAGCCTGACCGCCCCAACGACAGCGGGCAGTTATCGCGGTCACTGGCGCTTGCGCGACAGCGCCGGGGTTTTGTTTGGGCTTTCGACCGGTTCGTTTTGGGTGGATATCAAAGCGGTCGCTCCAACGGCGACTGCCTCGGTCACACCGACGCCCACCCCGGTGGTTGTTTTGCCCCCGGCAATTGCCCAGGTTGAAGTCACCCTGCTGCCCGGCGAAAGCGGCTCGGTGCGTTCTGATGGCACGGTATTGGGCGTGACCAATGTCGGCGATGTCGATACGAATGTTTCTTCCCAGGCTTTCCTGACCTTCGATATTTCCGCCATCCCTGCCGGAGCAAGCATTACCGAAGTGCGAGTCAATTTTTCAAACTACGATATGCTCGGTTCGCCGTTTGCGCTGGGCTGTTTGCGCATGTACCCGCAAAATTACGGTGCGCTCGATAGCGGTGATTTTTTCAGCGGTTCGGCGCTGGGGGCCGTTGTTCGCTGGTGCAACGCCGGTGAATTGAGCTCGACTTTTGCTGCCGCCGATCTGCGCACAGAGTTGCAAGCCATGGTCGGTGGTTCGCGGGCGCGTTTCCGTGTTCAGTTCAATGACATGGCAACCAATAGCAACGGGATTGCCGACATGGTTCGTCTCGGCAGCGGCATCCGTCTGATTGTGACCTATACACTTCCTTAAAAATCCAACGCTAAGAATCAAAAGGCGGATACCTTTTATCGCGGGTATCCGCCTTTTGATTGTAAAATGCAACGCTATCCCTGCATCCTGTCATTTTTAGTGCCCGAACAATTCGCGAACGAGCGGCAGAATGCTCCCCCAGTTGGGAGCCAGCACTTGTGCGCCAGCCTCGGTGGTGAAAGGGGTCACCATTTCGCGCTCAATGGCACGGGTTTCAATCCCGGCAGGCCCGGCCCGTAAAAGGGCCAGACCCAGGCGCGGCCATTGCCAGACAGGAATATCGAACTGGGCAGCCTCTCGAACCGCCAGATAAAAGGCAGGCAGGTTTGGCCAGGAGGCTGGTTTGAGTATTTCGCGCATGACCGCGCGCAGGAGAATTTGTCCTTGCTGCATCCGTCCAAAGTCATCACTGCCGCTGCGGTTGCGGGCAAAGGCCAGGGCTTGCTCACCGTTCAGACGGTGAGTCCCGGCGGGGTAGCCGGCATTGGGCGCCTGCAATACAATTTCGACGCCGCCAAGCGCATCCACAATTCCGACCAGGCCATCCATGCGCAGGACAACCGTATAATCCACCGGCACGCCAAAGTTTTTATAAACCACCTGTCCGGCTGCGCGCGCGCCTGAGCCAGGCTGTTCGGCTTCGGCAAAGAAAAACGCCGTGTTGATGCGATTCTGACTGCCATCCGGTTGTTCAACCCATAAATCACGCGGGATGGAAAGCAGGTTAACACTGGGATAAAGCGGATTGACCCCCGCCAGGATGATGGTATCACTGCGGCCCAGGTCGCCGCGCCCCTGTCCACCATCCACACCGAGCACCAGCAGGGTGGTTTGGGCCGGCGCAAAAAAATACAGGCCCAGGGCCAGCAACGAGAGCAGGAAAATCCATCCGCAGCCCCAGCCCAGGCCGCGCTTGAAACGTGAAAAGCCATCTTCACGCAATGGCACACGGATAGGCTGGTAGTTAGACAGGGCCGCCGGTGGTCGCGATGGCGCTGTACGAGCCAGCAAATCGGGGTCAGTTTTCATGGCTGGGTCAGTTTTTTCCAGGCTCCCACCCAGGGCCGCCCCAGGCGATGCCCGGCGGGAAGATTGACTTTGACAAGTTTGGCAGCCACCTGGCTCATGGTGACGGCAATGGCGGCCCAGTCGTCAGCCAATACGGCGGCCTTCATTTTTTCGGCGTATTGACCGGTCCAAAGCCATTCCATCCGAAAACGGTCGGCCTTGACCCAGTAGCCGCGTTTCTCCCAGGCGGCCACGGAGACATCAATCCCTGCGGCAATCTCGGCCAGGGCCAGGGCAATAAAGGCGGCCATATCGCGCGATTCGGGGCCGGTGTCGTTCTGGCGGGCCAGTTCTCGAATGGCGAGGACAATTCCTTTGGTCAATTGGGTGCGTTCTTTTCCGGCAGAATCCGGGTTAATTACTCGACTCATACAGGCAATTTACTCCAGCAGCAAAGATGGCAAGAGGCGCATTATACCCCTTTTTTGAGTTGGTTTATTGACGCCAATGGGTCTCTCGCTTATAATCGTTGCGCCCGTTCGGGGACGTGCTGGAATTGGCAGACAGGCTTGACTTAGGATCAAGTGCCGCGAGGCGTGCGGGTTCAAGTCCCGCCGTCCCCACCAGCCAGCAGTTATAGCACTTTTCTCCCAAGGAAGGAAGAATTACTTTGAATATCGTCACTACCCCCCGCGAAGACCACCAGATGGAAATGGTTGTCGAAGTTGAAACCGAGCGCATGGAAGCGGCCAAGCGCCGCGCCGCGCGTAAGATTGCGGAAAAAGCCAAAATTCCGGGTTTCCGCCCCGGCAAAGCGCCTTACGAAATTGTCCTGCGCTACTACGGCGAGGGCGCAATTGTCGAGCAGGCGGTTGAATTGCTTGTTGATGAAATCTACCCCGCTGCGCTTAAAGAAGCCAACATCGAACCGGCGGCGATGGGCCAGTTAGAAGATGTCAGCTCACTTGAGCCGCCGACCTTCAAATTCCTGGTGCCGCTTGCGCCGACAGTCGATTTGGGCAATTACTCGCTGGTGCGCCACGCCTACGAATGGCAGGCCCCGCCCGAAAGCGAGGTGGATGTTGAAATTCAAAATCTGCGGCGCATGTATGCCAAAACCGAAACGGTCGAGCGCGAAGTACAGTTGGAAGACTATGTTTTGCTGGATGTAACCGGCCGCAAGGCCGATGCGGCTGAAGGCGACGAACCCGCCGTTGAGCGCAAAGGGTTTGCAATTGTTATCCGCACCGAAGACCGCGAAGACGAGTTCCCCTTTAGCGGCTTCGCCAAGCAACTGGTCG
>CAZNCT010000045.1:0-13779 GCA_964571615.1 uncultured Anaerolinea sp. | reverse complement strand
GATTCGAGCCTGGCCGGGCAGACGGTTATTTTTGAAGTCACCGTCAAAACGGTGCGCGCCGTCTTGATGCCCGACCTGGATGATGAGTTTGCCAAAAAGACTGGCATGGGTGAAACAGTGGAAGAACTGCGCCAGCGCCTGTACGAAAACATTCAGCGCGAATCGCAGGAGAAATATGATGATGACTTTTACGCGACCGTGCTGGATAAAATCATGGAAGGCGCGACAATCAAGTACCCGCCCCAGGTGCTTGAGCACGAGACCGAGCATGTGGTCGAAGACCTGAAAAACCGCCTGGCCCGCCAGGGGATGGACTTTGAAACCTACCTGCACGTGCGCGAAACAACCCAGGAACAGTTTGTGGCCGATGAAGTCAGGCCGGTGGCGAAAAAACGCCTCGAGCGCGGCCTGGTGATGGACGAACTGTCTAAAGCAGAAAAAATTGAACTGAACGAAGAGGAAGTTTCGCAAGAATTCCAGCAGACCTGGATGAATCTTTCGCTCTACGACCAGGAATTTGCCAAACGAACCAAGAACGGCAAAAAAGCGCCCCGCGAACTGGTGGACGCGGTGGTGATGGATGCTGCAAATCGCCTGACCACCCGCAAGGTGTTGGATCGCGTTAAGGCCATTGCCACCGGCCAGGCCCTCGAATCGGCCCCGGCGCTGGCGCAAGAGGCGACCGAAGGCGAGGAAAAACCTGCTAAAAAGGCGAAAAAGGCCAAGGCTGAGTCCGAGGGCGAGCAAGCCGCCGAAACGGAAAAAGCCCCGAAAAAGAAATCTGCCAGGAAAACGGAGTAATCCGCAGGCTTGTTCTATCCTGAAGAAAGGCTGTCCGAAAAAAACGGGCAGCCTTTCTTTGAAAATTAATGTGATTCAAACAAAAAACGGGTATCATTGCGCCATTACTGAGGAGGAACCATGATTCCAAATTTCAACAACCTTGTTCCAATGGTCGTCGAGTCTTCGGGCCGCGGTGAACGCGCCTATGATATTTACTCGCTCTTGCTCAAAGAGCGTATCATTTTCATGGGGATGCCGATTGATGACCAGGTCGCCAATGTGATTGTGGCCCAATTGCTTTTCTTGAATCACGAAGACCCTGAAAAAGAAATTCAGATGTACATCAACTCTCCTGGCGGCGTCATTTATGCAGGCCTGGCGATTTACGACACGATGCAGATGATTTCGAACCCCATCAGCACGGTGGCGGTGGGCGTTACGGCTTCGTTTGGTACTGTGCTGCTGACTGCCGGGACGAAGGGCCGCCGCTACGCGTTG
Source organism: uncultured Anaerolinea sp. (assembly GCA_964571615.1). Taxonomy (GTDB): domain Bacteria; phylum Chloroflexota; class Anaerolineae; order Anaerolineales; family Villigracilaceae; genus UBA8950. The sequence goes on along the minus strand of CAZNCT010000045.1, from coordinate 12,498 downwards.
CCGAATGCGACCATCCACATGCACCAACCGCTGGGCGGCGCGCAGGGTCAGGCTACCGATATTGCCATTCAGGCCAAGCAAATTCTGCGTCTGAAATCGCTCCTGAATGGGATTATGTCCAAGCATACGGGTCAGCCGTTGGAAGTAATTGAACGCGATACCGACCGTGACTACTATCTGGATGCCCAGCAGGCAGTCGAATATGGCCTGGTAGACCAGGTTTTGCAAGTGAGCAAGTAAACAACGTTTTTAACCAACGGGCGGGCGCACTCAAACGGGTGCGCCCTGCCTGGTTAAACCGGTATAATTGCTGCGACTTTTTTTTGAAGGATATTCTGATGAGTTTGCTCCCTGAAAGTGTTGAAGGCCTGATTTTGGATATGGACGGCGTCTTGTGGCAAGGGGACGCCCCAATTGGTGACCTGGCGTCCATCTTTCGGCGCATTGCTGAGCGCGGGTTGAAGGTGGTTTTTGCAACTAACAACTCTATTCGCACGCCAGAACAGTATGTGGAACGACTGCGCGGGTTTGGCGTCTCTTGCGAACCCTGGCAGGTCGTTACTTCTTCAATTGCGGTAGCCGACCTGCTGGCCCGCCGCTTTGCGCCCGGAACCCCGGTTTTTGCCATTGGCGAAACCGGCCTGAAACGCGGCCTGCAAGAAAAAGGCTTCGAGGTTCTGGGTGTCGAAAACGCTCAACAAGCCCAGGCGGTGGTTATGGGCATTGACCGGGAAATCAACTTCCAGAAGATGTCTGAAGCAACCCTGCTGGTGCGGCGCGGTGTCCCGTTTTATGCCAGTAATCCCGATAAAACCTTCCCAACGCCGCGTGGCGAAATTCCAGGGGCGGGTTCGTGGTATTCGGTTGTGGTGAGTGCCAGCGGCATTGAGCCGATTGTGGCAGGCAAACCCGGCCCGGCCATGATTGAACTTGCCCTTGAGCGCCTGGGAATCGCCCGCGAAAAAGCCCTTGTGGTTGGCGACCGTCTCGAGACCGATATTCTGGCCGGGCAGGCGGCAGGATGCCTGTGCGCGCTGGTGCTTTCGGGTGTTTCGACAAATGAACAGGCCCAGGCCTGGAGGCCCGCACTCGACCGGGTCGCCCCCGACCTGGCAACGCTGGTGGCGTAAGTTGAACAATTCTTCTTCTCTTCCTCTGGTCTATGACTTTGACCTGCCCGCGCTCACCGAACTGGTGCGCGGCTGGGGTGAACCGGCTTTTCGCGCCCGCCAAATCTGGCAGGGGCTGTATAAAAACATCTGGACAAGCCCGAATGAATTCAGCAACCTGCCCAAAAGCCTGCGCGACAAAATGGCCGCTCATCTGCGCTTTGAAGTGCTTGAGCCAACCCTGAAACTGGATTCCAGCGATGGGCAGACTCGCAAAACGCTCTTCCGCCTGCCAGATGGCCGCCAGATTGAAGCCGTTTTGATGCGTTACGACCGCCGCCGGACGTTGTGTATCAGTACCCAGGTCGGATGCGCTATGGGCTGTACCTTTTGCGCAACCGGGCAGATGGGCTTTCTGCGTCACCTTTCAAGCGGAGAAATTATTGCCCAGGTAATGTATTACGCCAAACTGCTACAGGTTGAGAATGAAGCCGTTACAAATGTTGTCTTGATGGGCATGGGTGAACCTTTTCACAACTACGAGAACACCATGCAGGCCATTGACCGCTTAAATGACCCGGATGGTTACAACTTTGGCGCGCGGCGTTTCACCATCTCGACCTCGGGACTGGTTCCTGCCATTCGGCGCTTTGCCGAGGAGAAACGCCAGGTCAACCTGGCTGTTTCTCTTCACGCCGCCGAGGATGACAAGCGGGTTGCAATGATGCCTGTCAATAAACGTTACAACATTGAAGAGTTGATGCCTGCCGTGAATATGTCCAAAAAACCGGGCGGCGCATTACCTTTGAGTGGGCGCTGATTCACGAAGTTAACGATACCCCCGAAGAAGCCCAAAAACTGGCCTCCCTGCTCAAGGGATTATTGTGCCATGTCAATGCTATTCCGCTTAACCCCACTACAGGCTATAGCGGACAGGCCACCACAAAAGAGCGCGCCGCCGTCTTTAAGGAAGTGCTCGAACGCAATGGCATCCCATGCACTATTCGCATGCGCCGCGGTATTGATATTCAGGCAGGCTGCGGGCAACTGGCTTCTCGCGCTTGAGTTTGCGATAGTTTTTTCTTTTTACAGGTTTTGTATTTATTGGCTACACGAAAACAAACAATCAAGACAAACTTGCCAGAAGACCGACTTTGCAGTATAAAAGCCTTTCTGAGATGCAAACAGAAGAAAATCAGGAAATGACAACATGACCAACGAAGAACTTACAGCAAACGGGGCCAACGAAGAATCTGAAGAAACAGGAAACGACAACCTGCACGATGAGAGCACCAATCAGACCGTTGCAGAGGCCGAGGCAACCGCCGAACAAACCAACGGCTGGCTCGACCGGCAACTCTCTCCTGCCCTGCCCTGGCTGACCTACGAGGTGATTATTTTTGCTATCATCGTTTTGCTGGCGGTGGCTACACGCTTCTACGACCTGGGGACACGGGTAATGAGCCACGACGAAAGCCTGCACACGTATTACTCGTGGACTTTCTCGCAGGGTCAGGGCTACATCCATAACCCGATGATGCACGGGCCATTGCAGTTCCATCTGATTGCCCTGTCGTATTTCATGTTTGGGGCCAGCGATTTTACCGCCCGCATTCCGGCGGTGACGTTCAGTATCGCCACGGTGGCCCTGGCCTGGCTCTGGCGGCGCTACCTGGGCCGCGCTGGCGCCCTGGTCGCAGCAGGACTGGCTCTGATTTCACCTTTCCTGCTGTTTTATGGGCGCTACACCCGCGAAGACCCGTATGTAGGCGTCTCGCTGTTTGTGATGCTGTATGCCATTTTGCGTTATTTTGAAACAGGCGGGCGTAAATACATTTATCTGATTTCTGGTTCGCTTGTCTTGCACTATTTGACCAAAGAGACCGGCTACATTTACAATGCTCAAATTTTGATTTTCCTGGCGCTCTTCTTTGTGGTGCGAGTCTTACAGCGCGATTGGAGCGAAAAATCGCTCAACCTGAGCGGCTTTCTGGTCTCACTTGGTCTGAGTGCGGCCCTGTTTCTCTCCACCTTCTACCTGGGCATCAAGGCAGGCGACGAAGCCCACCTGCAAGCGGCTACCCTGCCCGGGCCAGAGGCCGCTGCCGGAGTCTCGCTGACCCCGCTGCTGATTTCCTTCTTGCTCATGCTGGCGGCCATGATTGCAACCGTCTTCTTCCTGGCACGCGGACTGGGCTGGCAGGCCATTCGGGCCGAACGCTCGTTTGACCTGTTGATGGTTTTCGGCACGCTGGTTTTGCCGCATCTTTCCCCCATTCCGGTTTACATGGTTGGCTGGAATCCGCTCGATTACAGCAGCGAAGGCATGCTGCATACCGGGCTGTTCCTGGTGCCGCTGGTAGCGCTGACGCTCTGGCTGGGTTTCTGGTGGAACAAAGAAATCTGGTGGCGCATGGCCCTGATTTACTGGATTCCCTACACCCTGCTCTACACCACGCTCTTTACCAACGGAGCCGGATTTTTCACCGGGGTGGTGGGTTCGCTGGGCTACTGGCTTGAACAGCACGCGGTCGAACGGGGCAGTCAGCCCTGGTACTACTACATCCTGATTCAAATTCCGGTTTATGAATTTTTGCCCTTCCTGGCAAGCCTGCTGGGGCTGTTTATTGGCTACCGGCGCTGGAGCCGCTCACGGGGAGAACAAGACTCGGTCTCGCTCAACCTGGCCAATACGTACACCCTGCTGGTCTGGTGGGTGATTACCAGCATTGTCGCCTTTAGCATCGCCGGGGAAAAAATGCCCTGGTTAACCTTTCACATGTCCCTGCCGATGGTGCTTTTTAGCGGCCTGACGATTGGCTCAATGATTGAGCGGGTCGATTGGCGCCTGGCGCGAGAGAAAAATATCTGGCTGACGCTGGGGCTGCTGCTGGTTTTCACCTTTGGCATCGTCGGCATGATGCTGCCGCTGTTCGGCGAAGTCCTGCCATTTAGCGGCAGTGAACTGGCCCAATTGCAGGTAACGCTCTCCTTCATCCTGGCATTGATTGCCACCATCGGCAGCGGGATTGCCCTTGTTTTCCGGCTTGAAGGCTGGCCTTTCAAGCAGTTGGTTTATGTCCATCTCTTGCTGGTATTCGCCCTGCTCGGCCTGCTCACCATTCGGACTTCTTTCCGCGCCACGTATGTCAACTACGACAGCGGACGCGAGTACCTGGTGTATGCGCACAGTTACACTGGCACCAAAGATGTTCTGCGCCAGGTGGAGCAACTTTCAAACCGTCTCAATGGCGGCAGAGATATTGTGGTTGGCTACGACGACGATGTTTCCTGGCCGATGTCGTGGTACATGCGCGATTTCCGTAATGCGCGTTACTACGGCAACCAACCCGGGCGCGACCTGCGAGACGCCCCGGCCATCATCGTTGGGGATAACAACTATTCCAAAATAGAGCCGGTAGTCGGCGACGCCTACTATCGCTTTGACTATATCCGCATGGTTTGGCCGAACCAGGATTACTTTGCCCTGACTCCAGAGCGCATCTGGGAAGCCATCAGCAATCCGCAAATCAGAGCTGGGATTTTTGACATCTGGCTCAACCGGGATTACACCCGCTACGGGCGGGCGGTCAATTCGACATCCGTGACCGACGAAAACTGGCAACCCTCCGACCGAATGCGGCTTTACATCCGTAAAGATGTGGCCGCCATGTTGTGGCAGTATGGTTCTGCGCCAGCCAGCGCCCCGGTAGCCGACCCCTACGAAGGCGGCAACATCCTTCTGCCCGCCGAATTGGTCATCGGGCAGGCCGGCACCGAACCGGGACAGTTCAACGGCCCGCGTGGGATTGCGATTGCGCCCAACGGAGATATTTACGTTGCCGATTCACGCAATCACCGTATTCAGCAGTTTGACGCCAACGGACAACTGATTCGCGCCTGGGGCACCTTTAGCGGTCTGGATATCAGCAACGCCGCGCCAGGCACATTCAACGAACCCTGGGGCGTAGCCGTTGGGCCGGATGGGTCGGTATATGTCAGCGACACCTGGAATCACCGCATTCAAAAATTCAGTGCTGAGGGAGAGTTCATCACCATGTGGGGCGTCTTCGGTCTGACCGATACCCCCGGCGGTCTGTATGGGCCTCGCGGTCTGACGGTTGACTCGCAGGGGCGGGTCTATGTCGCCGATACGGGTAACAAGCGCATCGTGGTTTACGACTCCAACGGCAACCTGTTTACTCAGTTTGGCAGTGAAGGATTCGGCGCAGGCGAATTTTACGAGCCAGTAGATGTCAAAATCGACTCCAACGGCCTGGCCTACGTCACCGATACCTGGAACCAGCGCGTGCAAGTCTTCTCATCTGACGCCAGCGGTATGCTGTTCATGTATCTGACCGAATGGCCGATAGCGGGCTGGTACAGCGAATCGCTTGAGAACAAACCCTTTATCGCCATTGCGCCAAATGGCAATGTGTACGTCACCGACCCCGAAGGGTATCGCGTGATCGAGTTCAACGCGGATGGCAGTTTCGTGCGCACCTGGGGCGACTATGGCACAGAATATTTTGCCTTTGGTCTGCCCTCAGGCATTGCCAGCGATAAAGACGGCAACATCTGGGTCTCCGATGCAGGCGGCAACCGCCTGATGCGCTTCAGGCTGCCCTGATTGAGAGCACGCTCAAAATCCGCAGATTGCAAAGCCGGAGAATTTTTCAAAAGCGCGCAATCTGCGGATTTTTTACGGTGGTATAATCTGCGCTGGCAAGTCTGGTCGTCTAAATCACCAGTCATTTCTCAGGGAGAAACAACCGAATGAAGCTCCACGAGTACCAATCAAAACAAATATTTTCCAAGTACGGCATCCCCATCCCACGCGGACGGGTCGCGGCAACCGCAGGCGAAGCAAAACACATTGCAGAAGAACTCGGTGGCCGCGTTGTGATTAAATCGCAGGTTCTGGTCGGCGGACGCGGCAAAGCGGGCGGCATTAAGCTCGCCAAGGACCCGGCAGAAGCCGAACAACTGGCAACCCAGATTTTGGGCATGGAAATCAAAGGATTGCCCGTGCGCAAAGTGCTGGTTGATGAAGCCGCTTCGATTGACCAGGAAATCTACCTGGGCATCACCAACGACCGCGCCGCCAAGAAGCCGGTGATTATGGCCTCTGCCGCGGGCGGGGTGGATATTGAAGAAGTCGCCGCCACCACGCCAGAAAAAATCATCAAAGTCCACATTGACCCGCTGCTCGGCATCAAAGACTACCAGACCCGCGACATCGCCTCGAACATTGACCTGCCGCGCGAATACTGGAAGTCTTTCGGAGAAATCATCAAAGGGCTGTGGCAGGCCTACAGTGACAACGACGCCACCCTGGCAGAAATCAACCCGCTGGTTATCAGCAAAGGCAAACTGGTTGCACTGGATGGCAAAATGCTGATTGACGACAATGCCATCTTCCGCCACCCCAACCTGAACGAAATGCGCGACCTGGACGTGGAAGCCCCGTCTGAAATTGAAGCCCGCAAATATGGTCTGACCTTCATCAAACTGGATGGCAACATCGGCTGCATGGTCAACGGCGCAGGCCTGGCGATGGCAACGATGGACATCATCAAACTGTTTGGCGGAGAACCGGCCAACTTCCTGGATATCGGCGGCGGCGCAGGCGCAGATAAAGTCGCCGCAGCCATGCGCATCATCCTGAGCGACCCGAATGTCAAAGCCATCCTGTTTAACGTCTTCGGCGGCATCACCCGTGGCGATGAGGTTGCCAAAGGCATTCTGGCCGCGATGAAAGAAGTTCAGCCGCGGGTGCCGATGGTCATTCGCCTGGTAGGCACCAATGCCGAAGAAGGCCGCCGCCTGTTGGCCAATGCCAACATGATTACCGCCGAAACCCTGGCAGACGCCGCCCAAAAAGCCGTCAATGCCGCCAAAGGAGCCTGAGCATGAGCATCCTCGTTGATAAATACCCGCCTGCTGGTACAGGGCATTACCGGCAGCGAAGGACTCTTCCACACCCAGCAAATGCTGGCCTACGGCACCAATGTCGTGGCCGGTGTCACCCCCGGCAAAGGCGGAGAATGGGTGGAGGGCAAAGTTCCGGTCTTCGACTCGGTCAAAAAGGCCGCCGAAGTAACCGGCGCCAACGCCAGCATCATCTTCGTCCCGGCCCGCTTTGCGCCCGATGCGATGTTTGAAGCCGCCGACGCTGGCATTCCCCTCGTCATCTGCATCACCGAAGGAGTACCGGTGCAAGACATGATGCGCGTGCGCAACTACCTTGACCAGAAAAATGTGCGCCTGATTGGCCCCAACTGCCCGGGCCTGCTGACCCCTGGCGAAGCCAAAGTCGGCATCATCCCTGGCAATATCGCCATCCCCGGCAACGTGGGCGTAGTATCGCGCTCTGGCACGCTGACGTACGAAGTGCTCTACGCCATGAAAAACATCGGCCTGGGCGCTTCTACCTGCGTTGGCATCGGCGGCGACCCGGTCAACGGCACCAACTTCATCGACTGCCTCGAAATGTTCAACGACGACCCCAAGACCGAAAAAGTCGTCCTGATTGGTGAAATCGGCGGCAACGACGAAGAAAAGGCTGCCGAGTACATTGCCACCCGCATGAGCAAGCCGGTCGTCGGCTTCATTGCCGGGCAAAGCGCGCCTCCTGGCAAGCGGATGGGACATGCCGGAGCCATCATCGAAGGCGGCGCAGGCACGGCTGCCGACAAAATCAAGGCCCTCGAGTCGGCTGGCGTGCGCGTGGCCCGTCACCCCGAAGAAATTGCCGAACTGCTCAAGTAGCGGTTGTCATTGCGAAGGTCGAGGTTCGAGACCTGAAACAATCTCCTAAAACTCAGAGTGGCTTCTTAAACGGGAGATTACCGCGCCGCAAAAACACCCGGCGGCTCGCAATGAGAGCACAAAAAACACAGAGACGCCCTCGCGGGCGTCTCTGTTGTATAATTTCGGTTGAGTGAAGAATTAGCGGTGGCTGTCAATGTAGCGCACGGCCTCGCCCACGGTCGTGATTTTCTGGGCGTCTTCGTCCGAGATTTCGGCACCGAATTTGTCCTCGAAGGCCATAATCAACTCGACCAGGTCGAGCGAATCGGCTTCCAGGTCTTCGCGGAAGCTGGCTTCCATCGTCACCTTGTTCTCGTCCACGCCGAGCAGGTCAACAATGATGGCCTTGATTTCGTTGTAAGTGTCAGACATAAAATCCTCCAATTTGGAAAAGGTTAGCAGGTATTTTACACCCTTTCGGGGGTTTCTCACCAGCAGATTACACAGACAGGAACACGAGAGCATGTCAAAAGTTGCGCCCATTGAAGAACGAAAAGCCGACCATATCAAAATCAATTTAGAGAAAGATGTCAAATCGGGACTGGAGTCTGGCCTCGAACGCTACCGGTTTGTTCACGAGGCCCTGCCCGAGTTGGATTTGGCGCGAATCGACACCACCCTGAGCCTGTTCCGCCGTCAAATGAAGGCCCCCATCCTGATCAGTTCGATGACCGGCGGCACCCGCGATGCAGGCGACATCAACCGCCGATTGGCCGAGGCCGCCCAGGCCTGTGGCATTGCCATGGGCGTAGGCAGTCAGCGCGCGGCCCTTGAACATCCCGAACAGGCTGAGACCTTCAAAGTCCGTCAGGTCGCGCCCGACATCCTGCTTTTCGCCAACCTGGGAGCAGTGCAATTCAACTACGGCTACGGCCTGGATGAATGCCGCCGGGCCGTTGAAATGATAGAAGCCGATGCGCTCTACCTGCATCTGAACGCCATTCAAGAAGCCGTACAGCCCGGTGGAGATACCAACTTTGCAGGCCTGGCAAAGAAAATTGAAGCAGTGTGCGCCAGACTGGAGGTGCCCGTCATCGCCAAAGAAGTTGGCTGGGGCATCTCGGCGCGCACCGCCAGACTGCTGGCCGAATGCGGTGTGCAGGGGATTGATGTGGCCGGGGCAGGCGGCACAAGCTGGTCGCAAGTCGAAATGTACCGCGCCCCCGATGAATTTACCCGCAGCCTGGCGGGCAGTTTTGTCGGCTGGGGCATTCCAACCGCCGAGTCAGTTGTGCAGGTAAAGCAAGCCCTGCCCAACATGACCGTTTTCGCCAGCGGCGGCCTGAAAGACGGCCTGGATATTGCCAAAACCCTGGCGCTCGGCGCAACGCTGGGCGGCATGGCCGGGCCTTTCCTGAAAGCCGCCGCCGTCAGCACCGAAACCGTCATCGAAACCATCCGCCTGACCCAGCGCCAGATTGAAGTCGCCATGTTTGCCTGCGGGGCCGGTAGTTTGGCAGAGTTGGGAAGCGACAAACTGGTCAAAACATCATGAAAACGATCATCTTCGACCTGGGCGGTGTGCTGATTGACTGGAATCCGCACCGACTCTATGCCCCCTTCTTCAACTCCAGCGCCGAGATTGACCATTTTCTGCGTGAAATCAACTTCGCCGAATGGAATCTGCAACAAGACGCCGGTCGGCCTTTTGCCGAGGGGGTGGCCATCCTTTCGGCCCAATTTCCGCATTACGCCGACCTGATTCGCGCCTATCACGAGCGCTGGGAAGACTCTGTCCCTGGCCCAATTGAGGGGACAGTAGCAATCTTAAAACGGCTCAAAAAAGCCGAATACCCGCTCTACGCCCTGACCAACTTCTCGGCAGAGACCTTCCCGCTCATGCGCCGTCGTTACGACTTTCTGCAACTCTTTGAGTACATTCTGGTTTCAGGCGAAGTCGGCCTGGTGAAACCCGACCCGGCCATCTACCGCCTGATGCTTGAAAAAATAGGCCGCCCTGCCGAAGAATGCCTGTTTATTGATGACTCGCTCAAGAACATCACCGCCGCCCAACAATTGGGCTTCGATGTCATTCATTTCCAATCGCCAGCGCAATTGGAAAACGAACTGCAAAGCCGGCACATTCAGGCGTAAACAGGCCCTGGCAACCCCTTCTCAAACAACATCCAGATCTCCCGCCGATAGGAAACGCAATGACCCTCAAAAGCCTCTCTGCTCACATGCTGCCTGCAATTGAAAGCGAATTGCAGAAACAGGTCGCCCGCCTGAATCATCCGCGCACCGCCGTGTACCACGAAATGCTCACCTACCACATGGGCTGGACAGGCGAAGGCGCAGGCCCCGAAGCCACCGGAAAACGGATTCGCCCGCTAATGGTCTTGCTGTGCGCCGCAGGCATCGAGAACGGGCCCGATTGGCAAAAAGCCCTGCCCGCCGCCGCTGCCGTCGAACTGGTGCACAATTTCTCGCTGGTTCACGACGATATTCAAGACAACTCTGAAAAACGGCGTGGACGCGCAACCGTGTGGACAAAGTGGGGAATCCCTCAGGCCATTAACGCCGGGGACGGATTGTTTGTGCTCTCAAACCTGGCCATGACCGACCTGGGAGAAAATTACGCCGCAGAAACCGCCCTGCACGCCGCGCGCGCTCTGCACGAAACCTGCCTCGACCTGACTCGCGGCCAGTACATGGATATCTCTTACGAAGAGCGCCTCGACCTGAGCGAAGAAGATTACTGGCCCATGATTTCAGGCAAAACCGCCGCCCTGCTGGCAGGCTGCTGCCAGATAGGCGCCATTTTGGGCGGGGCCAATCCGGCCACCGAAAGCGCCTATCGCAACTTTGGCCTGGCGCTCGGCCTGGCTTTTCAGGTGCAGGACGACATTCTCGGCATCTGGGGCGATGAAGCCGTGACCGGAAAATCTGCGGCATCTGACCTGCTGGAGGGCAAAAAATCACTGCCGGTGCTCTTTGGCCTGGGAAAAAACGGGCCTTTTGCCCAACGCTGGCAAAGCGGCCCGATTGGTCAGAGCGAAGTAAAACAGGTAGCCCAGATGCTCGCAGACGAGGGCGCTATTGACTACGCGCAAGAAAAATCACGCAAATGGACTGAAAAAGCGCTTTCCAGCCTCGAGCAGGCCAACCCGCGTGGAGAGGCGGGCGTGGCCCTGCGCGAACTGGCCGACCGCCTGCTGGGACGCAAGGCCTGAGCATGGGGTTTGAATTTGACCCAGAATCGACTAGAATCGAATTAATGGACACCGAAACCCGCTACCAACAAGCCCTTGACTACTTGTACAGTTTTGTTGATTACAGCCTGAAAAAAGCCAGCGAACTGGCCCGGGCTGAGTTTAACCTGGAACGAATGAATGCGTTGCTCGAAAAATTGGGCAACCCGCACCTGGCCTACCCGGTGATTCATGTGACCGGCACCAAAGGCAAAGGCTCAGTTTGCGCGCTGTGCGCATCGGCTTTGCAGGCCGGGGGTTACAAAACCGGGCTATATACCTCGCCGCACTTGCTCGATTACAATGAGCGCATTCAGGTCAACGGCACCCCAATTCCACACGCAGACCTGGCCGACCTGGTGGATGAAATCAGGCCGGCAGTGGCCAGCGTGCCGCGCCTGACAACTTTTGAAATTACCACTGCCCTGGGGTTTTTGTATTTTGCCCGCCAGGGCTGTAATGCGGCTGTCATCGAGGTCGGGCTGGGTGGGCGGCTCGATGCAACCAACGTCGTCAGGCCGAATGTGGCGGTCATCACCTCCGTTTCTTATGACCACATGGCCGTACTCGGCAATACACTGACCCTGATAGCAGGCGAAAAGGCCGGGATAATCAAAGAATCGGTTCCGGTGGTGAGCGCGCCACAAGAGCCGGAGGCCCTGGCGGTGCTGGAAAAAACCGCCGCGGAGCGCTCGGCGCCCCTGACTCTGGTCGGGCGAGATGTGACGGTTGCGCCGCTGGTGCGTTCGCTCTCAGGGCAGACTTTCCAGGTCAGCAGTCCGCGCATCAAAACCCTGACGCTTTCGATACCGCTGCTGGGTTCCCACCAGATGGACAATGCGGCAACGGCTTTTGCTGCTCTGGAAGTTTGCGGCTTGCCGCTAACGTATTCAGCCATCCAAAATGGCTTTTATCGTGTAAAATGGCCTGCCCGCTTCGAGATTGTGCGCCAGGAGCCGCCGGTCATCTTCGACTCTGCCCACAATGGCGATTCGTTCCTGCGCTTGAGACAGACCCTGGACGAGCACTTCCCGGGCCGCCCGGTGTATCTCATCCTGGGCGTTTCAGAAGATAAAATGCTGGAGGATATGCTCAAGGCTATCCGTCCGCGTTTGAGCGGCGTGGTGGCAACCCGAGCCGACCACCCCCGGGCGCTGGAGGTGGAAAAAATTATTGAAACGGCAAACAGGCTGGGGGTGGCGTGCGAATCGGCGACCCCCGTCGAAGCGGCCCTGGCCCGGGCGCTGGCATGGGCCGGTGAAACGGGGATTGTCCTGTCTGCCGGGTCGCTGTTTGTCAGCGCTGAGGCCTTGAAGGCCTGGAAAAAAATCACAACATCAACGAGGATGTATGAATAACGATTGGGATGACGACGAAGACGAAGA
>CAZNCT010000044.1:18660-25586 GCA_964571615.1 uncultured Anaerolinea sp. | reverse complement strand
TGATGGAAACGAAGGATGCCGGCAGATGCCCCAGTGCCCAGTTGAAGGTACTGTGACCCAGCAGCTGCGGCACCAGCGCCAGGGCGATCATCCACAGATAGGTTTCCATCGGATAACCGACGAGCGGCAGGCCGGCAGCGCCCACAAACGTCAGCAGGACCAGGGCTGCGGCACCGTATACGATGAAAATGTAGGCAATCAGGGAAAGGCTTGACCGAAGTTTGCGACCGATCAGAAGATACCCGGCCGCAGCCCATGCACCGCAGAGCGCCAAGAAATTCCCCCAGAGGGGATTCTTTCCCGCAACGACACCGGCACGTTGGCCCAAAGCGACGACGATCCCCCCCGCCATCGCGATGATCATCCCGATCCAGACCTGCCGCACCACCCGCTCCTTGAGGACAAGGGGAGAGACGATCGCCACCCACAGCGGTATGGTCGATACGAGAACCACGGATCCGGCCACCGTCGTGTATTCCAGCGAGGAAATCCAGGTGGCGAAGTGAAGGGCCAGAAAGACCCCGGATCCCAGCCCCAGCCCGATCTCTCTGGAGGACAAACCGACAAGTTCCTTTCGATGCCTTGCCAGAACGACGGGTGAGAGCACCAGGGCTGCAATCGTCAGCCGAAAGGCCGCAATGACGAGTGACGGTGCATGCTCCTGTGCGAAACGAATAAATATGGAGGCCGTGGATACGGCGATGATGCCAGCAAAGATCGCCCCACTCACCCAGAAAGCCGTCGGTTTCATGACCACGCTCGAATCATATGTTCTCTTTCTTCTTCTCTAATCCGAACAATCCAATCCAACCCTTTTCCATCTTCAAATTGGACCGCAACTCCCTACCACTCGACGTCCTCGAATTCAACCACAAACAGCCGCACGCATCATCCCTCGGAATTGCTTTTGACAGCGCATGGTGAAGATGATAGGTAGATTGTACCTGCAACCGTATGGAAATCATCTGGAAACCGACATGCCCATCCATCTCCCGAGCTGGGTACAGAACCGTATTTACGCTCTTCTTCTGTATGCCAATGCTGTGATGTTCGGTCTGTGTATTCTGATGGACCCGTTTCATGTGAATGTCACTTGGAACCCATTCCAATTCCTGACCCCGTCGGATCGGGTGTTGGTGATGATGGGTGCAACCGGAACCCTTCCCATCGATCGCCTCCACCGGTGGTGGTCGCTTCTGGCTGCCAATTACCTCCACGGCAGCTTGATGCATCTGCTGTTCAACATGGCCGCCCTGCGACAGCTGGTCTCCCTCGTCGTCGAGGCATTCGGACCAGCCCGGATGATCGTGATCTTCACATCCAGCGGTATCATCGGTTTTCTCGTTTCCTACCATGCCGGCATCGTCCTGACCATCGGAGCCTCGGCCGGTCTGTGCGGCCTGATGGGCGCCTGCATGTCGCTGGCGCTGCAGGTGGGGGGGGAGGGAGGCCGTCTGCTGCTTCGCCAGATCGGCGCTTGGGCGATCGGGATCTTCGTGTTCGGCCTGCTGGTTCCGGGCATCAACAACTGGGGGCATGCCGGTGGAATGGCCGGTGGATACCTGCTGGCCTGGCTCACCGGGCACCGCATGCAGCAATCGGAATCGACCATTGAAACGGGGCTTGCCTGGATCTGCATCGTGCTGACCGCAATCACCCTGTTCTATGCCGTCATCTCGACCCTACTGTACAGGCTTGGCGGCTGACCCGACGGGCCGCCTTCCGGAGGAAAACATGGAAACCCGACAATATGTCATCGACAATTTGTCCCTCGGTGAATCCTGGCGAATGTTTCGGATCATCGGTGAATTCGTGGAAGGAATCGAAACCCTGCACAAGATCGGTCCGGCAGTCAGTATTTTCGGCTCCGCCCGGGTGAAGCCGGAAGAAGAAGCCTACAAGATGGCCGAAGCCTTGGGAGCTCGCTTTGCCAGGCAAAAAATCGCCGTCATCACCGGAGGCGGTGGAGGGGTCATGGAAGCGGCCAACAAGGGGGCGGCCGAAGCGGGCGGTGTTTCGGTCGGCATGAACATCCACCTACCCTTCGAGCAGAAACCGAATCCCTATGCCAATGTCCAGATCGAATTCAAATACTTCTTCATCCGCAAGGTCATGTTCGTCAAATATGCCATGGCATACATCGTTCTGCCCGGGGGCTTCGGAACGCTCGATGAACTCTTCGAGGCGGTCACCCTCATTCAGACCCGACGTATCAAGCCGTTTCCCGTCATTCTCATGGGATCGGACTACTGGAACGGACTGCTGCAATGGATCAAGAAACACCTGCTGGCGGACAAACGGATCTCTCCGGAAGACATGGAAATCCTCCAAGTCATGGATGATCCCGATGCCGTCGTCAAGCTGGTACAGAAGCTGGTCATCCTGTGATGGACTCGCAAAAAGTCGCATTTCCCGTGCTTTTCGGTAATGTCGGGCATCAGCGGGATGGCTGAGTTTTTTCGCAGCATATTCGATTTCCGATTCGGTCAGATGTGCCATGGTTCGTCCTATTGTAGGGGCGATTCATGAATCGCCCCTACATGAATCGCCTGTATGGGATTTTCTCGATCCAATTCCCATTTCTAGCGACTTGTTGCGACTCCATCACGCTTGATGGCCCCGCAAAAAGTCTCCCTTCCCGTGCTCTTCGGGAATGCCGGGCATGAGCGGGGTGGCTGGGGAAGCCTTTTGAGCTTGCTGCGAAAACCTGTTTGAAGCCGCCGGATATCGTTGGATCGGACGGACGTACTGGACCGAAATATCGATTAAAAAGCAAGCCGTTGAAGCCGAGCAAGATTTTCTGGTGGCGATGGCAACCGGCAAGGGACACCGCAAACCGGTTGCCATGCAAACCTTTCACTGTCAGGGTTGTGGGGCAGAGTTTATCTTGCCGCCAACGGTGAAATCGGTCAATTGTGCTTATTGTGGTTCAGCTTATGTGATTCAGGGCGCTTCGCGCGAACTGGTCGAACCCGATGCAATTGTCCCAATGGGAATCAATGCCCGCCAGGCAGTGCGCGCCCTGGTCAATTGGGTGCGCGAGAACAAGATTGAGCCACAGGGCAAAGTCCAGCCGCCGCGCGGGGTTTATCTGCCTTTCTGGACTTTTGATATTACCGGCAATATTCCCTGGCAGGGACAGGTGTACGAGAACGATGCGCTGGTTTACGTCTCTGGCACCCAGCCGGTTTTTTTCAATGATGTCTGCGTTCCGGCGATTGGTCATCATGCTGAGTTGTTGATGAAACTGGCCGCTGAATTTAATTTTTCAAAAGCGCCTGCCTATGACCCGCGCTACCTGGCCGGGTGGCCGGCGGAGGTGTACGAACGCTCGATGTCTGACGCCTCGCTCGATGCCCGCCAGCAGGCCGGGCGCCTGGTGCGCCAGGTTGTTCAGAGCCAGCGGCGCAACCAGATTGGCAAACTCTCTTTCAGCGCTTCGGGTATCAATATCATGTCGTTCAAACTGGTTTTACTGCCCGCATGGATTACGGAATATCGGTTTGAAAACAAACCGTACGCCGTGCTTATCAACGGTTCGACCGGCATGACGCACGGTGAAACCCCGCGGCGGGGTGTTCTCGACTGGTTGGGCGGTTTGTTTGGCAAGTAAAGGTGCAACTTTTTGGCGGGTTACTCATCTAACCTGGTAGCAATTCAAAATAATTTGCCAAAAACTGTCCAAAATAAGGAGAAAATATTGGTATGGAAATGATTATTGACTTCCCCGGCGGCGCGCGCGTTGATGCCCACTTTGGCCCTTACACCGTTCACACCGACCAACCCCCGATGGGCGGCGGCGAAGGCTCGGCCCCCACGCCGTTTGCGGTCTTCCTGGCTTCGGTTGGCACCTGCGCGGGCATTTATGTCCTGGGGTTCTGCCGCCAGCGCGGGCTGGATAGCACCGGTATCCGCATTGTTCAGCGCATGCACAGCGATTTCAGCGGCATGGTGCGCAAGATTGACCTTGAAATTCAGGTGCCGCCGACCTTCCCCGAAAAATATCGCGACTCGCTGATTCGCTCTGCCGAACTGTGCGCAGTGAAGAAGCACTTCGAGAACCCGCCCAAGTTTGAAGTGACCACCAAAGAAGTTGCTGTGGCTTAAGCGGTTGTTTGAAATCAAAAAGCCCCCGAGGAAACTCACCCTGGGGGCTTTTTTGTGTCTTAAGCCAGGCTGTTTTTACTGCCCGGCCGGGCCCTCGCCCAGCAGGGTTTGCAGCTGCTCCTGCTTTTTGGCGCGCAGGCGAATCGCAATCGGCGCAGCCAGGTAGCGGCGCAGTGCGGTTTCTGTCAGTTCGGGCTCGTAGTGGTCGCGCATGATTTCGGGGATGGAGATACGCTCACCGTGATAGCGCTCGACAACGACTTCATCCCCGGCCTGGGCCTGGCCCTCGCGCAAGACGCGGCAATACAGGCCCGGGCGTTCGGAGGCTCGAAAGCGTTTGACAAATTGCGGGTCGCCCATGCGCCCGGCCAGCGTTCCGCATGGGATGCGCGGGGCGGTTACTTGCAGTGTTACCCCGCCAAAATGCAGGATATCCCCCACCGCAAAATCGGCGCAGGCCAGGCCGCTAATGGTCAGGTTTTCGCCAAAGGTGCCGGGCGCCAGGTCGCGGCCTAATTCGGCGGCCCACCAGGCGTAGTCCTCGCTTCCGTAGATATAGACGGCCTGGTCGGGGCCGCCGTGATGTTTTTTGTCTCCAATAAAATCACCGGGCAGGCCCTGGTATGTGATGGTCACGGGGCCTGTTTCGGGCTGTTTGAAAATGCCGGTTTGTTCGGTTTTGCCTGGCCGCACCAGCGTCTGTTCTTTGCCAATATTGATACTTGCAATTTGCATAGCGAGAAGCCTCCTGAATTGTCCGATTATAGTGCGCTGGGGGCCTGAAATCCATAATTTGGCATGATATACTCGAATTACTCCAGAAACCTTTTAAACCCGGCAGGGTTTTAATACTCAAACTTCTGCCGGTAGGAAGAAAACCTCGTGGCCGAAGAGAAATTTAGTGAAGAAGATGTGCTTGCGCGCGCTTCGCAGGGCGACCGTGATGCTTTTGGAATGCTTTACGAGCGTTATGTGGAACGCATCTTCAACTACATCTACTATCGAACCGGCAATATGGATGACGCCGAAGACCTGACAGCGCGTGTCTTTCAGCGGGCGATGAATCATATTGTCAACTATACCGACCGGGGTGTGCCTTTCTCTGCCTGGCTTTACCGCATTGCCCACAACCTAGTGGCCAACTGGCACCGTGACCGCGCCCGGCGGCAGGAAATTCCAATCACCGAGACGCCCATCCTGGCCCGTGACCCGCACCCTGAAGCCTCACTGGTGCACAACCAGGAACAAGAAGCCCTGCTGAAGTTGATTCGTGATTTGCCCTCAGAGCGCCAGACCTTATTGATTTTGAAGTTTGTCGAACATCTTTCGAATGCCGAAATTGGCGAAATTATGGGACGCAGCGAAGGCGCAGTAAAGAGCCTGTATCATCGCACCTTGACGGCTTTGCGTGAACAGGTCGAAGAGACCGGCGATACTTTTGAGACGTAGGAGGAGAAAAAATGATCAGAATTGTGACAGATGGCGCTGCCGACATGCCCGCAGGCTGGGCGGAAGAGTTTGGGATTGAAGTTATCCCGGTCAATATTCATTTTGGCGAGAAGACTTATCTCCAAAATGTTGACCTTGACCGCGAAGGGTTTTACAAACTGGTCGATGAAGCCCACAAAGTCCCCAAGACCTCGCAGCCAACCCCGCACCAGTTTGTTGAGTTTTACAAGAAAATTGCCAACGAAGGCGATACCATTTTTTCGATACACATTACCAGCAAACTTTCAGGCACTTACGAATCGGCGGTTGTCGCTGCCCGCGAATTGCAGCGCACTTTTAATATCATCCCCTTCGATTCGATGTGCGGCTCGGTGGGGATTGGCCTTCTGTGCCGCGAGGCCCGCCTGGCGGAACGCGATGGTCTTGACCAGGCCGGAATTTTGGCCCGCCTGGAGGCCCTGCGCTCGAAAATTGAAATCTGCCTGACGCTTGACCGCCTCGATTATGCCCGCATGAGCGGACGGGTGGGTGCGATGCAGGCCGCCCTGGCCTCGCTGTTGAATGTCAAGCCGATTGCCACCCTCGGCGACGGGGTTTTGAGCATGACCGAAAAGGTGCGTACCCGCAGCGCTTCGCTGGATCGCCTGATTGCGATTGCCAAAGAAAAAGTTGGCGACCGCCCCATTTCGCTGACGGTTGTCCATGCGCGTGACCTCGAATCGGGCCAGGTCTTGCTTGAGAAAGCCCGTCAGGCTCTCAACGCCCGCGAAGTCTACCTGACCGACCTGTCTATTTCGATTGCGGCCAATCTTGGCCCAGGTACCGTTGGGTTAATTTACTATCCGCTTGAGTAAGGATTTATGGAAACACAAAACCAGAACATCGAAAATCGCCTGGCACAGGCTTTCCAGCGTGTGACCCCCTCGCGTGCATTTGTCAATACGGTGCGCGAGCGCATTCAGCATACTCAGCCGCCCATGGTGGTGCGTCAGTTTTCGCGCCGCCGCCGTGATATGATTTTTGCCCTCGGCGGGGTTTTATCGGTCAGCCTGTTGATTTTGACCATTGCCCGGGTGGTCTATTATTTGCTGGGCCGCTCGAAGCAGGCCGCTTAGCCAGGCAACACCCTCAGGAAAACACAAGGGCTGTCCGAGACAATCGGCAGCCCTTGCTCTTTTTTCCCCAGGGCCTCAGCCTTCTGACGCTTCAGGGAACAAGGCCCTGGTCAGCGATGCGGCTTCTTCAAGCAGGTCAATCCCGGCGGGGAGTTTGAACTCTTCATTCACGCGCAGGGTCAGCAGGCTGGCTGTGCGGCGGGCCGTCTCAGGAAGAGATGAATCTGCCGCCAGGCGGTTGAGCAAATCGTACGC
>CAZNCT010000044.1:3221-18650 GCA_964571615.1 uncultured Anaerolinea sp. | reverse complement strand
AAATTCCAGCCCTTGCTGGCGGTAATAAGCGCGGATAACTGCCCCGGCGGCGCGGCGGGCGCAGACGCGGGCCTGACCTTCGTTTCCACGCTCACGGGCCGCCCGGGCCAGCGCCATTTCTTTCTCAAATTCATTTTGCCAGTTGTTCATGCGCGCATTATACAGGAACAGATATAATTATGACAATTTCAGGAGAAAATATGCGCCGGTTTCCCTTTTTGCTTGCCCTGATGGCTGTCTGGTTCCTGGCCGCTTGCAGCCCGGCCCCAGCCACCAGTACTGCGCCCTCGCCAACTGCCGCGCCAGACCGTACCCCCTCCCTAGCCATCTCTGCCGATGAGCCCTACATGCTCAGCGGCACTTTTCAGTACAGCAACAGCATCATCACCGATTATTATGACCAGCACGCGGTTGCGCTGGTGGATATGTATGCGTTTGTGACCCGCAACCGCGAGTGGGAAGTCCCGATTGCCTCGCAGACCCTCGGTTTTTTGCGTATGGATACCGAAACCCAGAGCGGCGAATATTTCTTGCAGCTGCCCGCCCGGCCTTTGGGAACCCTGGTCGATGTGGACAACGACCAGCGGGTTGAGCCAGGCGTGCAGGTCTTTGCGGTGGCTTACTGGCCGAACCTGGTCGGCGGCCCTTACTCCGAAGGCGATGACCGCTCACGCGGCTGGCCTTCGTACCTGGCCTCGGTGCGCACCGATACCGAGAACCAGAACGAGGTGATTGGCGGCAGTCTGGTGGTCTGGTCTCCCGATGGAGAGCAGTCTTTCCCAACCGGTTTTGGGGCCGACGGCCTCTTGTTCAGCGCCGATGACCCGGTGGGGCCTATTCCGGCGGGCTATACCATCGTTGACCTGGATACGGTTCCCTTCCGCTTTTACAAAGAACCGGAGCCGATGCTGACGCTGTATGAACCCAAAGACGTTGAAATCAAAGATTTTTCGCGGCTTTCATACAGCCAGGCTTTTGAGCAGATGTTTGCCTTTGTGCGCCTGAATTACGCTTTTAATGGCATTCCCGGCAAACAGCCCGATTGGGATGGCCTCTACGCCCAGCTTGCGCCGCGTGTTTTGCAAGCCGAGCGAGACCGCAATCCGCAGGCTTTTTACGAGGCCCTGCGCGATTACACCCGTGCTTTCAAAGATGGGCATGTGGGCCTGAGCGCCGGGAATTACGCCAACCAGGATTTCACGGAGCGCACTGCCGGTGGGTTTGGCTTTGCCGTGCGTGAACTGGATGATGGCTCTACGGTGGTCATCTTTGTCACACCCGGCGGCCCGGCAGAGCAGGCCGGTATGAAGGTCGGCGCCCAGGTGACCGAATTTGGCGGCCAACCGATTGGCGCGGCAATCGGTGCGGCCCAGCCCTTCATCATCTCCTCGAGTGATTTTGCGCACCGTTACCAGCAGCAACGCTACTTTTTGCGTATGCCGGTTGGCGAACAACGCCAGGTCACTTTCCAAAACCCGGGCGAGGCCCCCCAGACCGTCACCCTGACCGCCAGCCCCGAGCGTGATTCTTTCTCGCGCACTTCGGTCTATTACAACGTTGACCTCGATAATCTCCTGCCGGTTGAGTTTAAGATTTTGCGCCAGGGCGGCGTCGAAATTGGCTATGTCGAAATCAACAGCAACTATGACGACCTGGGCCTGATTATCAAACTGTTCGAGCGCGCCCTCAAGACTTTCCAGGAGCGCAGCGTGGCCGGTATCATCATTGACCTGCGCTACAACAGCGGCGGGGCCAACCTGGGCCTGGCAGGCTTCCTGACCGACCAGGAAATTCCGATGGGGCAGTTGGAATATTTCAGCGAGACCAGCGGACAATTTGAGCCGCGCGGCCTGCCCGATAAAGTCCTGCCCAACCAGAACCAGTACCGCTTTGACCACATGGTTTTGCTGGTCGGCCAAACCTGCGCCAGCGCCTGCGAACTGGAAGCCTATGCCTTCAGCCAGGTGCCGGGCATGGTCACGGTTGGGATGTATCCAACCGCCGGGGTCGAGGCCGAGGTCGCGCGCGGACAGTTCCGCCTGCCGGAAGGCTTTTCGCTGCAAGTGCCGACCGGTCGTATGACCCTGCCCGATGGTTCGATTTTCCTCGAAGGCGTTGGCGTACAGCCCGAGGTGCGCGTGCCAATCACCCTCGAAACCGTCACCAGCACCGAAGACGTGATCTTGCAGTACGGCATTCGCGCCATTCTCGAGCCGCCCGGCACCGGTCTGATTCCCGCCGTGCCGCCGCGCCTGCTCAGCCCCGAGCAATCGCAAGCCGCCCTCGACAGCGGACAGGTAACCCAGCTGGAGCAGCGCGCCCGTGAATCCTACTCCGCCGCGGACCTGGCAACCATCGGGCGCACCTTTACCTACACCATTTCGCTTGAAAAATCCGAGCCGCTCCTATGGGCCTGGGGTTGGTGCGCCAAAGACCAGCAAACCCTGGCCAATAACCTGGCAGAAATCAATCCGCTATTTAGCCTGAACGGCGTCAATATTCCGCTCGAGCAGTTTGCCAAAGCCGAATACCAGGCCAGCGGGCAGGCCTGCCTGGCCTATTTCGCGCTTGTCACCGATTTCGCCGCCGGGGAGCATCATCTTGTCACCCGGGTGCAGATTGCCAACCCGATTAATGACGGCGCGCTCGATTTCCCTGCCGGGGAGCAGGTCTTTGATTATGCCGTTTTTGTCAAACCGTGAGCAGGCCATGCAAACAACTCCCGCAGCCACCCCCCAGCCGGTCGAAGCCGCTTGCGGCGGACGCCTTGACCACCCCGAGCGCTACCCTTCTGCGCTCTATCGCGGACAACGGGTTTATTTTTGCACCAAAGCCTGCCTGAAGGCCTTTGAGCGCGACCCTGAGCGCTTTATGGCAGGCGAAATTGAACACCCCAGCGAAGAGACCTGAGCAAACGCCCCGTTTTGGGGCGTTTTTTTCGGGTTGAATGTAAAATACAGGCAAACACCCCAGACCGAAAAGGTGAGCCATGAAAACAAGAGAGATTGCGGTAATCGTGTTCTTGTTGTTGATGTTTGGATTGAGCGCCTGCAGCGCATTGGCCGATTTCTTGCCGGCCCGCTCGCCCGAAAGCACACCCCTGCCCGCAGAACCGACTGCCACCCGCCAGCTCTTGCCGACACGCACGGCCACCCCTACCCTGACCCCGGCCCCCACCCGGCGTTCGCCTTTTCCGGTTAACCCTGGCACCCCGCTGCCCGATATGGGTTTCCCGGCCATTAGCGCGGGCAACGCCTCGCGGCTGAAGACAGCCTTCAACCTGTCGGGCTCCCGTCTGCTGGCGGCAGTCGTCAGCGCCGACCAGCAATCCATCCTGGCGGCTTTCAGTGATGGGCTTGCGCGTTTCGACCGCCAGGGGCAACGCCTGGGCTACTGGCCCGAATTGCGCCTGTTTGAGATGCCCTGCGAAAAGTGCCTGGCATCCAACCGCGATGCCAGCCGCATTGCCATGCTGGCCCGCGCCGAACAGGCCTGGCAGGTGCGCGTGATTGAATTTCCGAACGGACAACCGCTGGTGATTAAGGCTTTTCCGCTCGAAAGTCCCTTCCGTTATGCGCCCAACCCGGCCCAGCTGGCGCTTTCTCCTGATGGCAGTTTGCTGGCCTATGGCCCCGGCAACGCAGCCGTAATTGTGGTGAACCTGGAAAGCGGCGAACAGGTTTTCAAGTCGGGCAGCGCGATGACAGACCCGCAATTTTCTCCTGATGGCTCGCGGTTTGCCGCCCGGCGCGCGAGCGAACTGCTGGTCTGGGAAACGGGCAACTGGCGCCAGGGCTTCAGAAACCTGCTCCTGCCGCGAGAAGATACCCCGCTGACTTTTTCGCCAGATGGTCAATACCTGGCCCTGGCCCTGTCTTCCAAAATTCGGATCCATGATACGGCCCGCTTGCGCCTGGCGCGTGAGTTCAACGTCCGCCCGACTTATGTCAATGACCGTTCGTGGCTGCTGGCTTTTGAAGATGCCACCACCCTGCGCGGATATGGCCTGCAATGGGATAACCGCGCCCAAACCGGGCGCGTCACCCGCGCCGCCTGGGACATTCTCAGTGGCGAAGAGAAGTTTTTTGAAGAAAGCGAAACCCAGTCTGCCGATGCCTTTGCGGGGTTTTGGGGCCTCGAGTTTAAGACCAGCAGCCTGCCCGGCAACCTTGAGCCGGGCGAGTACCGCGCAATCCGTTTTGTCGGCAATGAAGTCTTGCTGGTCAATGGCCTGCACAGCGCCTGCTGGCTGCGCCTGGCGACCGGCGAGACCAAATGCCAGGGCAAACCCGAAGAACTCATCCACGCTTCCGATGTCGCCGCCCTGCGCGAGGTGCGCGAAAAATCAAACACCCTGCTGAACGACCCTGGCGGGCAAACGCTCTTCCGACTGGATGCCTACCCGATTTACTGGGTTAACCGCGCCGCCGATTTTCTTTTGCTCGATGTCAACGGCCTGACGACAGACCTGTATGTCCTCGACAGCAAACTGCCGGTGCAATCGGTGCCAGGCGCGTTTCGTTCGGTGGCCGAAAACAACAACCTGCTGGTTTTTCTGACCCGTGAACGCACCGAACTGATGTATATGACCATGGTCGAGAAAGCCAGCCTGCGCGCGCTCTTTCAAAAACGCGAAACCCGCCTGTTTGCCCCGCTGGCCCTTTCTGCCGATGGCACCACCTACTTTTTGCGTGAAGACCGCGACCGCGGCCAGGCCATTTTGAAATCCATTCCGGCGGGCGGTGATGCGGTGGTGGACCTGACCCGCATTGACCTTTCTTCTGAGCCAGTTTCGATGGCTGTCTCGAGCGAGAACACCCTGGCAATTGGAATGCAAGACGGCAGCCTGGTCATTATCAGCCTGAATGCGCTCAACCAGCAAACGCTGCAGGTTTTGCAAAGCCCGGTGAGCGGCCTGGTTTTCAGCCCCGATGGCCGCTACCTGGCCCTGGCCGGGCGCGAGGGCGTGCAGGTCTTAACCGTCATGGCGCGATGAAACAAGACCTGTATTTTGCCCGTCCTTACCTGAATGCCGCCGGGTCGCTCGGTTTCGACCCTGGCCGTTACTCCCGCCAGGAAAACGCGCTCGAATTGGGCGCATTTGTGACCAACCCGCTCAGTTTTCGTCCGCGCCAGCCGGCCAATCACCCCAAATTGCTGGATTATGCGGGCGGATTTCTGCTCCACAGCGGGTTGCCCAACCCCGGCCTGGATGCCGCTCTCCAGCGTTATGCCCGCAAGTGGCGCGACTCACCGATGCCTGTCATCGTGCATCTGATGGCTGACCGGCCCGAGGAGGCGGCCCGCATGGCCCGGCGTCTTGAAAGCATTGAAAACATTATGGCGGTCGAATTGGGTTTTGCGCCCGGGCTTTCAGATGACATTTTGCGGTACGCGCTCGAAATGTCGTTGGGCGAATTGCCGGTCATTATGAATCTGCCACACGAGCAGGTCTTGTCGCTTGGCCCGCGGCTGGTGCAGGATGGCGCTTCGGCCATCAGCCTGGCGGCCCCGCGCGGGTCGCTTTACCGCGAGGGCAAACTGACCAGCGGAAGGCTGTATGGGCCAGCGCTGCTGCCGCGCAGTTTGGAAATTGTCCATGCGGCGGCGCGCCTGGGGTTGCCGGTGATTGGCGCGGGCGGGGTTTACAGCCTGGCCGATGCCGAGGCCATGCTTGCGCTGGGCGCCCTGGCGGCGCAGTTCGATGCGGTTTTGTGGCTGCCAGCGCCTTTTGGCTAGGTCAGGCGTATTTTCTTAAAACCGCCTGGGCCTGGGGGAGATAGCCAGTACCAAACAGGTTGAGATGATTGAGCAGGTGATACAGGTTATACAGGTCAAATCGCCCGCGATAGCCCGGCTCTAGCGGGCGGACGCTTTCGTAGGCGGCGTAAAACGCTTCTGGCAGTGAGCCGAACAGGTTGGCCATTGCCAGGTCGGCTTCGGCCCATCCGTAATAGCAGGCCGGGTCAATCAGGCAGGCTTTGCCTTCGGGGCCGGGGTGAATGTTGCCGCTCCACAGGTCGCCGTGCAAGAGGCTGGCAGGCTGGGGCGGGATGAGTTCTCTCAGACGCAGGCACAGGCGTTCGATTTGGCGTTCGCTTTCCGCCGGGAGCAGCCCGTTGCGGCGGGCCAGTTCGGCCTGGTAGCGCAATCGCTCACGGGCGAAGAAGTCGTGGCCGTCACTGGCCCAGGGATTGGGTTGGGGCGTGGCGCCAATGTAGTTATCAGCGTAGAATCCGAATTGGGGCGCGGTGTGCAGGTGCAGGGTGGCGAGTTCCGCGCCGAACAGCTCCCAGAAGCGCACATGCCGGGGCGCGGAGGCCAGGTATTCGAGCAGCAGAAAGTCCGCATCTTCCAACAAAACCTGCGGCACACGCGGCGCGCCAGAGACGGCGGCCATTTCGCGCAGGCCTTCGGCTTCACGCGCAAACAGGTCGGCGGGCTGACCACGATTTTGTTTCAGGAACAGGCGCGGGCCGTGGTGGGTTGAGAGCAGGCGGGCGTCGTTGATGCAGCCGCCGCCCAGGGGCACATCGGCGCTGATGCCGCCCCAGCCGCGGGCGGCGATGAAGTTGGTCAGGGCGGCGGGGTAGCGGTTCATAGGACGGCCACCTTTCTTTGAAACTCCTGTTTTGATTGTAGTACAGTTTGGGGGCTATGGCGCAGGCGGGATGCGTTCAAGCCAGCCGCGGCAGGAGCGTTCAATCATCTGGTAGGCCGATTCAAAGTCGTTCAGGTCGCCGTAGTAGGGGTCGGGGACTTCCAGGTTGCCGCGCGCCAGGGGGTCGGCTTCACGCAGCAGATGGATTTTCTCGCGGACGGGGCTGTTCCCGGCCATGCGTAGCAGGCCGTGATAGATGTCTTCGTCCAGGGCCAGGATCAGGTCGAATCGCTCCAGGTCGCGGGCGCGGAATTGCTGGGCGGTGCTGTCGAGGATAATTCCGTGCTGGCGGGCGACGATTTGCGAGCGGCTGTCGGGGTCTTCACCGACATGCCAGCCGCCCAGCCCGGCCGATTCAATCTGAAATTCGGCTTCGCGCCCGGCCTCGCGCACCAGTTTCTTGAAAACGCCCTCGGCCAGGGGGCTGCGGCAGATGTTTCCGAGGCAGACAAACGTGACAGCGTAGGGTTTGGGGTGGGTCATGGGGGTGTCCTGTTGGCAAAGTTTGGTGTAATTTTAGCGGCATCCCAACTCTTGCAGCAAGTCGGCGGGCAAGGCCTGGCGCTGGTCGGCGCGCAGCCAGGCGGCGCAAAAGGCTTTGCGCAAGAAGGGGCGCTCTGAAACGGCCTGTTTTGTGCGCATAGCCGCGTTTTGCTTATCTCCGGTGGTGGCTGCGGCCTCGACGAAGGGCAGCCATTCGAGCGGGTCTGCCGGGGCATAGCCGAGTTGGCTGGCTTCGCGGTCGAGGCGGATGATTTCGTCCCAGTCGTTGCGTTGGCGGGCCAGGTCGGCGCGGGCGTAGTAGTAGCACCATCCGCGCTGGGGTTCGGGGCCGAGAACGGCTGGCGGCGCGGATGATTCTGAGAGCAGGATCAGGCCCGGGTTTGAGAGACGGATGGCTTGCTGCATGCGCTCAGAGAGATTCTGGTAGCCGAGTTCATCGCCAGGGGCGAGAATGCGTACACAGCCGCGCCGGGGGGCCAGGAAGGCGATGGATTGGGAGGTGTTGCCGCTGAAATGGGCCGGGCGATAGGGAAATTCGATGGGGGTGCCCGGTTCAAGGCTCAGGCGGGTTGGGCGCATATCGACGCCGAAAACCAGGTAAGGCAGTTGCAGCGTGTTCAGGTCTGGGGCGTAGCGCCAGTTGATCGGGGCGGTCAGGGCGTAGTCGGTTTCGTAGTCTATTTCGACGGTGTCGGTGAAAAGCACCGTCCCTGGTTGCAGGGCTGGCACGCGCCAGACCAGTTGCCAGTAGATGTCGCGCTGACGTTCCCAATCGCGGCGGAAGATGTTGGCGTTGTGAAATTGCTGTCCGACCCCCAGGGCGACCAGCAGACTGACCGCAACCAGCCGCCAGCGCGGACTGCGAATGAGCAGTTCAATCAATCCGACCGCAAACAGGCTGGCGGCCAGCATGAGCGAGACGTTGAAGCGGTCGAAACTGGATTGCAGGGTGAGCGGCAGCCCGGCGGCCCAGGAGGGAATGCGGCCCAGGATGATTCCGATCAGGCCGATGAGCAGGGCGGAGGCTGAAGCGGAAAGGGGCGCGGAGGAGTCGAGCGCCAGGCGGCTCAGGTAGAAGAGCAGCAGGCTGAACGTGAGAACAACCAGGGCCAGGGTTAGCAGGGCCGAGGGCGCAGGCAAGGCCTCGAGCACAAGCGGCCCGATTTGGGTGTAGGCAATCAGTCCGGCTTTGAGCACGGATTCGAGCGCGGCGGCGAAAAAGCTGTTGATCAGGCTCAGGGCCGAGGCGTCGGCCTCCCGAATCACTTCGACATCATAGTTGGCGTACAGGCCCGAGCGGTAGTAGAAAAACAGCCAGGCGGCGTTGAGCGACCAGACCAGCAAATAAGGCAGCCAGCGTTGAAAGGCCTGCCAGGCGCGCTTCCAGAGCGGAGTTGTGCCGAGCATGGAAAAAAGGAACAGAAACCGCAGCGGCTCGAGGGTCAGGAAGTATTCGGTTGGAAAGACGCCCAGTGCCAGAAGAAGCAACGCAATCAGGGTACGCGGGCGGGCGCGGGCCGGGTTGTGAAAGGCCCAGCCGGTTGCGCCAAAAGACAGGATATAGAACAGGAGCGGGATGAGTTCCTGGTTGAAGGCGACCCAATGCTGTGAATAGCCAGGGTAAACCAGGAAAACCAGCGCGGCAGAGAGAGTCTGCCAGGGCCGATTGGGCCAGACCTGGCGTAAGGCCCACCAGACCGCCAGGGTAAGCAGAAAGCGGATGACCAGCACAAAAATCTGCCAGACGAGCGGGCTGGTAGGCAGCAGGCTGGTGGTCAGGTAGAAAATTGGCCCCAGGAAGGGGCGCACGCGCAGGAAGGAGCGCAGGAAGCTCTCGGGCCCGGCAAACTGTGCGCCCCAGGCAAAGGGCCAATCGTCCCAATAAAAGCCGGTCTGGTTGAGCAGCAATCCGTAGGCCAGCAAGACCAGGGCGGCAAAGACCAGCGGAATGCTGTTGGGTGAAAAGCGAAGCGGTCGGCGCGGCATGAAGGTCTATTCGACCGGGTAGTAGCACAGCCCGGCGGTTCCCGGCCCGGTGTGGACGGCCAGGGCAGGCGAGAGTTCGGCGATGAAGGATTCGGCAACGCTGACCCGGCTCTCGACCATCTGGCGGATTTTTTGGGCTTCTTCTTGCGCCCCGGCGTGGACATAGGCGATTTTGGCGCGTCCGCTGCCGATGGCATCGGCGACCATATCGGCCATTTGCTGGTAGGCGCCCAGGCGCGAGCGGGCCTGACCCAGGGCGACAATGACGCCGTCTTTCATGCCAATCAGCGGTTTGATGTTCAGCAGTCCGCCGAGCAGGCGCTGTGCCAGGCCAATCCGCCCGCCCATGTAAAGGTATTTGAGCGTATCGGCGGTTTGAATCATGCGCGTAACGGGGATTAAGCGGTTCACCTGTTGGCGCAGGGCCTCCAGGCTGGCTCCGTTGAGGGCGGCCCGGGCGGCTTCCAGGGTGATCCAGCCCTGGCAGAGCGAGACGTTTTGGGTGTCTATCACTTCAACAGCGGCTTCGGGGTGACTTTCTGCCAGCATCGATTTGGCTACGGTTGCGGCCTGGTAGGCGCCGCTGCCGCGTGAAGTCATGTGGATGCTGAGAATTTCGCGCGCGCCGTTTTCGACCAGGCTGCGGTAGATTGCGTAATAGTCGCCGGGGCCGGGGCTGGCGGTGGTCGGCAGGCTGGCGGCTGTGGGCAGCCAGGCAAGGAACTCATCGCGCTTGATGGTTACCAGGTCGCGCAGGACTTCCTGCCCGCGATGGATGTAGTAGGCAACTGTATGAATGTTGAACTCTGCCAGCAGGTTTTCGGGCAGACTGCAGGATGAATCGGTGACAACTGCAACGTTGGTCATGGAACGAACCTCCGGGTTTTATTTCAGCATCGGCATCTTAATCCCGTGCCGCTTGGCGGCTTCGATGGCAATTTCATAGCCTGCATCGGCGTGGCGCACAACACCCATGCCGGGGTCGGTGGTCAGCACGCGCTCGAGGCGGGCGGCGGCTTCGGGCGTGCCATCGGCCACAATCACCTGCCCGGCGTGCTGGCTGTAGCCCATGCCCACCCCGCCGCCGTGATGGAACGAAACCCAGGTCGCCCCGCCAACGGCGTTAATCAGCGCATTGAGAATTGCCCAATCGCTAATGGCGTCTGAGCCGTCTCGCATTGCTTCGGTTTCGCGGTTGGGCGAGGCCACCGAGCCGCTATCCAGGTGGTCGCGGCCAATCACAATGGGCGCTTTGACCTTGCCCGTTGCCACCAGTTCGTTAAATTTCAGCCCGGCTTTCACGCGCTCGCCATAGCCCAGCCAGCAAATCCGCGCTGGCAGGCCCTGGAAAGGCACTTTCTCGCGCGCCATCTTCAGCCAGCGGTGCAAATGCTCATCTTCGGGGAAGAGTTCGGCAATGGCGGCATCGGTGGTGTAAATGTCTTCCGGGTCGCCCGAAAGCGCCACCCAGCGGAAAGGCCCCTTGCCCTCGCAAAACAGCGGGCGGATGTAGGCTGGCACAAAGCCGGGGAACTCAAACGCATCGGTCACGCCGTAGTTATAGGCCTGCTGGCGGATGTTGTTGCCATAATCGAACACTTCCGCGCCCGCCCGCTGGAACGCCAGCATGGCCTGGACGTGCTTCGCCATCGAAGCCATTGCCATTTCTTTGTAATGCTGGGGATTGGTAATTCGTAATTCGTTTGCCGCTGTAACCGTCAGCCCGGAGGGGACGTAATACAGCGCCTCGTGCGCCGAAGTCTGGTCGGTGACGACATCCGGGATGACGCCTCGCGTCACCAGTTCCGGGTAAATATCGGCGGCGTTGCCCACCAGCCCAACCGAGAGCGGTTTTTGTTCACGCAAGGCTTCTTCGACCAGCGTCATCGCCTCTTCGAGCGTATCCACCACCGTATCGACATAGCCGATGGCTCGGCGGCGCTCGGCGCGCTCTTTATCCACTTCCACAATTAAGCCCACCCCCTCGTTCATGGTGATGGAAAGCGGCTGCGCGCCGCCCATGCCGCCCAGCCCGGCGGTGAGCACGAACTTGCCCTTGAGCGACCCCCAGCCCTTGAGTTTTGCCAGCGCGCCAAAGGTTTCATACGTCCCTTGCAAAATGCCCTGCGTGCCGATGTAAATCCACGAACCGGCGGTCATCTGGCCGTACATAATCAGGCCCTTTTTGGCGAGTTCGTCGAAATGCTCCCAGGTGGCCCAATGCGGCACCAGGTTCGAGTTGGCAATCAGCACCTTGGGCGCGTCTTTGTGGCTTTTGAAGACGACCACCGGCTTGCCGGATTGAACGAGTAACGTTTCATCTTCTTCCAGGTTTTTCAGGCTGTCGAGAATTGCGTCAAAGGCCTCCCAACTGCGGGCGGCTTTGCCGCGCCCGCCATAGACGACCAACTCTTCGGGCTTTTCGGCCACTTCGGGGTCAAGGTTGTTCTGAATCATGCGGTAGGCGGCTTCACTCAGCCAGTTTTTGCAGTCAGTTGCGTGCCGCGTGGGGCGCGGATGATGCGGGGGGTGGACATGGGCTTTTTCTCCTTCAGGGCAATGGAATGAAAAACTCCTCAGCGCAATTATACGCGCTGAGGAGTTCCATGCTGTTCTCAGTTGGCGGCCTGAAGGCTAAATTCTGGCTCCGGTGGCCAGGCGCTTTGAGGTGTTTCCGGTTGATTTTTTGGCGGGCAGGACAACGTGGAAGTGACTGCCCGGGTTCAGGATGACATCCCGCCCACGACTTTCGACCCAGATTTTCCCGTTATGGGCACGAATAATGCCTTCGGTAATTGCCAATCCCAGCCCGGGGTATTGTTCTCCGCTTTGTGCGCTGGCGCGCAGGGCACGGTCGCGGAAGGATTTATCGAAGATTTTTTTCTGCATCGAGGGGTCAATCCCGGCGCCGGTATCGCTAATGGTCACCTGCACTTCGCCACGATTTCTATCAACGTCCAGGGCAATGCGGTGGGCTCCCTTGACGCTGATTTTTCCGCCAATCGGGGTGTGCCGGATAGCGTTTTCGAGCAGGTTGGCAAAGGCCTTGGAGAGCAGGGCGGCGTCTCCATCGACATCGGGCAGGTTTTCGAGGTTGACCAGGTTGAGGGTGATCCGCCGCTCTTGCAGGGCGCTTGAGAATCGTTCACGCAGGCGGTAGAACAGACTGCTGATTTCGACGGCCTCGCGCTGTATCGTAAATTCATTGGCCTCGATGGCGGCGACATCTTGAATTTTTTCGACGACTTCACGCAGGCGGTTAATGCCTTCTGTCAGGTTGGCAAAGACATCTTGTACGAAAGGGTCTGCGGCCTGGTGTGAATGAGTCAGGAAAAATTGTTTATGGCCTTCAATTTTTCGCAGGGGTTCGGCCAGTTGTCCGGCCACGGAACGCAAAAATTCGGTTTTGCTATGATTGACGGCTTCAAGTTTCTTGAGCGCGTCGGCCAGGTCGCGGGTGCGTTCTTGAATGGAGGCTTCTAACTGCTGGTTGAAGATTTTGACTTCTTTGAAAAGCATCGCGTTGCGCAGGGCCAGCGCGGCTTGTTCGGCGATTTTCTGCGCCAGCTGGATTTGTTCCTCATTGTAGGCATCCGGCTCAAGCGAGATGGCAACCAGCATACCCGAGACTTCACCGGCATGAACCAGCGGAATGCCCAGCCAGGTGCGTGCAGGGGGCACATTGGGCAGGTGGGGCCAGTCTTTGTGGCTGAGTACATCATCGATGCACATGGCCTGTTTGCTGTGCCTGACGGCTTCGTAAACGCTGTTTTCGAGCACGACCCGGCGCATCTGGCGCATATCCACCTGCGAGGGGAATCCGCGCATGGCCGCAAAATCGACCTGCTCACCTTTGAAAAACAGGATGACACAGCGGTCAAACGGAACCGTTTCGGCCATGTAGTCCAGGATGGCATCCAGAACCGTGTTGACATCCAGCGAGCCGCTTAGCAGGCTGGTGACGTTGAACAACTGATTGACGACTTTATTGGCATTGACCAGCAATTGCGATTGGGCCAGCAGCAGCACCTGCATATCGAGCAGGGATAGCCTGCCGCCATCATGAGCCACGACCAGCGGCTCATAAATTTGTTCGCCGGGCCGCCCCAGCGCCAGGCGGACAGCGTCTTCGATGCGCATTCGGCTGGCAATTGGGGTCTGGTGAATGTCCAATTCGCTGTAAAAGCGCGCTGCCGGGTGTTTCAGAAACAGTTCAATTGCATAGGGACGGCTCAGGCGTTCGTAAATGCGGCGGCGCGAGAGCATCCCCACATATTGACCGTGTTCAAAGACCAGCACCCCGGGCAACTCGGGAGAATTTTCCAATTCACGCACGACCCGCCCCATTGGGGTTTGGGGGGCAATCGAGATGTTATGAGTCGGCAACCCGCCAATTGTTGCGGGTGTGGCCTGGTAGCCTGTTTCGGTGGCTGACATAGGCGCAAGGGTATTGCTGATAAAATTTTGCAAGTTGATTTCCACGTCCCGTACTATAAATCACAAGCGTTAAGGACTCTTTGAATAAAGGTTAAGGCTTTGTTAGCAGATAACCGAAGTTTTGCTGTGTTTCTGCTGCGCTTGAGAAGATTGTGTCGCAAGTCCGTTGTGGAAGATAGTCCCCAAATGGGTTAATCGTGCCCAACAGGCCTCTCCCAAAAGTGATTGTTTGAAAACACAACGACCGCCAGGTTGGGCGGTCGTTGCTTTAAATCAATCTAAAAATCAGGCTTCTGGTTTACTTGGTTAATCTCCCAGGACAAAGTTATCAATCAGGCGTGTCTTGCCGATGAAAACAGCCATCGAGAGCAGGGTTTTGCCGGTGATGGTTTCCAGTTCTTCGAGCGTGTCATAGTCGGCGCAAGAGACGTATTGCAGGCTGGCAAGCGGCTCGGCCTGAATGATGCTGGTCATCAGCGCCTTCAACCGTTCAGCCTGGCGTTCACCGCTCAGGTAGGCTTCGCGGGCGGCGCTCAGGGCGCGAAACAAGACCGTTGCGGCCTGGCGCTCCTCGGGGTTGAGATAACTGTTGCGGCTCGACATCGCCAGTCCGTCTGGCTCGCGCACGGTCGGGCAGACCACAATCTCAATTGGAAAATCCAGGTCGCGGGTCATACGGCGGATGACCGCCGCCTGCTGGGCGTCTTTTTGCCCGAAATAGGCTCGTTGGGGTTGAAAAGCGTTGAAGAGTTTCGCAACCACTGTTGTGACTCCGCGAAAATGGCCCGGGCGCATGGCCCCCTCGAGCGGGGAAGTCAGGCCCTCGACCGTCACCCAGGTCTGGAATCCGGTCGGATAGACAATTTCGGGGGTGGGCAGCCAGACCACATCGGCGCCTGCTGCTTCGAGCAGTTTCAAATCCCGTTCGATGTTGCGCGGATATTTTGCCAGGTCTTCGCTGGGGCCAAACTGGGTTGGGTTGACAAAAATGCTAACCCCTACGCTGGCGCATTCGGCCCGGGCGCGTTCAACCAGCGAAATATGACCAGGGTGCAGGTAGCCCATGGTGGGCACCAGGCCAAGCGGTTTATCGAGCAGGGCGCAGGCCTGGCGTAACTCTTCGAGCGTGGTGGCAAGAATCATGGATTCAGACATGGTGTTATGGGGTCGGGCTGGGTTCGGGTGTCTCGCTTGGCGGCACAGGGGTTTCGGTCGGCGGGACGGGTGTTGCGGTTGGCGGGATAAAGGTTGGCGTCGGCTCAAGGGTCGGGGTAGGCGTGGGTGGAATATCAATCCGAATCGAGATGACCCGTTCGGCGTAGCCGTCTTCGTTGTTCTCCATGCGCAGGCGCAGGGTGACACGATCCTGTTTCAGGCTGTCCACCCGCCACTTATAAACGACCGCTGCTTCGCGGACTTCATCGGGGCTTTCAAAGAGTGTTTGCCAGTCTTGCGGGTCGTTGCCATAGCCAAACTCGATGCGCACCAGTTTGAAATCGCGGCCCGAAGCAACAATTTTGAGTTGGATATCTTCCTCGCTGATGACATCCCCATCACGCAGGCCGACGAAAGCCAGGGTGGGGCGCGGGGTATCCGCGTTGCACTCGCCATCTGGCACAAAGAAGATGGGCGATTTAAAGCCAATCGATTCGGCCCAGGCCTGGCCTTCGGCTTCTTTGCGCATCCAGCGGCGGGCAAAGAAATCGGTGACGTTCAGCACCAGTCGTTCTTCGACAAATTCGTTGCCGCAGGCCGGCGAGGCGCGCAGACCGCTCCAGGTGTCAATGATGTCTTCTTTCCACAAGTCTTCTTTGGACGGCAGGGGGGGCTGGTCAATTGCA
>CAZNCT010000044.1:0-3207 GCA_964571615.1 uncultured Anaerolinea sp. | reverse complement strand
TGTGGGCAATATTTCGAGGGTTCGGCGCCTGAGAGTGAACAAATGACTTTATCGACAATTCCTGGCGGACGCACAAACGGGCGCGGATTACCGCCCGTCACTTGCGGGATGGCCGCCTGCATAAATTGTGACCAGATGGGCGCGGCCCCGGTCAGGCCGGTGGTGTTTTGCATGGGGGTGTAATCGGCATTGCCGACCCAAACGCCCACCGCCAGGTCGGGGGTGAAGCCTACGGTCCAGTTGTCGCGGAAGTCGTTGGTGGTGCCGGTTTTGGCCGCCGCCGGGAATGGCAGGTTGAGTACCGAGTTGCGCCCAAACATGGGAGCGCGGGCTTCGTTATCTGAAAGGATGGAGGCCATCAAGAAGGCGTGTTCGGCTCGAATGGCCTGCTGCCCGGCTGGGGGCGTATATTCATAGACCACGTTGCCCTGAAAATCGGTGATTTTCAGAATGGCAACCGGCGGGATGCGCTTGCCGTTGTTGGCAATCACCGCAAAGGCGCCTGTCATTTCGAGCACCGAGACTTCGCCGCCACCCAGGGTGAGGGCCAGGCCGTAATCGTTGCGGGTCAGGCTGGTGATTCCCAGGCGTTGGGCCATGCCAATCAGGCCATCGGCGTAGTCGGTGTTGGGGTCATCGTAAACGCCAACAAAATTAAGCGCTTTGACCGCCGGAATGTTGTACGAATTTGCCAGCGCCGCACGTACCGTCACCGGGCCATGGAAACGGCGGTCGTAATTGACCGGCACATAAGGCTCTGAGGGGTCATCGGGCCGTCCTGAAGGCGAGAAGTAAGAAGGCACATCCCAAATCAGGGTGGCGGGTGTCCAGCCTTTCTCAAAGGCGGCCAGATAGGTCAGCGGCTTGATGGAGGAGCCTGGCTGGCGGGTGGGGCTGGTGGCCATATTGACCTGCCCGTCAATGGCATCGTTGTAAAAATCTGCCGAACCGACCATCGCCAGAATTTCGCCGGTTGCAGGGCGAATGGCAACCAGGGCGCCATTGGTGGCGCGTTTATCAACCAGGGTGGCTACCTGTTCGCTGACGATGCGCTGGGCGGTATCTTGCAATTGCACATCCAGGCTGGTGTAAACCACAAAGCCAGAGCGGTAGATGGTCTGGGCGCCAAACTGGGCTTCGAGTTGCTCGCGCACAAACTGAACCCAGTGCGGGTGTCGTATGGTGACATCGGGACGCGGGAAATTGTAGGTTTCAATTTCTTTGGCGGCGGCCAGGGCATCCTGCACGCCCACACAGACCGGGGTGGGGCTGTTGCTGACGGTGATACAGCCGCGCTCCTGGCTGAGGGCATACATCAAGACCAGCACATCCTGATGGCGCTTGAGGGTCGCGGCCCGGTTGGTGTGGATGTTGTAAGTGGCCGGAGATTGTGGCAGGCCTGCCAGGAAGGAAGCCTGCGCCAGGGTCAGTTTATCGGCGGTGGTGCCGAAATAGGTTTCGGCGGCGGCTTCAATGCCATAGGCCAGGTTGCCGTAGTTGTTCTCATTCAGATACAGTTCGAGAATTTCATTTTTGGAATAACGGCGGTTGATTTCAGCCGCCAGGATGACCTCGCGGATTTTGCGGGTGTACGAACGCTCAAACCGCTCTTCGGGGCCAAGTAGCAGGTTGCGCGCCAATTGCTGGGTGATCGTCGATGCGCCCGATTCAATTTCACCGGCGGTCAGGTTTTGCCACAGGGCGCGAATAATCGCTACCAGGTCGAAGCCGGGGTGGTTGTAAAACTCTTTGTCTTCGGTGGCGATGGTGGCGGCAACGACATAAGGCGAGATTTGCGCCAGCGGAATGTAGTTGCGCCGCCCGGCGTTGGGGTCGAGCAGTTCGTAAAGCGGCACGCCGTTGCGGTCGAGAATGCGGGTGGTTTCAAATTGCGAGGCGCGTCCGCGCAGGTCATCCACCGGGGGCAGGGTCGAGGCAATTGAGACGTAGGCCAGCAGCCCGCCGATGCTGGCCAGCAGGGCCAGGATGACAACGCCAAACAGCGAGATAACCAGAATGCGGGTCAGACAGCCAAAGTTAAAATTACGCCGGACTTTGTGCGGACTGGTGGCCGCGCCAACCGGCGGCGCAGGCGGCCCCTGGTAGGATGGGCGCTGTTGCACGGTTGGCTGCCAGGCCGCCGGGGTGACCCGGGTGGCGTTCAGGTCTATTTCGCTGACCCGCTCGGGCAGGGGCATGTCGCCTGGCTCGGGGTAGAGCGGCGGCGGGGAGGTGCGCTCGGAGCGCAGCCCGTTCGGCAGCAGGGTGCCCGATTCTTCGGGAGTCAGGCGGCGGGTAGCGGCGAAGCGGTTGGGGTCAAACTCGGGAGGCGATTTCTCTTCAGGGTCAGTCATGGCGCTCCAGTGGGGGGCTTAATCCCCCTTAAACTTGACCAGCACCGTCCAGGTGCCTTTCATGGTGGTTTCACCGGATTGGTTTTTGACGTTGGCCAGAATGGTGACCAGGCCGCCGCCCAGGCGCGGGAAGGCTTTGGTTTCGCCAACTTCCATTTCAACGCGGATGGTATCGCCGATGAAGACCGGCTTGACGAATTTCCACTCGCCGACCTCGCGGAAGGCAATGACGTTGGCGCCCAGGATGCCGGTCTGGACGGCCAGGCCCGAGGCGATGGACAGGCCAAGCAGGCCGTGGGCGATGCGCTGGCCGAAGGGGGTGGCGCGGGCGAATTCGGCGTCGGTGTGAATCTGGTTGAAATCGCCCGAAAGCCCGGCAAAGGCGGCTACATCGTGCTCGGTGACGGTGCGCCCGGCGGATGTGACTTTCATGCCGGGTTGGAAATCTTCAAAGAATAAAGCGCTCATGGGTTCTCTCCTCGTTTATTTATTATAAACGCTTCATGGGGGGGCAAAGTTCCGTTTGGGGGATGGGAAAAATGTTACCCCAAAAACGTGACGCAAGTCTGGCAGGGGAATGCTATAATTTGGGTCGCAATTTCGCCTTAGAGATGGCGCTTATGGGCATCACAGCCCCAGAAGTGATGTGACGGCTCCGGCGCGTGGCCGGGGACGAAAAATCAGCAAAGTTTGCCACAATTGCAAAGGCGGCGCATGGTTTTGCCGCAGGGACATCCTTGAAGCGCAGGAATGTTTTTTGGGTTTGCAGTTGGTCAGGCTGGGCTGAAAATTCATCTATTTCTGTATAAGGAGAATCTTGCATGTCCCCAACCAAAGTCATCATCATGGGAGC
>CAZNCT010000043.1:13177-25594 GCA_964571615.1 uncultured Anaerolinea sp. | reverse complement strand
TCGTACCAAGCCATTTTGCCGATGATTGAGGGCTTGCATATCGAAAGCCTTGTTCATGATGATCTGGCGAGAAAACTCTTTCCGACCATAGAACCACTTGATTTCCAGACTGCCATGCGCTACACACTGGCCAAAATTGAAAACGGACTGGTCGAGACATCCTGGAGCGATGCCCTTGTCACCAGCGCCGGGGATATAAAGCCCTACCAGTTCAAACTGGAAGAAGGCATGTTCATGGAAAAGCGACAAACGCTGACTGATCTACCTGCCGAGTCTATCTTCCGTGCCTTTACAGGAATCGGCGGTGAGCGCGGTTGGCTGTACATGGACTGGGCTTGGGCCATTCGCGGTTGGATGGATAAGGCTATCATCGGAGTGGGCTTACGGCGCGGACGGCGTCACCCTGACGAAATTCGCGCCGGGGAGTCGCTTGATTTCTGGCGGGTTGAATCTCTTACCCCAAACCAATCCATGCGTTTACGAGCCGAGATGAAAGTCTCGGGCAAGGCTTGGCTCGAATTTCAGGTGACCCCACAGGAAAACGGCAAAAATCTTTTTGTTCAGACGGCCTACTTCGCCCCGCGCGGCTTGCTTGGCTATTTATACTGGTACGCCGTATGGCCCTTCCACCTCTTTGTTTTTGATGGCATGTTGCGCAGACTGGTGGAAAGAGCCAGGGAAATCAGCAGACAGTAAGCGTATGCGATATTAAACACACTACCCCATTTTGCCTGTAATTTCCATTTGTGCCAAATCGGTTCTCGCGTTAGCGGGTCTGATGTACACTCTCCCTAAAAAATTTGAGAATTTTATAGATTGACAACAATTCGTAGTTGTTATAGAATACGCAAGCTTTTTGGTCTTTTTGGAGAAATGCCATGCGCCTTACCCGCCGTCAGGAAACTTTCATCCACCGCTTGCTCGACCTGTATCGTGAATTGAATGGACCGATCCATTATTCAGCCTTGGCAGAACGGGTCGGCGTCAGTCCATTCACCGCATACGATATGCTGCGCCTGCTCGAAGAGAAGGGGCTGGCGACTTCCGAATATCGGGTTGATTCGGATAAGCCGGTAGTCGGGCGTTCCGAAGTGGTTTTTCTACCAACAGAACGCGCTCGTCAACTTTTCGTGGAATTGGCCGGAGATGCCGACAAGGAGAACTGGGAGGAGGTAAAAGCACAAATCTTGGGGAAAATTCAAGGGGGAGAGTTGCAGGAACACGCGCTGGCAGAGGATATGTTGGCACGCGTGCCGCCGGATGTACCCGATGTACTGCGTTACTGCATCGAAGTTATGACCATTGTCATCCTGCGTCTTGGTAAAGGGGCGGGACGCCGGGTTCTGACTGAACACCTGCCCCAGATCATAGAGTGGAAGGGCACAGTCACCCGCTCTGGGTTACTGTTGCTGGGTGGCTTTGTATTGGGGTTGCTGGCAAACGAGAGCAAAAGCGACGTAGAGTGGAATCAATTGTTGCTCAAGCACATCCAGCGCTACCAGTCTTTGATCATGGACATGGAACCCCATCTGTGTCGCCGATTGGGCGACAGCATGAAAAATGTGTTTGCTCCGATTATCAACGCATAAAAATTTACTCAATTTTTTGGTCTTTTTGGAAAAATATGAACACAGTGATTGAAACTCAAAACCTTGTAAAACATTATCCGACACAACCGCAGGACTCCCCTTCTGCCATTAATGTCATTGACATGAGCGTTGAAGCGGGACAACTGTATGGACTAATCGGCCCGGACGGAGCAGGCAAAACCACCTTGTTACGCATTCTTGCCACCGTAATGGAACCAACCTCCGGCTCCGCCCGCCTGGCAGGATTCGACACGGTCAAACAGGCTGAGGATGTGCGCTCCCGGCTTGGGTACATGCCACAAGCCTTCAGTTTGTATCCTGACCTGAGCGTCATGGAAAATCTGCGCTTCTTTGCCGACATCAATAACGTGCCGCGCGCAAAGCAGAAACCCCGCATTGATGAACTGCTGGAATTCGCTCGCCTGACCGATTTCACCACGCGGCGTAGCGAAAACCTTTCCGGGGGAATGCGCAAGAAACTTGCCCTGGCCTGTGCGTTGATTCACGAGCCGGAAATTTTGTTGCTGGATGAACCCACTACGGGCGTAGACCCGGTCTCCAGACGCGAATTGTGGCAATTATTGGCAAAGGTGATTCAGCAGGGAGTGACCGTGCTGGTCAGTACGCCATATATGGATGAGGCGGAACGCTGTAAAACGGTAAGCATCATTTATCAGGGACGCTTGTTGACCACCGGCGCGCCAGCCGAACTGGAACGGCAGATGCCCTTTCACATCATAGAAGTCAAAGCCCAACCGCGGAGAATCCTGCGCGCAGTGGCAGATGGAACCAAAGGTGTAATTGGTTGGCGCGCTGTGGGCGACCGCTTGCGCCTGTTGGCGGAAAACCCCGGTGAAGTCATGCCCCGCATCGAGAAAGCGTTGAATAAAGATGGCGCCACCATCAGTATCCTGCGCGAAGCACGCATGTTGATGGAGGATGTCTTTATTCATCTGGTTGAAAAACAGGAGCCCCGCACATGAACGCAGAAAAAGCAGTTGAGGCAATCCAGTTAACCAAAATATTTGGGGATTTCACTGCTGTAGATCATGTCAGTTTTGAAATTCCAAAAGGAGAAATCTTTGGCTTGCTTGGTCCAAATGGAGCCGGAAAAACCACCACCATTCGCATGTTGTGCGGCATCCTCACGCCCACCTCTGGTCATGCGCGTGTGGCAGGTTATGACATTACCAGTCAGCCGGAGGAAGTAAAGCAACGCATCGGGTACATGTCCCAAAAATTCGCCCTGTATGACGATTTGACCGTGTATGAAAACCTGGATTTTTACGCCAATCTATACGGCGTGCCGCGCGATAAGGTTAAAAAACGAATCGCCGAATTGATTGACATGGCAGGTTTACATGAACATCAAAAGCAACTCACGAGTGATCTTTCCGGCGCGTGGAGACAGAGGCTGGCGCTGTCCTGCGCCATTGTGCATGAACCCCCCATGCTCTTCCTGGATGAACCAACAGCCGGCGTGGACCCGGTCTCGCGGCGCGAGTTTTGGGAGATGATCTACCGCTTTGCAGGGGAGGGCGTTAGTGTGCTGGCAACCACGCATTACATGGACGAAGCCGAATTTTGCAACGTGATCGGAATGATGTACCGCTCACGCTTGATTGCGCTGAACGACCCGGATTCACTCAAAGAGGAAATGAAAGGCGTCCTCTTTGAGGTGGACTGCAACGACCCCGCACGCGGGGAACAAATCATAAAGGACCTGCCAATTACAAGGGATGTGGCGGTACACGGCGTTTTGTTGCACGCCCTGGTCGATTCAGAAAAAGACAGGCTCGAGTTGGAAAAATCGCTGCAATTGGGCGGCATCATTGTGGAACGGATTGAACACATTCTACCATCCCTGGAAGATGTGTTCATCTCCCTGGTTGAAAAAGAAAATCGCTCCCTGGTACGGGCGCATATCGAATAAGGAGATTGACATGGGACAAGGTCTTCGCCGCATGGCGACAATGGTTCGCAAGGAATGGCTGCATATCATCCGTGACCCGCGCACACTGGGACTGGTGATCATCATGCCCGTTATGATGCTGATCTTGATGGGGTACGCGGTTGCTAACGATGCGGAGGATATCCCCTTGGCAGTGGCTGACCTGTCACATACGGATGCCAGCCGCCTGCTGGTGAACAAGTATGTCGCGAGCGGGTTTTATATGGTTACATACGCCGTCCAAAGCGAGGATGATATTTTGGAATTGCTCGATTCCGGAGCGGTCAAGGCAGGATTGTATATCCCCGAAGATTTCGGGCGCAATCTCGATACAGGCGGCACGGGGACCATTCAGTTCTATATTGACGGTTCGGACCCCAGCGTGGCGCAGACCGCCCAGTTGGCGGCGGAAACCATCAGTCAGGCCGCATCACAAGATATTCTTATTCAACGCCTGGCGCGTGGCGGCGCCGGCATGACACTCAGCCTGCCAGTGGATGCCCGCGTGCGCTATCTGTATAACCCGGATATGCGCCGGATGAACTTTATGATCCCTGGTCTGGTAGCTGTTATTCTACAAATCCAAACCCTGTTACTGACTGCCTTTGCCATTGTGCGTGAGCGCGAGCAAGGCACGCTGGAACAGTTGATTGTGACCCCTCTTCGTCCGTGGGAGTTGATGCTGGGCAAGATTCTACCGTTTGTACTGGTGGCTTTTCTGAACGTTGCCATGACCGTGGCGGTTGGCGCGATTTGGTTTGGAGTAAAAATTGCCGGCAGCGCCCTGCTACTCGCCATCTTGAGCCTGGTCTTCTTGCTTGGCTCGCTGGGACTTGGCGTGCTCATCTCGAACATCTCCAAGACCCAGATGCAAGCCATGTACATGGCGTCTTTCATCATGCTGCCATCCTTCATCCTGGCTGGCTTGCTTTTCCCGCGCGAAAACATGCCCTGGCTGGCGTACTATACCGGCTATTTGTTGCCTGTCACTTACTTCCTGGAAATCGTGCGCGGCATCATGCTGAAGGGCGTAGGTTTTTTCACCCTATGGAACTCGATTTGGCCGATGGCAGTTTTTAGCATTGTGGTCTTTTTTGCCAGTGTCTTAATGTTCCATAAACGTCTCTAATTGAGATATTGAAATTGAAATAAAAAACACGATTCACTTTGAATAAGGAGTTTTGCATGAAAAAAATTCGCTTTTG
Source organism: uncultured Anaerolinea sp. (assembly GCA_964571615.1). Taxonomy (GTDB): domain Bacteria; phylum Chloroflexota; class Anaerolineae; order Anaerolineales; family Villigracilaceae; genus UBA8950. Next base: position 20,849 of record CAZNCT010000043.1, on the reverse strand, counting down.
GTCTTTTGCGTCAGTGTTGGTCGTTCTCAGCCTCGCGCTGAGCAGTTGCGGAAGTATTTCCTTGCAGAATGGAACGGATTCGCTCAAAGCATCCGGCGCGATTTCTGCTCGCGAAGTCAGCATAGCCCCACAGATTGGCGGTGAAGTAATTTCCATCAGCGTGGAGGAGGGCGCGCAGGTGAAAAAAGGCGACGAACTGTTCCGCTTGGATGATTCTCTGTTGAAAGCGCAGCGTGACCAGGCAAGTGCAGCCGTCCAAATGGCAGAAGCGGCGCTTAATACCGCCCGGGCGCAGTACGAACTTACCCTGAATGCCGCCCGCCAGCAGGATATCCAAAACCGGGTATCGGGCTGGAGCGCCTCCCAGCGTAGTGAATTCGAATTGCCGGTTTGGTATTTCAGCACAGATGAAAAAATCGGCTCAGCCAAAACCGAGGCGGATGCCGCCAGTGCGGCTCTGGATAAGGAAAAGACAAACCTTGAAAAAGTTCTCAGCGACAGGGCTTCCCAGGAATTCCTGGATGCCGAAAAGCGCGTTTCCGACTCGCAGGCGGCGCTTTTAATCGCCGAGCAAGTTCTTGAACAAGCCAAAAGCGCTCAGGATAATGAATATCTGCAAGACTTTGCCCAGGGACAGTATGACGCAACAAAAACCGCGCTGGACTCTACGCAGACGGACTACAAACGTTTGTTGAGCACGCAGGCAGCCGCGGATGTACTGGAAGCGCGCGCCCGCGTGAGGGTCGCCCAGGAGCGCTACGACCGCGCTCAAGATTACTACAATTCACTCTTGCGTGGTGAGCAGTCCCTGCAAGTTCAGGCCGCCGAATCAGGGGTCAAGCAGGCCGAAGCCGCGCTGGCGCAAGCCCAGGCCGCGCTTGCGTTGATTGATGTCCAGATGGAGAAGGCTGTCATCCGTGCCCCGATGGATGGCGTGGTGCTGACCCGTAACCTTGAAACGGGCGAAACCGCCGCTCCCGGTGGGGTGGTGATGAAAATCGGTTATCTCCATGAAGTGGAACTGGTGGTCTATATCCCTGAAACCGAATATGGCAAAGTTCACATCGGTGACGCGGTTTCCATAACCGTTGATTCTTTCCTCGGCGAGACTTTCACCGGCAGTGTTGTATACATCTCCGACCGAGCTGAGTTCACTCCGCGTAACGTGCAGACCGTCGAAGGTCGCCGCGCCACAGTCTATGCTGTGAAACTGAGCGTACCCAATCTGGACATGAAACTCAAACCAGGCATGCCAGCAGATGTGGCTTTTGGCTTAGGTAATTAGCAAAACCGTTTCGCCTGCAATCTTGGCGCGAGGCCTGCGCTCGTTAGGCACTAAAGCGTGCGCAGGCCTCTGTTTTGAATTTTGCGCTCAACGAACGGGCACTAACCATGCAGGTTAATGTGCAACATTAAAGGAGTCAAAATGAAAGTTCGTTACCTCGGTCACTCGTGCGTTGAGATTACCGGCAAACATCACATCCTGATAGACCCTGATTTCACGCGTAACCCTTTGCCAGGCGCGGAATACATCTGCATTACACACGCTCATAACGACCACATCCAGCGAGTGACGGAAGTGCCAAGTGGGGTGGTGCTCGCCTCCCCTGATGTTTGCGAGATCGCGGCAGAACTTGGAGTCCCGCGCGAACGCCTACGCCCTGTTCGGCCAGGGGAACAGGTGGAAAACATCCGCGTCCTGCCGGGGTACAGCCAGGCAAACGGAATGTTATACACACTGATGGTTCTGCTTTTCAAGCGTCGTATGCCAGAGCCAGCCGGTACCCCACTTTCCTTTCTCGTCGAAGATGAAGCGTCCCTTTTGCATATCGGCGACGCGCACCAAGCCCCTCTGACCGTACACCCTGATATTTTATGTCTGCCGTGGCGAACCACCCCTTTTCAATCTGAGCGATATCAAAGAACGCTTTTGCGGATGGCGAATGGATTCAGCCCGCGCTATATCCTGCCCATTCATTATGATTTATCCCACACCCAGGCGGATCCGCGTGAGATCAATGGGCATGTAAACGCTGTTGTTTTGGAGGGTCATAGCTGGCATGGGTTTCAAAACAAAAAGAAGCTGGAGTAGAGGTCTCTATCATGCCAATTCTCATTCTTCTGGTCTCTTATGTTCTTGGTTCCATTCCTTTTGGGTTGCTTTTTGTCCGCCTGTCCACCGGCAAGGATGTTCGTCAGATTGGAAGCGGACGGACGGGAACGACAAATACATTGCGCGCCGCGGGACCTGCTGCCGCTATATTAACACTGCTCCTTGATGTGTTTAAGGGAGCCGGCGCAGTCTGGCTGGCGCATTGGCTTTTTCCTGGTAACCATTGGATGTCCATTCTTGCGCCCGCGATGGCGATTATAGGGCATAACTATTCGATTTTTCTGGCTGAACGCGACGAAAATGGGCGATGGCGTTTACGCGGCGGCGCAGGGGGCGCGCCCGCATTGGGCGGCGCGTTAGGTTTATGGCCGGGAAGTATCTTGGTCTTGACCCCGTTTATCTTGTTAATTTATTTTGGCGCAGGGTATGCCTCTGTGACAACGATGACAGTTCCTCTCATTGCCACCCTATTATTTGCAGTGCGAGCCTGGCAGGGGCTGTCCCCGTGGACATACGTCATCTATTGTCTGCTTGCCGAAGTTCTTCTACTCTGGGCTTTGCGCCCGAATATCCATCTCTTGTTTGAGGGCAAAGAGCGTGGAGTTGGCTGGCGCGCTCGCAAAGTCAAAGAAAAGGCAGAAACAGAACAGGAGAGCAAATGAACTTATAACTTCCTTTCGTCTATTATCTTGTTCACCATTATTCAAAACCCAAAGGAGACCAACATGTCTAAAATTAAGAAAGTCGCTGTTGTTACTGACGGAGCCAGTTCCCTAACCCCGGCACAAGGTTTGGATTATGGAGTTCATGTTGCGCCTGTGTACGTCAATTTTCCCGATAAAACATACCAAGCAGGCGTTGACCTGGACGCAGGCGAATTCTATCGCCTGTTGCGCGCCAACAAGAAACTGCCTACCACCGCCCAGCCGACCGCGCAGGATTTTATCCGCCTGTACACTGATCTTGCCAAACAGGCGGAGGCGATTGTGACCGTAGTCATCTCGCGCCACATGAGCGCCACGCTTCAATCAGCGTTGAAAGCACAGGAACAGTTCACCGCTGTTCCTGTGCATGTGATCGATTCAGAATCAGTGTCGCTCGGACTCGGCATAACAGCTTTCGCTGCTGCCCGCGCCGCAGCAGAAGGGAAGAGCGCCCAAGAGGTGGTTCAACTGGTGGAACATATCAAGCAAAGTCTGAATGTGATATTCACTGTGGAAACGCTCGAATACCTGCACAAGGGCGGACGCATTGGCGGCGCGACGGCTTTTTTGGGGGCGGCATTGAGCATCAAGCCAATACTCTACGTCAAAGATGGACGCATCGAGCCATTGGAACGCCAGCGAACCCGCAAGCGTTCAGTTGCTCGCGTCTTGGATCTGGTTGAAGAACGCGCAGGTTCTTCTGAAATTCATGCCGCCATCCTACATTGCGATGTGCCTGAGCAGGCGCAGGAGCTCGGAGAACAGTTAAAAGCGCGTTGTCAATGCGCCGAACTGCTCACGATGGATGCCGGCCCGGTTATTGGCACGCATGCTGGTCCTGGTACCCTGGGTGTTGCTTTTTATACGCTTTGAAAACAAGACAACCACCCGCTTTGTAACATTTTTTTTTTTTTATTCTGTAATTACTACCTACTTGGCGTGTCACAGATTGGGTTGATACCTCGGATAAGTAAAATATGAAAAACATTTCCATCATTATACCGACCCTTAACGAAGAAGCATATCTGCGCGGCTTGCTGGAAGCGATTCGTCAACAAACCTGCCCTCCGCTGGAAGTAATTGTTGCCGATGCCGGCTCATCTGACCAAACCGTTGCAATTGCTCTTCAAGCTGGGTGCCGGGTAGTACCAGGCGGCAGGCCCGCCTGCGGGCGCAATGCTGGCGCCGAAGTTGCACTAGGCGATATCCTCATATTCCTCGACGCCGACGTGCTCCCGAAACCTGATTTTTTGGCATGCGCTCTGGATGAATTCAACCGCCGAAAACTGGATGTTGCAACCTGTTCGGTTCAGCCTTTGGGAGGCAACCTGACCGACGCCATTTTCCACCATGCTGCCAACGTATTTATTCAAGCCACGCAACCATTCAAACCACATGCCCCAGGTTTCTGCATCTTAAGTCGCAAGCAAACACACGTAAACATTGGCGGGTTTGACGAAGCATTGTATTTATCTGAAGACCACGACTACGTCCGCCGCGCGGTCACTCAAGGAGCCCGGTTTGGCGTTTTGCGCGTATCTATCTCCGTCTCAGTACGCCGGTTGGTAACTGATGGGCGTTTGAACGTGGCAATGAGATACTCCTTTCTGACGCTTAATGAAATGTTAGGAGATGCCTTCAACCAGACCATGCTGGACCGCTACCTTGGCGAGTATCACTTTGGGCACCACTCACCAGTTGCGCATTTTACCCCGGGCCGGCTTAACATAGTTTGGCGGCAAATCCACGGGGCTACGCTCTCCCCAATCCGCCATGCTGTTGACAGCGTACAGCAAGAAACCTACCATCTCATCTATCGCTATAAAGATGGGCGCAAGTCCCTGGATAATCTACTTCATATCACGATGCCTGCATCGATTCGAGGCACAGGGTTGGTCGCAAACAAGGGCGTGAAAGCCCTAACCAACAAAGTAGATACATTGATAAAGCAAAGAAATAAATAGCACAAACCAAAGCATGGAATCTTCTCGAAAAATTGCGGTCATGCCAAACTACCAACCTGTATTGAACCCCCAGCGCTAACAGCTTTTTACCCCACCTGATAAGAAATCACAATTTACAACCTTCCATACCTTTATGAAAACAACACATTTTTTCAGAAGGCATGGAATTTTTCTCACCCTTTTGCCGTTCTCCGCTTGCGCGCCGATTGCCGCCCCGCAACCGATTTCGCCGGAACGCCGCTTTCCATTTCCCCAGCCGCGCCAACGCAGGCATTCACTTATCCGCAGCCGGATGGCAACCGTCGGCTTGGTGGCTCGGGCTGGTTGCCTGATGACGGATTTGGAGTCCCCTTGCAGGGCAAGCCGCTGTGGGGGGGGCTGCGCCTTGGAGAGCGGGCAGTCTTTGGGCTGTCGCGCTCGAAGATGGTCAGGTACAAGTTTTTCGCATCGATTCCAGCGGCTGGGAAGAAGTGCTCGAAACAGCGACCACGCTTCCGGTGGGAATGCTCCCGACATTGGTTATCAGCGGCGAAAACGCCTATTTGCTCCCCCCAACTCCAGGGCATCCCCACTCACAGCCCCTATCTTGCTACCCGATGAACGTTTGGCATTTATCGGTAACGATGGGCAACTCAACCTCGAGGGACAATCCCCGTTGTCTGTCAACGCCCTGCCAGACGCGTGCCTGCTAATGGATGAATCGGGGCGATTGCTCTTTCTTTCCGAACCAACTCGCGACTATCCCCATGCCGTTTTGGGCGATGACCTGGAAGCAACTGGCATCACTCTGGTGAATACACAAACACTCCCACCGCAAATCACCGAAATTACCGCGCAGGGCGGCGATGTGATTGAGGGGATTGCCCCACTCTGGGCAGACCCGAATGATGATGGCACACGCGAAATTATTGTCACCCAAAGTAACAGCCAGGATGGGGCACGGCTGGTCCTATATAGCGAAGATGGCTCTCTGATGGCAGCCAGCACGCCAATTGGGCAGGGCTTCCGCTGGCGGCATCAATTGGCAGTTGGGCGTTCCTACCAGACGGCGAAGTGCAAATCGCTGTTGTGCGCACCCCGCATATCGGCGGTGTGATAGAACTATTCGCACTTGAAAGCGGTCAATTGATCCGCCGCGCCGAATTGGCGGGGGTACAGCACTCACCAAATTTATTCACACAACCTGGATTCTGCCCTGGCGTTTGGTGTGAATGCTGACGGCATTCTGGAATTGCTTGTCCCGGAGCAATCACAGCATTCGCTTGCCCTGATTGCGTTTGATGGCGGTGCGCTACGGCAAGTTTGGCGCGCTGAACTTGGCAGCCGACTCTCAACCAATCTGGCTGGAGTATCGTTGGCAGGCAGCGGGCTGGCGTTTGGCTTGGGTGAGCAAGGCGGCGTGTTGCGAATCTGGCTCACAGAGTAATTAATCGCCACCGAACTCCATCTGTAAGTTGGACACACAAATTCGAATAATAGGAGATTTCTCATGGATATTGCCATTGTCGGTTTAGGAAAAATGGGCGCGAACATGGCGCGCAGATTAATCAACGGCGGGCACCGTGTGGTCGGCACAGACCGCTCATTTGAATCCGCCCAAAGCCTGGCGGCAGAAGTTGGCTTGGTGGCGGCAGGGACTCTCGTCGATGCAGTTGCTGCCCTGCCCGCGCCGCGCGCGGTGTGGGTCATGGTTCCGGCAGGCGCGCCAACCGAAGCAGTTATTGACGAACTGGCAGTGTTGCTCTCGCCGGGGGATACCGTTATTGATGGCGGCAATACTTTTTACAAGGATGACATTTGCCGCGCCGCCGCGCTCAAAGAAAAGGGCATTCATTATGTGGATGTCGGCACAAGCGGCGGAGTGTGGGGGTTGAAGGAAGGCTACAGCCTGATGGTCGGCGGTGAAACGGAAGCCGTCTCACGGCTGAGTCCGATTTTTGAGACACTCGCTCCGGCAGCGGACAAAGGCTGGGGTCATGTCGGTGGCGTGGGCGCGGGGCACTTCGTCAAAATGGTGCATAACGGCATCGAATATGGCTTGATGCAGGCCTATGCCGAGGGCTTTGAAATCATGCACGCCAAAAAAGACTTCGCGCTCGACCTGCACCAGGTGGCCGAAATCTGGCGGGTGGGCAGTGTGGTGCGCTCGTGGCTGCTCGACCTGACCGCCGAGGCGCTCAAAGGCGACCAGGATTTAAGCGAAATCGCCGGGTATGTGTCCGATTCTGGCGAGGGGCGCTGGACTGTCTTTGAAGCGGTTGACCTGGATGTGCCTGCCCCGGTAATTACACTCTCGCTGCAACAGCGTTTTGTCAGCCGCCAGGATGAAAGTTACGCCGCCAAACTGCTGGCTGCCATGCGTAACCAGTTCGGCGGGCACGCCGTCAAAAAGGCGGAATAATGAGCGAGACTTGCGAATCAACCAGCATCGTCATTTTTGGCGCTTCCGGCGACCTGACCTGGCGCAAACTCATCCCGGCGCTCTACAATAATTTCAAAAAAGGCTGGCTCTCTGAGTGCGCCAACGTTGTCGGCTTTGCTCGCCGTGAATATGCAGATGAGGCTTTCCGAGAACACCTGCGCGAGGGAGTGGCCCAATTCAGCCCGAAAACCTTCGACCCTGCTGTGTGGGAACAATTTGCCGAAAGACTGCACTACTTCGCCGGGAATTTCGGTCAGGCGGATGCCTATTTCAAGTTGGATTCCTATCTCCACACCCTGGAAGATGGGCCATCCAATCGGCTGTATTACCTCGCCACCGCCCCTGAGTTTTACGGCCCGATTGCCGGACATCTTGGCGAGGCCGGTATGTCGCGCGATGATGAAACCTTTGGCTCCTGGCGGCGCATTATCATCGAAAAACCCTTCGGGCGCGACCTGGCTTCTGCGCA
>CAZNCT010000043.1:12956-13167 GCA_964571615.1 uncultured Anaerolinea sp. | reverse complement strand
TCAACCGCGCTGTTCATGCCGCCTTCGATGAGCGGCAGGTGTACCGTATTGACCATTATCTCGGCAAAGAAACATCCCAAAACATCCTTTTTTTCCGTTTCGCCAATGCAATTTTCGAACCGGTCTGGAATCGGCGTTATGTCAGCAATGTTCAAATCACCGTAGCCGAAAGCGTGGATGTGGGCGGGCGGGCCGGGTATTACGACAAATC
>CAZNCT010000043.1:0-12892 GCA_964571615.1 uncultured Anaerolinea sp. | reverse complement strand
AATGGAACCGCCCGCTTCCTTCGAGGCAGATGCTGTTCGCAACGAGAAGGTCAAGGTCTTCCAGAGCATCCGCCCGATTGACTTGAACGACACCGTTCGCGCCCAGTATGACGATTACCGCGCCGCCAAGGGCGTCGCCCCTGATTCGCAAACCCCGACCTACGCCGCGCTCAAACTCTTTGTGGATAACTGGCGCTGGAAAGGTGTCCCGTTTTACCTGCGCTCTGGCAAAGCCCTAAAACGTAAGACGACCGAAATCATCATCGAGTTTCAGCGCCCACCGCACTTGATGTTTAACTTGCCCGAAGACGCGCGCCTGACCCCCAACTTGATTTCGCTCTGCATCCAGCCGGATGAAGGCATTCACCTGGGATTCCAGGCCAAAGTCCCCGATTCAGACCAGGAACTACGCTCGGTGGATATGGATTTCCACTACCGCGACTCGTTCAAAGACCGCAGTCTGCCCGAAGCCTACGAGCGCTTACTGCTTGAAGCCCTCAAAGGAGATGCCGCGCTGTTCACCCGCTCGGATGGCATTGAAGCCTCCTGGAAGGTGATTGACTCGGTAGTCCGGGGCTGGGAGGCGCAAAATCTGCCGCCGTTGGTCACCTATCCGCGTGGCGCATGGGGGCCAGCCGAAGCCGACCAACTCCTGGCCCGCGCCGGTCATGAATGGCGGCTGGGTTGTGTGGATTGATGAAACATGCCCAGCGATAGGGTTTTGCATTCAGAACAACAGGCCATCCGCTCTTATGACCGGTTAAGCCGCTGGTATGATTGGCTCTCCGTCAAAAGCGAATGGCCGCTTACCCAGTCCAGCCTTGATGCGCTGAACCTTTGCGGCAGTGAGCGCGTCCTGGAAATTGGCCCGGGTACAGGCAACGCCTTGCACGCACTTTCAACCCGGGCATCCTTTGTTATCGGGCTTGATATTTCTGCCGGTATGTTGAGCGTTGCGCAAGCCAAATTAAAAACAGAAAGAGCGTTGCCTCGTATATCCCTGGTGCGTGGCAACGCTCTTTTTCCGCCTTTCCAGGCGGGGTGTTTTGATGTGGTTTTTCTCTCATTGGAATTGTTTGATACGCCAGACATTCCGCAGATACTGACGCATTGTAGCTTTCTGCTTGCTTCTGCCGGGCGGCTTGGCGTCGTTGCCCTGGCGTATGACCAACAAAAACCTTTCTCGCAGCGTGTCTATGGCTGGTTTCACGAACACTTTCCCGCTTATGTAGATTGCCGCCCCATTGACACGCGAAACGCAATCCAGAAGGCCGGTTTCACGCTGACTTCTTTCTCCCGCGCAACGATGTGGGGGTTGGCTGTTGATATTTGCATGGCGGACAAGAATTTATAGACGATATTGTCCTGTAAAATCCACCATTTCGCCTGCACTTTGGGCGGTTTCGAGCAAGTTGAGCGCTGCTTTAATCAGCCGCATCTGGGTGTCGACATCCCCCGGTGCGCCCAGGGTGCGCCCCATTGGGAAGGGCGTAATCAGAGTGCGCGGCAGGTTCATAGCCCGCAGCCGTTCCCGAAAAGCAGAGATGCCAACTACAACTGTCGGAATCCCGCCCGCTTCCATCACCCGCGCAACGTGTCCAACGGACACGTGACAAACCGGTCAGACTGGCACCAGCAGGAGTGCGTCAATCCCCTCGGCTTTGAACTGTTCCAACCAAACGGGCGCAATCTGGTTGCGCAGTTTGAGTTGCGAAGTTGCGCCTATAAAAGAATAGGCATTTTCAGCGAGTTCACCAAGTGCGCCCTCTGCCTGCAACTCGCGCAAACGATCCAACGGAAAGTTCGTATTTGGGTCGGCCTGTGAGCCGCGCACATCATAGCCACCGTGGCGGGTGCGAAGTTTGCCAGTTGGAGTATTCATTGGGATTGTAGATAACTGTGCATCTGTTTTGATGAAATCCATAATTCGTGCTTCGGCTTCCTGCTGCGACATATTTTCGATGCCAAAGGGCTGGGGATCGTCGCCTTCGACAAAATGTCCGCTGGATGACATCAGACCCAAGCGAAGTTGGGTCAGCGGTGCACGTAAAGTGCAAAACGGGGCATCTTCGTAAACAAATCTTCCCGGCTGGTTGTAGACCCTGGCCTGGGCCCGGATGATGTGTTCGGTGACGCGCGAAAAATCGCCATCATTGAGGGCATCACCCATTTTCCACAGCAGTTTCTGGAAAAATGCACCAGCTTCCTCGTCAGACATATCCGCAAGGAACTTAAAGTTCATGTCAGAGCGGGAGCCGTAGTAGAATGATTTCTTGAAGGCTTCAAAGGATTCTGGGGTGTCTTCCATATTTATTCTCCATTATGATTGTGTTTCATGCCAGACACGGATGATTTCAGCTACGCTCCATGCCTGCGCAATACACCCGCGCGGAGTGAAGGGCGGGTCGCCATCGAAAATCTCACTGATGCTTCCCAACCCGTGCTCGGCCAAGTGACGGAAAAATGGTTCGATGAAGGTGCGGGTGGTTTTGGGGTTGGCATAGACTTTCAAGTGGGCGCTGGCAAATGGGCCTATCAGCCAACCCCAAACTGTGCCCTGGTGGTAGGAGCCGTCGCGCTTTTGCGCGTCGCCGCCGTAAACGCCGATATAACCGGTTTCGTTTGGGCCCAGGCTGCGTAACCCGTGCGAGGTAAGTAATTGGCGGGCGCAGACATCGACAACGGCTTTTTGACGCTCAGCACTTAGGGGACTGTGATGCAGCGAAACGGCGAACAATTGGTTCGGGCGAAGGGCAGAGTCATTACCAAAAGGCGTATCGATCACATCGAAACAGTATCCGGTTTCTTTGTCCCAGAAACGTTCAAAGCCAGTTTTGGCATGATCGGCAAGTTGGCCGTAGTGGTTTGCTGGCTTGTTAAGAACCTCGCAAAAGCTGACCAGGCTGTGCAGGGCGTTGTACCACAGAGCGTTAATTTCAACGGGTTTGCCAATGCGCGGCGTGACAACCCAATCGCCCCATTTCGCATCCATCCAGGTTAATTGGACGCCAGGTTCGCCTGCGTAAAGCAAGCCATCCGCAGGGTCACGATGGATCTGGTAGCGCGTGCCGCGCTCATGCCAGCCGATGATGTCTTGAAGGATGGGCAAGAGTTCCTGGAGCAAGGTGGTATCGCCGGTGGCGGCATAATAGGCGCGGATGGCTTCAAAGTACCACAGGGTTGCATCGACGGTATTGTATTCGGGTGTTTCCCCATAATCGGGGAAGCGGTTGGGTAACATGCCCTGATCTACAAAGCGGGAAAAGGTGCGCAAAATGCTGCGCGCAATTTCAGGCCTGCCGGTGGCAAGCGTCAATCCAGGCAGGCTGATCATGGTATCACGCCCCCAGTCGCCGAACCAAGGATAGCCCGCCATGATGGAGTGACCGCCTGTTCCGTCTTTCGGGGCAGCGCGGCGGATGATGAATTGGTCGGCGGCCAGCGCAAGTTCAACGGGGAGTTCGGGGACGCGGGCGGCGATGCTGGTTTCGTAAGTTTGGCGTTCTGCCAGGGCCGATTTACCGTCCAGATTTGGGTCTGAGTCGGTGCTGATAATGATGGTCAGGGTGTCCCCAGAGTAAAGAACCTGGCAAAAATCGCCGGCGTTCAGGTGGTCGTCTATGCCTGCAAATCCACGATATTGTTCTGTGGCCAAGGAGAATCCGCGATACCATTCGTTTTTGATTTCGATTTTGGTGTTTGGGCTGAAGAGGTAAAAAGGAATGGTTTGCTCAACGGCTTCAACCCGCAAGCCGTTTTCAATGCGGCGTACATCCATCCGCAAGTCAGCTGCTTTGGTTTCAGCGTGGAAATCGCGGTAGTTAACGAGCATTTTGCTGTTGATTTCCAGAGGAGCGCTGGCACGCAACAGGCGATAGTGAATGTAGGTGGTATTGGCGCCTGGCTGCATCCATATCCATTTTTCGAGCAGGGCATCTGAGAGCGAAAATGTCCAAACCGGTATGCTGCCTTCAAGCCGAAATCGTTCGATATGACGATAGCCATGTGGATCGACAACACCGTTCAGCCAGCGATTGGTGAAGAGATGGTAGGTATGATCATTGTAGATGATGGTTTCGTCCAGCTTGGCAGCTAGAACTGTGCGTCCAAGAGGTGGGTTGAGCGCCGCAACCAATAATCCATGATAGCGCCGGGTCAGCAAGTTGGCGATTGTGCCGGATGCATATCCACCAATCCCGTTGGTAACCAACCATTCACGAGACTCTGCCGTTAGCAGGTTGCTACAAATTGCGCGTCCAAAATCGATAAGGGTCATAGAGAAGCCTGTTGAAAGAGGGGTTGCTTTCAGGTCTGTATTTTTTTCAGACCTGCCAACGCATCCGCGCCGAGGTGGAAGTGAATAACAGCGCGCCCGGCATCTCGCAAAGCCTGAGCATCGCCCAAGGCCTGGGCGGCTTTCAATGCGCCGAAGGTCAGTTTCCAGGCAGATTTTCCAGCTTCATCTGGGATGATGACATCGTCACTGGCGCTTGTGGAGAATTGGATGAACAATCCCCTGCCTGCGTCGCCCTTATGCAGTTGACCGGTGGAATGTAGGAAGCGTGGCCCGTAGCCGAGTGTGGTTGCCAGTTTGGTTTGGTTGCGCAGGCGCAGACGCAGGGATTGCAAGGCGCGTTCACTCTCAGCAGTCGGTTGGATGTAGGCTTGGATGGCGATATAAGCGCCAGGTTGCGCGTTTTCCAGGAAGTTTTCGAGCGATTTGGCATTCAAGGATGCAGATTCCGCTTGTGGGAGGGTGCCTTTTTGAATGAATTCCGCTACCATGCTGCGCGCCAGGATTTTTGCGGCTTCAACATTGGGCTGGTCGAAGGGATTGATATTCAGGCGCGCCCCTGCCACGGCGGTTGCCATCTCCCACAGGAAAAACTGTCCGCCCAGATCGTATTCGTTTTCCAGGAACAGGCGGATGACGGGATGACCTGCGTTTTCCAGCGCTTGCATGAATTCGTCCGAACTGGTGTCTCCCGTCAATTGAATGTGAACAAATACGCGGTCATCTCCATAGACATCTGGCGCGCCAAGCGGTTCACTCACCACCGGCAGGATGCCTTTGCCTTCCTTACCGGTACTTTCAGCAATCAGTTGTTCGACCCAATCGCCAAAACTGGCGATTTTTGGCGAGATGACGAAGGTCAATTTGTCTCGTCCAGCCCTGGCGAGTTCGCCCATTGCTACGCCCAGCTGACCGGCCAGGTTATCACCGTCCACCGGGCAGTTACAACTTTCGCAATTGCAGGTCATTACCAGGGCATTTTCGAGCAGCCGTTCCACATCCACGCCAACCAGCGCGGCAGGCAGCAGCCCGAACCAGGTCAATGCAGAGTAGCGTCCGCCGATGTTGGGGTCGTTCAAGAAGGTAGCGCGGAAGTTATATTGCGCGGCGACATCCGTCAGCCCGCTATCTGGGTCGGTGATGGCAATAAAGTGCCTGCCAACCTGGTCTGCGCCGACTTTTGCAGCAACCCGGTTGTAAAAGTGTTTGAAAAACGAAAAGGTTTCGACTGTGCCGCCTGATTTGGTTGAGACGACAAACAGGGTCTTTTCCATATTGAGCGATTTTTCTACCGCCAGAACCGCCTGCGGGTCGGTACTATCCAAAACAGATAAACCCTTTGTCAAGCCTTTTTCACTCTCAGCAAAAATTTTGCTGAACACTTCAGGCGCCAGGCTCGAACCGCCCATGCCAAGCAGCAGGGCTTGCTCAAAACCCTCGTTCTTGAGTATCTGTATCAGGCTGGTTAACTGCCCAATCTGCTCACGCATAGCTTCAGGAGCGTGCAGCCAGCCCAGGCGGTTGGTGATTTCGGTCGGGCTGGATTTCCAGACCTTGTAATCATGCGCCCAAATTCGGCTCATTACCTGTGAATCGCGGAGTTGGTTGAGGGCTGCCATTACCGTCTGGTTGTAAGCGCCCAGGCTCATTTTCAGGCGGGTTTTGCTTGCCAGTATTTCCTGCCGCTTTTGGGAAATGCTCATTAAAAGGGTTTGGAAGGATTTTTCAAAGGCGGCAACCCCTTCATCCATCAGCTTTTGCGTGTAAATATTCAAGTTAATTTGGTGCTGCGCAAGGTGCGCAAGAGATTCGCGCGCTTGGGCAATGCTATCCGGGGTAATCGTTACAGTTGTTTGTCCGCGCTCAAGAAAAGCTTGCAGGGTGGCGGGCGGAACGGTGTTGACGGTGTCTGTGCCGATAAGTTCGTCCACGTAGAGCGTATCGAGATAAAGCGGGTTTTTGGTGCCGGTGCTGGCCCATAGCGGGCGCTGACGGTAGGCGCCCCTGGCGGCCAGTTTTTCCCAGCGCGCGCCCGAAAAAATTTGCAGAAATTCGCCATAGGCGGCGCGGGCGTTGGCTATGGCGATTTTGCCTTGCAGGTCGGTATGCGGCGTCTGGTTATGACCAATTTGGGCCAGTACCGGGTCAATTGCCGAATCGACACGGCTGATGAAAAAAGATGCAACCGAGGAAACCCGCGCCAGGTCGTCGTAAGTCTCGGCGTATTTTTCCAGGCCGGCCAGGTAGGCTTCGGCGACAAGGCGATATTGTTCGATGGAAAATATCAGCGTGACGTTGACATTAATGCCCTCGCTTATCAAAGTTTGGATGGCTGGAATCCCGGCAGGAGTGGCCGGGACTTTAATCATCACATTTGGGCGCGCCAGTTCGGAAAACAGGCGGCGTGCTTCGCGGACGGTGGCGTCAGTGTCGCTCGCCAATTCCGGGCTGACCTCCAGGCTTACAAACCCGTCTTTGAATTTGCTGCGCTGGTAGATGGGCAATAGCAGGTCGGCGGTCTGCCCAATGTCTTCAATGGATAGAGTGTCGTAGATTTCTGCCGGGTTTTTGCCTGCTTCAATCAGCGGGCGCATGGCTGAATCGTAGTCCGAGCTGCCGGCAATGGCTTTTTCGAAAATTGTCGGGTTGGATGTGACGCCGGTAATGCCTTTTTCAATCAGGGTCGCCAGTTCGCCGCTGTTGATTAAGGCGCGGCGGATATTGTCGAGCCAGATGGATTGCCCAAGAGTTTGGACTGTGTGCAACGTGGTCATATTATTTGCCTTTCTTATTTAGCAGGCGCAGGGCTTCGTCCACAACGCGCTGGGTGGCAATGCCAAACTTTTCGTACAGGGTGACCGCAGGAGCAGATGCCCCAAAGTGGTCAATACCGATAATTGCGCCATCCAGACCAACATATTTTTGCCAGCCAAGCGATGTGGCGGCTTCGATGGCAACCCGGACGCGCGCATCATTTGGAAGTTTGTTTTTTTTTTCTTTTTATTGGGAAAGGAGGCGACGCGGGCCTGGACAGCGTCTGCGGCGAGAAAACAGATGGTTTGGATGGATTTTTGTTGGATGGAGAGCGTGATTTTATTCTTGACTAAGTTGTGCAAACTGTTCAGGGTTCATCCCCTCAAGCAGAGGACGGTCGCCTTGTTCCTGCAGATGCAGCTTCCCGAGGTTGTCGAGCATGTGGCCGGATTTCTCAGCCTTGGTGCGCAGGTAGAATTCGTTATGCGGGTTGGGCGGGATGACAACAGGGATGCGCCCGTTGACGGCAATGCCGTGCTGGGTCAGGTTTTCTATCTTGCGCGGGTTGTTGGTCATCAGTTGGATAGACTTGACTTTCAGCGAATAGAGCATGTGGGCGGCAACGCTGTATTCGCGCTCGTCGTCGCGGAATCCCAGGGCAAGGTTGGCTTCTACAGTGTCATAACCATGATCTTGCAAGCCATAGGCGCGGATTTTGTTAACCAATCCAATCCCACGCCCTTCCTGGCGCATATAGAGCAAAATACCTTGTTCCATTTGTCCAATTTGCTTGAGCGCGGCTTTGAGTTGGTCACGGCAATCACAGCGCAGGGAACCGATGGCGTCGCCGGTCAGGCATTCGGAGTGAACGCGCACAGGCACATTTTCAGCGTTGGTCACGTCGCCGCGCACGATGGCAGCGTGTTCCTTATCATCACGATTGTTGTAAAAGGCAAAAATATGAAAATCGCCAAAGCGTGTCGGCAACTCGCCTATTGCGGCGATTCGCACACAGACTTTGTCGGGGCCAATGCCTTCACATTCGTGCTTCAGATTCTCATCGAGCAGTTCTTTAATTTGCATATGGGTGAGTGTCATAAATGCTCCTTATCGTATTATGGCGCAGGATTTGCGCTATCGGCGCAAATCATAGCAACCTTTGGCTGCGGCCCGCGAAGCGGCTGCGCTATGAATGTTGAACTTGTTTTTTAGGAATTCCCAGGAGAAAATGAGATGGGATGAATCATGTTTTTCGAAACTTCTGCAGACCTGGCGTGAAAGACATGCACTTTGATTGTGCCCATATCTTCATAGGCTTCTTCACCTTCTGTATGCACCATGCCAGATAAATTACCTGCCAGGCGATAAAAGGCATCGGTCATCAAGATATATTCACGACTTGGCACGGAATTTTTCAGCAGGCGGTGAATGGCAATGACATCTTCACCTGCCAGTTCTTCAAACTGGCGGATTTGTCTAAAGATGGCTTCGCCAAAATGTAAAAGCACTTTTAGACGCAAGTCATGTACGCGCTGGCAGGCGTTACAGCCGCATTCGGCGCGTTCTTCGGTCAGAGCTTTGGCGCGTTTGTAAAAGGCGTTGAAAAATCCCTGTACTTGTTTTGCTACGTCGCGGGCGGCTTTTGCCGTTTCTTTTTCCTGAACTTCGGCATAGAGAAAAAGGGCATCTCCTTCGAGTTTGTTGAGCGTGAGCGGGTGCTCGGCTTTATCAATCACGGCTTCGAGCAGTTCAAAGATGATTTCTTCCGCGTGCAGGGCGCTCATCTTTTGGGTGCGGATAAAGTGGGTGTAGCCGCTGATATCGACGATTACAAGAGCAACTTTTTTAGCCTTCATCGGGACCATCCCTAAGAACTTCCAAAAAGTGGAATGCGCGCGCCATTAATCATGCCTGCTTCGTCGGAGCATAGGTGCAGAAAGGTAGCGATAATTTCTTCCGGCGTGGTCCAACTGGCATTTTTGGGCGTTGGTTGCGTTTCACGAGCATGTTCTGTGTCAATTGTCCTAACCAGCACCAGGTTGGCGGTCAGTCCATGCTCTTTCTCTTCTTGAGCTATGGTTAATATCAATGCATCCTGCGCGGCTTTGGCAATCGCATATGGGGCAAGGTTGGCTGCCGGACGCGAGGCAAAAGGTGAAGAGACAGCCAGGATGCGTCCCCAACGATTGGCGCGCATCAGCGGGATAATGGCTTGCGCCAGATAATAGGTTGTCCACAGATGTTGTTGAAGCATATTTTTCATATCCTGATCATCCAAATCCACAACCGGTTTCCCGCCACTCCAACCGCCAACCAGATGCAGGAGAATATCCACCTGCCTGAACTTTTCGCGTGCAAGTTCAGCGAGAGAAAAAGCGCCAGCTGGGTCGCTCACGTCCGCAATGTGGAGCAGAATACGCTCATCGGGCAAGTTTAGCGTTTGGGCAATTTGGTTCAGTGTTTCAGCGTTCGTGCCAACCAAAACCAACCTCGCGCCCTGTTCGGCGAACTTTTGTGCCGCAATCCGTCCCAGCCCGCCGGTTGCGCCAGTAATTATGACAACACGATTTTGCATGCTCATAAGGTCTCCATTAATCATCGAAGTTTTCAGGCTCAAAGCCATGACAGGCGGCACCGAATAGCGCGGATTCGGGATTTATAACAACCTGAACCGGCATGTTTTTGAGCATTTCCGAAAATCTTCCTTTGTGCATGAATGATTGCAGAAATTGTGGCTTGCGCAAGAAAGATAGTATGCGCCCCGGCATGCCGCCTGCAAGGTATACGCCACCCGTAGCGAGGATTTTCAGCGCCATGTTTGCTGCCTCGTTTGCTAAAATTTCAGCAAATAAATCCAGCGTTGCGACACTAATTTCAGCGCGGGACTCTACGCCTATTTTCACAATCAACGGGGTTGGGTCGTCTGTTTGGGCTAGCAATTCTGCCAGCCATGCTGGTTCAGGGTACTTTTGGGTTTCTTTCAAGAAAGAGTAAAGATTGGGGATTCCACTGCCTGAACAAACCCTTTCAAAACTGACATGACCGAATCGCTCTTGCAGGAATACGAGTAGTTCCGCCTGAAGGCGATTGGCGGGTGAAAATGAGGCGTGACCGCCTTCTGACGCGTGGACATGATAGCGATTGCCTGATGAAGTTAAAAACGCTTCTCCCAAACCTGTGCCAGGCGCAACCACAGCCAGGTTGCCGCGTGCGGCGGGTTTTCCAGCATTAAGAGTTTCTTTGTCAGATGAAGGTAAGAACGGAATGGCATGGGCAATCGCGGCCAAATCATTCAAAACCCGTACTGGCGCTTGAATTTGTGCTGAAATTGCTTGCGCGTCGACCACCCAGGGCAGGTTGGTTGTGCGGGCAACGCCCTCCACGACCGGGCCGGCGATGCCAAAACTGGCGCGCGCGACTGTAATAGCTTCGCTGGCAAGGAATTTGGCAATCACCTCCTCCAGCGAAGCGTAGTTTTGGCTGGCAAAGTGCGATTTTTTGATTATCGCTGGCAGCTCGCTCTCTTGTGAGTAGAGAGCAACAACCGTCTTTGTTCCACCGATGTCGCCAGCCAGCAGCATTTTTTTTATTTATCATGCGGTTATCCTGAAAAGCAAAGTTACTATTAGGATGAATCCAATAGAAGTTTTCTTACCTTCACCCTTTTTTCTTTTGGACACTCAATAAAGTTGATGCACTGGAAACCGTCGAAACCAGATAGGGAACAAGAAAGGTCAGACCGGCTTTGAGCCAGCGTTCCGTATTCATTTCGCCGCGCAAGATGGCATCACCGTGATTAATGGCAATTAAAAGCGCTCCAACCAGCAAGGCAGTCAAGATGGCGCGCTTAACAATCGGCTTAGTGAAACATAAGGTCAGAAAGTTTTTCATTTTGTCTGTCTTTTGAGATTCCCTGCGGCAGATTCATCCACAATCCACAGCAGCTCCCCATCGGTAGGCTGGATCTGAGCAGCCGGGAGTGAATTTTCACCACCCTGAATTTGCGCCAATTTTTCAGCTTTTCCCACGCCGGTAACGATGAAAATCACCCGGCGGGCAGCGTTCAGAACCCCAAAGGTGAGAGTCACTCGCGGAACGAGAGGCAAGGGTGGGATGGTATGTTCCGTCGCAACCGCCCAGCGGGCGGATTCGGCCAGGGCTGGCGAACCTGGAAAAAGCGAGGCGGTATGCCCATCATCGCCCATGCCCAACAAAACCAGGTCGAAGCGCGGGGAAGTCCCAAAGAAGGCGCGCAAATCCTGTTCGTAGGCTTCGGCGGCCTGTTCGGGGGGCAGTTCGCCGGGAATGCGGTGAATGTTTTCGGGCGGGATGGCGATGTGATCCAACAGGTTCTCGACGGTCATGAGGTAGTTGCTGTATGAGTGGTTGGGCGGGACACAGCGTTCGTCGCCCCAAAAGAGATGGATGTTTTGCCAGGGGACTGGCAGGGTTGCCAGGCGAGCATACAGAATGCGCGGAGTGCTGCCGCCGGAAAGGGCGACGGAGAAATGTCCGTGCTCTTGGATGGACTGAGCTGCGGTTTTTATGAACTGTTCCGCGGCGCGTCCAATCAGGGCCGGGGAAGTGGGAAAGATTTCAAAATTCATGGCTTTCCTTTCTCAAGCGGGGTAAGAATAAAGGTTATGATTACATCTGGTTAAAGGAATGATTATCAATCAGAAAGGCGGTATCATGAACGAACATTCACAAATCATTCAGGAATTGCTTGAAAAAGAGTCATTAACACCACAGGAAGTGGTCGATGGCGTGGTGGCTTGTTTTTTTGCCACCAACCACGCTTTTGTGGAACGCCGTTTGGGCCACTCCACTAATGTAGATGATGCGCTGTCCCAATTAATTACCCAGGTCTTCAAGGAAAACGAAGTTGATCCGGCCAAGCCCAATCTACATTTTCTCAAACAGGCCGTCCAAACATTGGATGAGCAAGCAGGGTTTGAATCTGACCCTGAACTGCTTCACCATCATCAAGATGTTATTGGGATGATGTTTGATCGGATTAAGAAATGACCGACCTTGTGCCGCGCTATAACTACGATAGTTTTGTCCCCGAAAAATTTGAGCCATGCCTCAATTTCGATTCTAGCCCCAAGACTGGCACTATGGCGCCAGATTTTCCGCTGTGGCAGTTGAACGAAGCGGAAACACGTCTGGGGGAACTCCTGAAACAACATGCTTATACCATTGTGGAGTTTGGCAGTTTTACCTGACCCTACTGCGGGCTGGCGGCGCCAGCTATGAATGCGCTTGCTGAGAAATTTGCAGAGCAGGATGTCGGCTCGATTTTTATCTACACCCACGAGGCACACCCCGGTGAAAACGTGCCGCACCTGGCTTCTATGGAGCAGAAATTTCGCCATGCGCGCCTGCTGCGGGATGAACTGGGCGTGACCCGCCCGATTTTGGTTGATGCCCTTGATGGGGCCTGTCATCTTGCTTATGGTTCGATGCCCAACATGACCTGGATCTTTGCCCGCTCTGGCCTGATTCTGTATAAATCGGACTGGACGGACGCCCACAGCGTGGAAAATGCCATCGAGTACTTTTCTCAGGTTCCGGCGCGGCGCAAAGCCGGGGAACGACTGGCAGGCTTTCGCGTGGAGCGGCTCGATTACCGTAATCAGGAACGGGATTTGTTTTACAAACGCTTGGAACGTAACGGGCAAAAAGCACTGATTGAGTTCAAAAAGGCATTTCCGAGTGGGTAAGGAGGTGGTGCGACATTAATGTCGCGCTACTTCGCGTTTTCGGACAATGCGATACATGACGATGCTGAAAGCGAACATCAGAGCAGAGAGCGCCAGCGCCCAGGGGTTGAGTGAAACG
>CAZNCT010000042.1:14648-25699 GCA_964571615.1 uncultured Anaerolinea sp. | reverse complement strand
TCGCCGCTGAACAGGAATTTGCCGAGGTACTGGCGCGCTTCGGCGGGCAGCATGTTGGGCGCGGCAGTCTGAATTTCTTGAATGAGCGTATTCTGCGGGTTCAGCCCTTCGTGCGCCTGAGCAAAATAGCCAATGTGCAGGCTGGCGCCCAGCAACGCTTCGCCTTCCAACGGCTCAATTTGCCCCAGGATGGTCTTCAAAAAGGTGCTTTTTCCGGCTCCGTTCGGGCCAATCAGCGCGGCGCAGTCGCCGCGGCGCAGTTCAATGTCGGGGGCATAAAAAAGCGGTTTCCCCGGCCAGCCAACCCGAATACTGCGGGTGCGGATGACCATCTCGCCCGAGCGGAACCCGCTGCGCAGATGCAGATGCAGCTGCGGCGGGCGCACATCTGGCAGGCGCAGGGCGCGCACACGCCGCTCGGCCTCCTCCACGCTGAAAGGGCTGGTGGTGGTTTCAACATCCAGCTGACTCCAGTTGGCGTTTAGGGCCGCTTCCATGCCGACCTGCTCAATCGCCTGAACCACCCGCGTCAGGCGTTTCAGTTTGCCTTTGGCCTGCAAGGTATTCTGCCCGGCAATATTCTTTTTGATGTATTCCATCTCTTTGAGCAGTTTTTCTTTCTCACTGTCAAAGACTTCCTGGCGGCGTTCCCAGCGTTCCTGGCGCTGGGTCAGGTAATGGCTGTAATTGCCGCGATATTCCTCCACCCCGGCGGCGGTCATTTCCAAAATCCCGTTGGCGGCTTTATCAAGGAAATAGCGGTCATGCGAGACAATCACTGCCGCGCCTTCCCACTGCGTCAGATAGCCCTCCAGCCACTCGACCGCCCTGATGTCGAGGTGGTTGGTTGGTTCGTCGAGCAGCAACACATCGGGGTCAGAAAGCAGCAGTTGGGCCAGAAAAGCGCGGGTGCGCTGTCCGCCCGAAAGGTGGTCAAGCGACATCGGGTAGTCAGCGGCTTCAAATCCCAGGCCGCTGAGAACCTGTTTGATGCGCGTCTGGTAGGTGTATCCGCCGCGGCGCTCAAAATCGTGCTGCAACTGGCCGTAACGCTCCAGCACCGATTCATCGCCAGCTGCCATTTGCTGTTCAAGCCGCGCCAGTTCTTCCTGCTGGCGGATAAGGTCGGCGAAGACGCTTTCGCAGGCGTCCCAGAGTGTTCCCGTCATCTGAAAATCGGCCTCCTGCGAAAGGTAGCCGATGCGGACTCCCCGCGACTTGTGTACCGTTCCCGAGGAGGCTTCATCCACCCCAGCCAGGATGCGCAACAGCGTCGTCTTGCCGACGCCGTTTGGCCCGACAATGCCCAACCGTGCGCCTTTGGTGATGCCGAAGGTCAGGTTGCTGAAAATATCAACGTGTCCGTAGGACTTGCTCAGAGATGAAACAGTGATTAAAGACATAACCTCTGAATTATACCCGTTTGTGACCGCCCGCCTTCGCCCTAGAACATAAATTCTGCTATACTAGACCCATATAGGAGTGACTATGGCAAAGACTCTCAGCCGTTTTGTTTGCCAGCAGTGTGGGCGTGTTTCGGCCTCTTACATGGGCAAATGCCCGCAGTGTGGCTCATTTAGCAGCATGGTCGAGGAAATCATCCAGGAGGCTGGCCCGGCCAAAAGCCCGAACGCCGCCCGCGGCCTGACCGGGCGCACCTCGCCGCGCCGCATTGGCGACATCAGCGCCGATGCCGAAGAGCGCATTCCCGTTCCGATTGGTGAATTTTCGCGCGTGTTGGGCGGCGGCATTGTGCCCGGCTCGATTGTGCTCGTCGGCGGTGACCCCGGCATTGGCAAATCGACGTTGATGCTGCAAATGACCCTGGCGATGGCCGGGAGCAAGCGCGTCCTGTACGTCTCCGGCGAAGAATCAGAACGTCTTATTAATTGGCGCGCCGACCGCTTGATGGAAAAGAGCGGCAAATTCCCCGATGGCCTTTTTCTGGTGACTGAAACCAACCTGCAAACCATTCTGGAGCATGTCCGCGAAGTGCGCCCCGACTTGCTGATTGTCGATTCCATTCAGACCGTTTACCTGCCCGAGTTGGAATCGAGCGCCGGGTCGGTTTCGCAGGTGCGCGAGTGCTCCTCACAGTTGCGCGAGCTGGCAAAATCGCAAGGGGTGAGCGTGTTTGTGATTGGGCATGTCACCAAAGAAGGCGCAATTGCCGGGCCGCGCGTGCTTGAGCACATTGTGGATACTGTCTTGTACCTCGAAGGCGACCGTTTTCAGGCCTATCGCCTGCTCCGGTCGGTGAAGAACCGCTTTGGCGCAACTGCCGAAGTGGGTGTTTTTGAGATGCGTGAAAAAGGCCTGGCCGAAGTGCCCAACCCATCCGAGGCTTTCCTGGCTGAGCGCATGGTCAATGCGCCTGGCTCGGCCATTGCCGTGACGATGGAGGGCACCCGTCCGCTGCTGGTGGAACTGCAAGGCCTGACCTCGCCGACCCAGTTTGGCAATGCCCGCCGCACCCCGAATGGCGTTGATTACAATCGCCTGCTGATGATTGCGGCGGTTTTGTCGCGCCGCGTGGGGGTGAAACTGGTTGAACAGGATATTTTCGTCAATGTGGTTGGCGGCATCAAGATTGACGAACCCGCCGCCGACCTGGCGATTGCCGCGGCGGTGGCCTCCTCGATGCGCGATTTGCCCGTCCGCGCCGATGCGGTCCTGATTGGTGAAATTGGCCTGGCCGGTGAACTGCGCCTGCCCGGGCAAATGCCCGTCCGCTTGCGCGAGGCTCAAAAACTGGGCTTCAAGGCCGCCATTGTGCCAAAACGACTGCGCAAAGCCGAACCCTGGCCCGAGAACATTCAGATTATCGAGGCCCGCTCGGTGCATGACGCCCTCGAGTCGGCTTTTGCCATCCAGCGTGAGCGGCCAGCGGGCCGCCATATTGCCTGAGCGTTGGGCTGTAAACGAAAAGGCCTTCCAAAAATCTGGAGGGCCTTTTTGCTAGCCACCGTACAGTTTGCAAAAACACTATCAAAATGTCATTGCGAGCCGTACTTTGGCGAAGCAATCTCCCGTTTAACGGCATTCCCCAGTCGAAAGGAGATTGCTTCGGGGCAAAAAACGCCCCTCGCAAAGACATCACCCAGCGGAAAATTAAAAGTGTCTGGTAGTTAGCCTTTTTGCTCTTCTTTAACCTCGTGTTGGCTGGTTACTCATCTTTGCGCAGTCCCTGCCGCTGACGGGTCTGCTGAATAAAATCGCGCACCAGTTTTTGCGGGTGCGCCTGGGCGCCGCCCATAATCAGATACCCTGGCGCCCAAAAATCGCCCGATGGGTTTTCGTCTTTCAGGCGCGGGAACTCTTTGAAAATCCGTTCAGAAGTCTGCATGCGGATGATGCGCATAATATAGCCCGGCGAAGCCGAAGGCGGCACGCTGACCACCCATTGCAGATATTCCGGGCGGACGGCGATATGCTCGAGCCGCCAGCCAAAAGCGACGCAGACTTGCGGCACCCAGGTAGCCAGCCGGTCGGCCATGTCGCCGGTCAGATGGTGATGGTCGAAGCGCGGCACCAGCAGGCAGGCATAATTCAGGTTAAACAGGGCAGGAGAAACAGGTTCAAGCACGATGCGATGTGCCACCTCAGTTACAGATTGCGGGCGGGTTTCTATCAGTTTCTGGTCGTCAGTGGTTTTTTGGGCGCGGGTGACTTCAAGGTCTTCGCCGGGTTCTTCGGCGCGTTTGTGCTGTATGCGGGTTTGTTCCAACTCCGGCAGCGGCGATTTTTCGCTTGGCCGCCGCAAAGCCGGAGAACTCTCGCGGCTGAAATCGGGCGAAAACATTGGGTGGGTGGTTACCAGCGGCGGCTCTACCTGGCGCACCGGCTGGGCTGCCCGCACCGGGGTTGGTTTTTGGTCCCACGGCTGAGGGCCAGGTTTGCGGCCCAATTGTCGGGGGGGCACTGGCGGCGGCACCTCGCCAAGCAAATCTGCAATTGGCGGCAGGTCTTCGATATCTTCGTCTTCTTCCACCAGCGGATGTTCGAGCGCCGCAATGTTGTACTGGTTGGTTGGCTCGGGTGGCACTTCAGCCAGCGAACGAACCAGTTTACCGGCCTGGGCGCGGATGGTGCTGAAGGGCGTTTCGGCGTCGAAAACCAGTGCCAGCACCATCGAGGCCGTCAGGCGGCGGGCATACAGCATGTGCTGGGCTTCGGTTGCTTCGAGGCGAATGAAGCGCAGCAGGTCGGTTTGCGATTGGGTATCCCAGTATTTTTGCACCGAGCGGGCCAGTTCCTGGGCGGCCTCGCGTGAAAGCTGCCCGGCGTAGGCCCATAACTCGTTTTGGCGGGTGATGAGCGCCGCCTGGGCCGCCGACTCGAGCATCAGGCGCGTCAGATGACGCGCGGCGCGGCTGACATCGCCCATCCACTCCAGTTCTTGCTCTGGAGGGGCTGGCACAGTAGGAGGCCCCAGGCGGGCCGGGCGGTTTTGAGCCTGTTCGAGCGCCTTTTTCAGGTCGGGCAGGGCTACAGGTTTGGTCAAAATTGCCCGCAGTGACAGGTCTTTCAGCCGAATGGTGTTCTGCCCTTCGCGGGCAACCAGAATCAGGGTCACATCGGGCTTAATCTGGCGCAGTGCCAGCCCAATATCCAGCACCGAAATATCCACTTCGTCCAGGTCTGCATCCAGCAGTACCAGCGGGGCCGGGTCATGCCGACGCACAAACTGAATCGCTTCGGCAAAATCAGCCGAGCGCTGCACCTGATAATCGGGCAAGCCCTGGCTAATCAGGTTGGCGAAGTTGATGTGCGGCGATAGTACCAATAGGGGGGTTGGCATATTATGAGTTTATCATGCCCTTGACGGGCGGGCAACCATGCAATGATATTGAGATGCTTTTGAATCGTGAGTTTTGTGTGACATTGAGACACTATTCTTGTGATGAATGTAACTAAAGACTATCTTCAGTTTTGCTTATGCTTTAATGGATATTGTTGTATTTTCCTGATAACAGAGGCCGAGGAGGATGGTATGAATATCCCCGAATTGCGCGTATTTGTGACCGCCGCCGAAGAACTGAATTTCAGCCGGGCAGCAGCCCGCCTGCACCTTTCGCAATCAGCGGTCAGCCAGAACATCCAGTCTATTGAAAAGAGTTACGATGTCGAGTTGTTTGTGCGGCATGGGCGCTCGGTACAGTTAAGCGAAGTTGGACAGGCCATTTTGCCGATGGCCCACGAAGTCTTAAACTCCATGCGCCTGCTGGAAGACGCCCTGATTAACGTAAAAGGGGAAGTGGCCGGCGAACTGACCCTGGGCTGTTCGACGACCTCGGGCAAATATATTTTGCCCAACCTGCTGGCAGCCTTTCGGCGCGAATATCCGCTGGTGCGCAGCCGGGTTGCCATCAGCAGCCGCAGTACCATCGTTGAGCGCCTGCTCGACCAGACCCTGGCGCTGGGCGTGATGAGCCGTCGGGTTGAGCACCGCGACCTGGAATACATGCCCCTGCTCGAAGACAAAGTGATTCTGATTGTGCCGGTGAACCATCCCTGGGCCGATTATGGCCGCGCCATGCCCGCCGACCTGCTCGACCAACCATTCATCCGCCGCGAGGAAAGCTCTGGCACCCGCGAAGTGGTCAATAACGCTCTCAAACAACACGGCGTCATGCCCGATACCCTCAATGTCGTCATGGAGTTGGGCAACGCCGAAGCCATCGAAATGGCTGTCGAGGAAGGCATCGGCATTGCGTTTGTCTCTGAGCTGGTGGCGGCGCGCGGTTTGGCGCTTGGCAAGGTTCGGCGGGTCGAGGTGGAGGGTCTTGAAATTGCCCAGCGCATCTATCTCTACCGGCATGTTGGCGCGGTGCTGACCCGCGCCGAAGCCCGTTTTTGGGACTTCGTGCAGGAAAACCGCGCCCAAATTTTGCAAGATGCAATTGGCAACCTGACCGGGGTTCGTCCTGCTGCTTAAGTTGTGCTACACTAAGACATATCCCGTCCCTTTTCTTCATCCCATTTGGGAGCGGGGAAAGGGGACGCGTCATTCTACGCCCGGGAGAAACCATGCTCACGCTTGCCGAAAAAATCCTCTTTGCAATCGCCTTGCTTGTTTCGCTCTACTTCACCTGGCGCGGGGTGGCGCGCATGATTGCCAACATCGCCAGCGCACAAGGCCGGCCCAACTGGCAAACCGTTTTACGCAAGGCGGGCGGCGCGCTTTTCAAATTTGTCACTTTTCAACCGGTCTTCAAATTTCGCCCTGTGGTCAGCGTCTTGCACGGGCTGATTGGTTGGGGGTTCATTGCCTTTCTGCTCATCAACCTGAACGACCTGCTCTACGCCTACTTCAAATGGCGCTGGGTCGATAACACCGGGCTGTTTGGGGATTTTTACCGGCTGTTGGCAGATGTTGCCAACGTAGCGATTCTGGTCGGGGTGGTTGCTCTGGCCTTTCGGCGCTTTGTTCTGCGCCCCCCGACGCTTTCCTCCCGTCAAACGACCCTTTTACTGCCCGAAGCGCGCACCGGAATCAGCCGCGACTCAGCCATTGTCGCCGGGTTCATCTTTCTGCACAATACCGCCCGGTTACTCGGCGAATCGTTCTACGTTGCGGAGCACGGCCCCGACCGCTGGCAGCCCTTCATTTCAACGGTAGCCAGCCTGTGGGTGGGTATGAGTCCCGAAGCCCTGTTGGCCGGGGAACGAATCGCCTTTTGGCTCTCGATGGGCGCTATCGCCGCCTTCCTGCCTTATTTCCCATATTCCAAACACATTCACCTGTTCTTTGCGCCCATTAACTTCGCCCTCAAGCCCGAACGCAAATCGATTGGCGAGTTGGGCTATCTCAACATGGACGATGAAAAAATCGAGCAGTTCGGCGCCGCAAAAGTGGCCGACCTGGGCTATGAGCAGGTGGTGGATGCCTACGCCTGCATCATGTGCTTTCGCTGTCAGGAGGTCTGCCCGGCTTATAACACCGGCAAAATTCTCTCGCCTGCCGCGCTCGAAATCAACAAACGCTACAACTTCAACCTGGGCGGCGGCACCGACAAACCCCTGCTCGACCTGATTCCCGAAGAAGCCGTTTGGGCCTGCACCTCCTGCGGGGCCTGTGTGGATATTTGCCCGGTTGGCAACGAGCCGATGCGCGACATCCTCGACATCCGCCGCAACCTGGCGCTGATGGAAGCCAGCGTGCCCAAACAACTGGAGGCCGCCTTTAGGGGCATGGAGCGCAACGCCAACCCCTGGAATGTTTCACCCGCCGACCGCATGAAGTGGGCCGAGGGCTTATCGGTGCCGACGATTGAGCAAAACCCCGAACCAGACCTGCTCTGGTGGGTCGGCTGCGCCCCGGCCACCGACGCCCGCGCCCAAAAGACCGCCCGCGCCTTTGCCAAAATCCTGAACGCCGCCGGGCTGAACTACGCCGTGCTGGGGCGCAACGAACAATGCACCGGCGACTCGGCCCGCCGCGCCGGGCGCGAGGATATTTTCTTTGGGCTGGCAACCGGCAATGTTGAACTGCTTAACGAGGTTGCCCCCAAACGCATCGTCACCACCTGCCCGCACTGCCTGCATACCCTCAAAAATGAATACCCGGCCTTTGGCGGCAACTACCAGGTAATTCACCACACGCAGTTGATTAATGAGTTGATTGGGGCGGGCAAGTTGGAACTTGCAAAAGAAGCAAGTAGTGATTCGGGAATTGGTAACTCCTCAGACGCCCCAAGCACCAATCCCCAACTGCCAATCACCTTTCATGACCCCTGCTACCTGGGCCGCCACAACGGCATTACCGAAGAGCCGCGCAGCGTTTTGCAAGGGCTGGGCGCAAATACCGTCGAGATGCCGCGCCATGCCGCCCAATCTTTTTGCTGTGGCGCGGGCGGCGCCCAAATGTGGAAGGAAGAAGAACCAGGCGATGGGCGCGTTAACGCCGCCCGCTACGCCGAAGCCAAGTCCACTGGCGCCGCCACCCTTGCCGTTGGCTGCCCCTTCTGCCTGACGATGATGAGCGACGCCGCCAAATCAGACCAGGCCATGCAGGTGCTCGATGTGGCCGAAATTGTGGCCGCGCGCCTGAAATCGGATTAATTCAATAAAAAAGCAGTAAAATAAGACCGTGAACAGAAAACTTCCCCTTCCGCGCCCCGACCGGGCCAGTTATCTCAAACACAAGCGCGAGATGAATCGCCATATTTTGCTGCCGGTCATTTTGAGCGGCCTGCTGGTGATGGCTGTCTTTGCGCTGGTGGTCTTCTCAACCTTTACCCAAAATGGTGATGTCGCCCGCTGGGCGGCCATTTCAACTATCTGGATTGTCATCCCGCTGATGATTTTCCTCCTGATTGTCCTGGCTTTGCTGGTGGCCATGGTGTACGGAATGCGCCGCCTGCTAAAAGTCACCCCGGCTTACACCGGCTTTGCGCAGGAATACGTCCTGATGGTGCTGGCCAAAGTGCGGGCTTATGCCGCCGAAATTACCGACCGCGTCATCCGCTTTCGGGCCTGGGTCGATACATTGCAGGCTTTCTTTCAGCGTGATTAATGCCCCTTTTTCTGGAGATTCTCATGGCTAAAAAACACGAAATTGTCAAACGTTCCAATACCCGTATCCTGCTGGGCGGCGCGCTTATCGGCGCCCTGACCGGCATGATTGCAGCCATGCTGCTCTCGCGCCGGGCCGAGAAAAATCAGCGCGAAGCGCCCCTGACCGTCACCGAGGGCGTTAAGATTGGCCTTCTGGTCTTTGGCCTGCTGCGCGCCATCACCGCCCTGGGCGACGACTAAATCATGCCCTTACAGAAACAGCGCGAGAGAGCCTCTCGCGCTGTTTTTCGTTAATGTACGAAACGGTGCTACTTTTTCACGCACACCAGCCCCTTGAGATAAGCCCCCTCAGGGAAGTGCAGCGAGACCGGGTGGTCTGGCCCCTGCGTCATGGTTTCGACAATCTGGGCCTCCACGCCTGCATCGAGCGCGGCGCTGGCGACGATTTTCTGAAACAGGGCCGCGTCAATGCCGCCAGAACAGGAAAAAGTAGCCAAAATGCCGCCCGGGCGCAGCAGTTTGAAAGCCAGCCGGTTGATGTCTTTGTAGCCGCGAGCGGCTTTTTCGGCCTGCGCGGCAGTGGGGGCAAATTTTGGGGGATCGAGGATAATCAGGTCCCAGGCGCGATTCTGGTCTCGGAATTTTCTCAGCGCTGTAAAGACATCCGCTTCGAGCCATTCCTGACCCGACGCCTCGATTCCGTTTAACGCGGCATTCTCCTGCCCTAGCGCCAGGGCCTCGCCCGAGGTATCGACCGATACGATGCTTTTTGCCCCGCCCCGGGCGGCGTGAATGCTGAACCCGCCGGTGTAGCAAAAACAGTTCAGCACCTCACGCCCGGCAGCCAACTCGCCGATACGCTTGCGGTTGGCGCGCTGGTCGAGGTAGAAACCGGTCTTGTGCCCGGAGTAGATGTCCACCTGAAATTTCAGGCCGTATTCGTGAATCGTGATGTGAGCATCGCTGGTTGAGCCGCGCAGCGGGCCATTGCGTGGGGGCAGGCCCTCCAACTCGCGCACGTCGGCGTCGGAGCGCTCGTAAATTGCGCTGGCGCCGGTTTGTTCGAGCAACAGGTCGGCCAGGGTCTCACGCCAGAACTCACTGCCCGCTGTCAGAGATTGCAAGACCAGGCGCTCTCCGTAGCGATCCACCACCAGGCCGGGGAGTTGGTCCGATTCGGCGTGGATGAGCCGAAACGCATCGGTTACGGCGGGCAGGCCGAGGCTGGCACGCTGGGCCAGCGCCGCCCCGATTCGGCGGCGGAAGAACCCGGCATCCACCGTTTCTTCGGGGTCAAACGTCCACACTCGCGCCCGAATCTGGGAAGCTGGCGAGTAGGCGGCCCGCGCCAGCCAGGTTCCATCGGCGGCGCGCACTTCGACTGTTTCGCCGGGGCTGGGGTTTCCGTTGACCTGCGCGACCGCGCCCGAAAAGACCCACGGGTGGCGGCGCAAGAGCGATTTTTCACGTCCGGGTTTGAGAATGAGGGAGGCCATGCCGTGAGTCTATCACATCTGCGCTCTTTGATGGCATCAAGCGCGGCCTATCTCGTGGTACACTGGCCGCATGAATATCCTTTTGTTGAAACCAATTCGTTGGAAAACGTTCGGACGTGATTTTCTGGCCATTCAGGCCGGGTTTGTGATGATTGGTCTCTCTATCGCGGCCATGATTCGCGCCAACCTGGGCACCAATACCTGGGCGGTGCTCGAAGTTGCGATTGCGCAACTAACCGGCCTGACTCCCGGCACGGTAACGGTGCTGATGGGTTTTCTGGTACTTTTGGGGGCCATTCTGATGCGCGAGAGCATTGGCTGGGGCACGCTGGCAAACATCTTAAGCATTGGCCCGTGGATAGACCTGTGGCTGGGGGTCATTCCGCCGGTGCGCCAGGCGCTGGCCCTGCAAAGTGCAATGCTGCTGGCTGGAATTTTGGGCATGGGCCTGGGCAGTGCCATTTATATCGGCGTAGATGCCGGCGCCGGGCCGCGTGACAGCCTGATGCTCGCCATTCGGCGCACGACAGGCATCAGTATTCGTCTTTCACGGGCCATTCTCGAGGTGGCTGTGGTTGCAATTGGATGGCTGCTGGGCGGCCCGGCGGGCTTAGGGACGCTGGTCTTTGCCCTGCTGATTGGCCCATCTGTGCAGGCCGGGTTCAAACTGCTCAAGGTGGAGCCGCACAAGCCGCTCGAACCGCAGGCGACAGGGGAAGATTAGCACCGGGAGTTGAATCTTGCAAAAAAAAATTGGGCACGGATTGGGCTATCTGGCAGAGATGAAACTCTGCTCACAGCCTTTCAATCCGTGCCCGGGTTGTTTTTCTTCAGGTTGTGTGTGCTGATTATTGCGGGCTGACCACGACCACCGCAGCCGATTTGAGCGCCGAGCGAATCATCAGAAACTCGGTGATGTTTTCTGCGTTAATCAGCCCAACCAACTGCCCGCCGTGTGTCACTGGCAAGACCGGGATGCCGCTTTCCTGAATGCGCATCAGAGCGTTTTCGACCATTTCATACGAATCGACTTCC
>CAZNCT010000042.1:0-14638 GCA_964571615.1 uncultured Anaerolinea sp. | reverse complement strand
AGATTGACGCGCATGACGCTTGAGACCGGTTGGTTTTGTCCGTTGCGAGTCAGCGCGGCCAGAAAATCGTCACGGGTAACGACACCCAAAACGCGGCCCTCTTCGACAACCGGAAAATCGTGCTGGGTGCCAGCCAGGATGAGCTCGGCCATGCGCGAAAGCGGGTCACGCGGCGAAAGCGTCTCGTAGTTGGTCAGCATGGCCCGGCTGACCGGAATTCCGCCCAGGGCGGTCTTCATCTGCACCATGCTGGCTTCTTGCGAGGCGCCCATCCAGACAAAGAAGGCGATAAAGAGCAGGAAGGGGTTGGTGAACAGGCCAATGAAGCCAAACAGGAAAGCCATACCCTGACCAATGGTGGCCGCAATTTGGGTAGCGCGGACGTATTCCATGTTCATTGCCAGCACGGCCCGCAAGACGCGGCCCCCGTCCATCGGGAAAGCCGGCAGCAGGTTAAAGGCCACCAGCCAGATGTTGACAATCATCAGCCGCTCGATGAAGGAGCCGCTGGTGGGGGTCAGCTGGTTGAGCGGCACCAGTCCACCGGTCAGCAGCAGGAAGATAAACAATCCCGCCGCAATGACCACATTGACGGCTGGCCCTGCCAGCGCCACCCAGAGTTCCTGGATGGGCTTCTCGGGCATGCGCTCGAGGCGCGCCACCCCGCCCATTGGGTAGAGGGTGATGTCGCGGGTGCGCACGCCGTAGCGGCGGGCCGTCAGGGCGTGTCCGTATTCGTGCAGGGTCACAAACAGGAACAAGAGCAGGATGAAGGCGATTCCTTCCAGCATGGCCCAAATGGTGCCGCCCGTCAACCAGTAACTCAGCCCAAACCAGGCCACAATCAACAAGAACGTGGCATGGACAAATACGTCAATGCCCGCAAAGGTTCCAAGTTTCCATTGCCATTTCATCGTCTTTTCCTCCTGTAAAAATCTATGGTCTCATTTTACGGAGAATATATTAGAAAAACGTTATAAAAATTAAAGAGGCGCATCAACAAGCCAGGCTGTTGATGCGCCTCTTTTGCGGCGCTGCAGGATACTGAAGCCCTGGGTTTACTGAATAATCCCAATTTCCTTGCCCGCTTTTTCGATCACATCCATCGCATATTGGATTTCTTCGGTCTCGTGCGCGGCAGTAACAGTGGCCCGCAAACGCGATAAACCTTCAGGCACCGCCGGAGAGACAACCGGCAGCACAAAGACATCGTTGCGCTGACAGGCCTGGGTCAGGGCGAAGGCGCGCTCGTCGGTGCCGCACAAGACCGGCACAATGGCTGTTTCGGTCAGCATGGTGTCGAATCCCATGCTTTTCAGGCCGTCAATGAACTGGCGGGTGTTCTTCCATAATTTTTCAATCCGCCAGGGTTCATCCAGAATGACTTTGAAGGCTTCGTTGGCGGCGGCGGCCTGGGCAGGCGGCAAGGCCGCCGAGAAGATGTAGGCCCGTGAGCCGTGCCGCAGGTAGTCAATCAGTTCTTTTTTCCCGGCCACATACCCGCCCACCGAGGGGATGGTTTTACTGAGCGTGCCCATTTTGATATCAATTGCGCCAATCATATCGAAGTGTTCTTCAATGCCGCGCCCGGTTTTTCCGAGCACGCCAACCGAGTGGGCTTCGTCCATCATCAGGTAGGCGTCATACTTGCGGCACAAGTCCACCATGCGCGGCAGGTCAATGATGTCGCCGTCCATCGAGAAAACTGAGTCGGCTACCACCAGTTTGGTGACGCCGCTTGGAATTTGCTGCAAGCGCTTTTCCAGGTCGTCCATGTCATTGTGGCGGAAACGGCGGAACTCCGCGCCCGACATCAGGCAGCCATCCACAATCGAGGCGTGGTTGAGTTTGTCTGAGAGCACGTAATCACCGCGTCCCATCAAGGTCGAGATGACCGTCAGGTTGGTAACGTAGCCCGATGTGTAGGTAACTGCGTCCTCGGCGTGCTTAAACGCGGCGATGGTCTCTTCCAATTCGCGGTGCAGGGTCAGTGATCCGGCCAGGGTACGAACCCCGTGTGTGCCGGTGCCAAATTTGTCCACCGCGCGTTTGGCGGCCTCGTTAATCCGCGGGTGCCCGACCAGGCCCAGGTAACTATACGAGGCATACATGCTCATCTCGCGGCCATTGACCAGCACCCGCGCCCCGCCGCGAATTTCCTGCACCGGCTGGTTATAAAAGTAGAAATCATGCTCACGCATCGTTTTGACGCGCTGCTCTAAAACGGCCATACGCCGGGTCAGTGAATCATCATTTTGGAAGTCCATAGGTACTCCTTGGGTGCAAAAATAACGCGTCAAGTTTAGCCCAGGCAGGGCGTTCTGTCCAGTAAACGGGCTTTTTTGCGGTGTTTTGATTGTGCCGGGTTACAAGGTATAATCAGGCTTTGCAACTCCAATTAGCATTCACCTGATAACCCGAAAAGGTATAAAAACCCATGTCTCCCATTACCCGTGATGCCGTTCTTGCGGCGCTCCGCAATGTGCAAGACCCCGACCTGCACCAGGATTTGGTTACCCTGGGCATGGTGCGCGATATCAAAATTGAAGGGGATAGCGTTGATTTTACCGTTATGCTGACCACCCCGGCCTGCCCGCTGAAGGGCAAAATTGAAAAAGATGCCCGTGAAGCGGTTGAAGCCATCGGGGCCAAAACTGTGCGCGTCAAAATGGATTCAGACGTCCCGCATGATGGCCGTATGCGCGGCATTGTGACCGCCCCCATTCGCAATGCGATTGCGGTAGCTTCTGGCAAGGGCGGTGTGGGAAAATCAACCGTTTCTGTCAACCTGGCCGTTTCGCTCGCTAAGAGCGGAGCGCGGGTCGGACTGATGGATGCCGACATCTACGGCCCAAACATCCCGACCATGATGGGCGCGCCGCGCATGCCCTCCCCGCGGGAGAACAAACTGGTTCCGGCTGAAAATTATGGCGTCAAGATGATGTCAATGGCCTTTCTGACCCGGCCCGGTCAGCCGCTTATCTGGCGCGGCCCGATGCTCAATAGCGCCATCCGCCAGTTCCTTTCGGATGTCGAATGGGGCGAGCTTGACTACCTGATTATTGACCTGCCGCCTGGCACCGGCGATGCGCCGCTTTCGCTGGCCCAGGCCCTGCCCCTGACCGGCGTGGTGATTGTCACCCTGCCCCAGGCGGTTTCAATTGAAGACGCCAGCCGCGGCCTCGAGATGATGAAGCAGCTTGAAGTGCCGATTATCGGGGTTGTTGAAAACATGTCTTACCTGACCCTGCCCGACGGCTCAAAGATGGATGTCTTCGGCGAGGGCGGCGGCAAGGCAATGGCCGAACATTACGGCGTGCCTTTCCTGGGCGGCATCCCCATGAACCCGGCGGTGCGCGTTGGCGGCGATTTGGGCAAGCCGATTGTTGTCACCGACCCCGAAAGCGACTCGGCCCGGGCCATGATTGCCGTCGCCGAGGCCGTGGCCGCCCGGGTCAGCATTGCCGCGCTGAGTGGCGATAACAGCATCCCGATTAACATCGTTTAATTCCCCAATCACAAAATGCGCCCTTTTGCATTTGTGATTGGCTCCTCTGAATTGTGACTTATGCAGCCAAACATTTACGGTATTCGCTTTAGCAAAGTCGGAAAAATCTATCACTTCGAGGCCTCGCACCTTGACGACCTGAAGGTGGGTGAGCACGTTATTGTTGAAACCACCCGCGGACGTCAGATTGGTGAAGTTATTCAGCGCATTGCTGAGCCGGTTCTGCCCCCCGATGGCGCCTGGAAGCCGATCGAGCGCCGCGCCAGCGCCGCCGACCTGCTCTTGCGCCAGACCTGGGCCCAAAAACAGACCGCCGCCATGATTGAATGCCGCGCCCGGGCCGCCGAACTCAAACTAGCGGTCAAAATCGTCGCCGCCGAATATTCCTTCGATGGCTCGCGTCTTACGTTCATGTTCGCCACCGAAAACGACGAAAAAGACGAAAAAGTTGACCTGAAATCGCTGCGCAAAGACATGCAAAAAATGTTCAGCGAAACTCAGGTCGAAATGCGTCAGATTGGCCCGCGCGATGTGGCCAAAATGCTCGGCGGCATGGGCGCTTGCGGCCTCGAAACCCGTTGCTGTTCCAAATTCCTGACCGAATTCAGCCCGATTTCCATCAAAATGGCCAAAGAGCAGGGCATCTCGCTGACGCCCTCTGAAATTACCGGCATGTGTGGGCGCCTGCGCTGCTGCCTGATTTACGAATACGAGCAATACGTTGCCGCCCGCAAAGAACTGCCCAAGCGCAACAAGCGCGTCATCAGCCCGGAGGGCGAAGGCAAAGTGATTGACGTTTTCCCAATGCGCAACGCCGTTTTGGTAGAACTGCCCGCCAGGAACCCGCAAGACCGCCCCATCTGGAAGGAATTTCACCGCGACCTGCTCGAACCCTGGGACGAACTCGAAGCCCTGCGCCGCAAATCTGCCGCGCCCTGCGACCGGCACGAAGGCGGCGGCTGCGATTGTGGCAAAGCCGCGTCCCCGGCATCTGCGCCTGAAAGCGCCGCTTCTGTCAGCGTACAGTTGGCATCTCTGACCAGCGAACAGCCGCCCGAATGGCTCGTCGAACCTGTTCAGACCCCGCAACCGGCTCAGGCCGAGCCGCGCAAGCCCGAAAAGCGCGCCAAACCCGAACAGCGCCCGGGCGGCAAACCCGGCAAACACAAAAACGGCAAGCCCGAGAATCGTCAGCGCGAAAAACCCGAAAGCCGCAAACCGGCTCAACCCGAAAATGCCAAACCCGAGCCCAAACCCGAAAACCGCCCCAACCGGCGCAAACCTTTCCGCAGGCCAAACAAAAAAGGACAAGATGGACGCGCCTGACCTTTCCTGGCCCGAACGACAAAAAATCCTGGTCATCCTGGCGCATCCGGATGACCCGGAATTTTTTTGCGGAGCGACCCTCAAGCGTTGGGCGCTGGCGGGACACGAAATCGTTTACTGCCTGCTAACCTGCGGCGACAAAGGAACGAACGACCCGCAGCTTGACCCGCAAAAACTATGCGCCCTGCGCCACGCCGAACAAGAAGCCGCTGGCGCGCACTTTGGCGTCACCCGCATCCATTGGTTCAACCTGCCCGATGGCTATCTTGTTCCCAGCCTGGCCTTACGCCGCGATGTCGTGCGCGTTATCCGTCAGGAAAAGCCCGATGTGGTTGTGACCTGTGACCCGCAAAACCTGTTTCCATCCAGCAGTTATGGTCTCAACCATCCTGACCATCGCGCCGCCGGGCAGGTGGTGCTCGATGCGCTCTTCCCCGCCGCGGGCAACCGCAACTACTTCCCCGAACTGCTGGTGGACGAAGGCCTTGAACCCCATACCCCGCGCGAAGCCTGGGTATCGCTGACCAGTCAGCCCAACATCAGCCTGGATGTCACCGAACACTGGGACGCGAAAATCGCCGCCATCAAAGAACACAAAACCCAAACGGGCGCCCCCGAGAAACTTGAAGAACGCCTGCGCTCACGGCACACCGAAGACAGTACTCCCGAAAGCCCCAGGTATGAGGAGAGATTCAGGCGGCTGGTGTTTCGGTAGAAAGTGGTCAGTATTCAGCACATCATATCTACACCCATGGAATTTCTCACCCCTCCTACCCGCATTG
This sequence comes from uncultured Anaerolinea sp., assembly GCA_964571615.1. Lineage (GTDB taxonomy): Bacteria > Chloroflexota > Anaerolineae > Anaerolineales > Villigracilaceae > UBA8950. The sequence continues at coordinate 9,022 of CAZNCT010000042.1, read as the reverse complement.
TTTCCCTGGTGCCCTCTATGACCGAGAGCCTGTTTGACCTCGGCTTTGGCAGCGCAGTTGTCGGGGCGACCGATTACTGCGTTCACCCGGCGGAGAAAACCGCCGCCCTCAAAAAAGTCGGCGGCACAAAAAATGCCCGGGTCGAGGACATCCTGGCCCTGCGGCCCGATTTGGTGATTGCCAGCCAGGAAGAAAACACCCCGCCTGTGGTGCAGGCCCTCGAAGCCGCCGGGGTGCCAGTCTGGCTGACTTTTCCAAAAACGGTCGATGACGCCCTGGCCGACCTGCGTCACCTGGCCGATATTTTTCAGGGCCGCTACGCTTATATTGCGGTCGATATGCTTGAGAAAGCGCTCGAATTTGCCCGCGCCGTCTCGGTAGATGCCCCGCCCCGGCGTGTTTTTTGCCCCATCTGGCGCGGCGAACATGAAGGCCAGCCCTGGTATATGACCTGCAATGCCGAGACGTACACCAGCGACCTGCTGGCCGTTTTTGGCGGCGAAAATGTCTTTGCGGCCCGCCAGCGCCGCTACCCGCTGGAAGCGGACTTGAACAACCAGGCCGGCGAGGCCCCCGAAGGACGTGATACCCGCTATCCCCGGGTTGGGCTGGCTGAAATTGTGGCCGCCCAGCCCGAACTCATCCTGCTGCCCGATGAGCCTTTTGCCTTTGGCCCGGCGCATCTGGCTGAGATAAAATCTCTGTTGGCTGAAACGCCCGCCGCCCAAAACGGACACATTTACCTTGTCAATGGCTCACTGCTCACCTGGCCGGGCACCCGGCTGGGTAAAGCGCTTGAGCACTTGCCGCAATATTTTTCGCAGGGCTGATTGCTCCCCGTTACGGCTTTGCGAACAGAAACCTACCCAGGAGAACCCTATGACCGACCTTTACGCCCAGGCGCAAGCCTTGTTTCCTTATAGCCAGGCCATGCGCCGTGATTTTCACATGCACCCCGAGCTTGGCTTTCAGGAAGTGCGCACCTCGGGCATTATTGCTCGCGAGCTGCGCGAACTTGGAATAGAAGTCTCGACCGGCATCGCCAAAACCGGGGTGATTGGCCTGATTGAAGGCGCAAAACCTGGCCCGGTGATTATGCTGCGCTTCGATATTGACGCCCTGCCTATTATCGAGCAGACCGGCGCTGAGTACGCATCACAAAACCCGGGCGTCATGCATGCCTGCGGGCATGACGGGCACACCGCCATCGGTCTGACAGTTGCCAAACTCCTGCACGCCCGCCGCGATGAGATTGGCGGCACGGTCAAACTGGTTTTCCAACCCGCCGAAGAAGGCATGGGCGGGGCTGATACGATGGTCAAAGAAGGGGCCATGGAAGGCCCGGCGCCTGTCCGCACCCTGGGACTGCACTTGTGGAATGGCAAACCGCTGGGCTGGAGCGGCATCGCCGCCGGGCCGGTGATGGCGGGCGCTTCATCCTTCAAGATTATTGTGACGGGCAAAGGAGGCCATGGAGCCATGCCGCACCTGAGCATTGACCCGGTGCTGGCCGCGGCCCAGATTGTGACCGCCCTGCAAGGAATTGTCTCGCGTAACGTGGATGCCCAACGCGCGGCAGTGGTCACGGTGGCCAGCATTCACGGCGGCGACGCATTCAACGTCATCCCGCCCCAGGTGGAAATGACCGGCACCATCCGCTTTTTTGAGACGGAGGTCGGCGAGTTGGTTCACCGCCGGGTTGAAGAAGTCGTGCGCAATGTTGCGGCGGCCATGCAATGCCAGGCCGAAGTGCAGGTGAGCGATATTACCCCGCCGGTTATCAACGACCCGGCTACAACCGGGGCCGTTTTGCGCGCGGCCAAAAAACTCTTCCCCGCTGAAAGCCCCGATACCAGCCCGTACGTTACCATGGGCTCAGAAGACTTTGCCTACTTCCAGCAAAAAGCCCCCGGCACTTTCTTCTTTATTGGCTCTGGCAACGATGAGCGCGGCTTGAACTACGGCCACCATCACCCTAAATTTGATTTTGATGAGCAAGCGCTGGTGCGCGGTGCCGCCCTGATGGCCGCCTCGGCGCTGGAAGTGTTACAAGAGGCGGGCGAAACTGTCCCGTAAATCCAATGACTGATTCTGCGTCCTCTCAGCGCCCGTCGCTGACTCGTTTTGCCTGGCTTTCGATTGCCGCGGCAGTCACCACCATTTTACTTAAATCGGTTGCCTACCTGCTGACCGGCTCGGTGGGTTTGCTTTCTGATGCGGCTGAATCGCTGGTCAACCTGGCTGGGGCATTGATGGCGCTTGGAATGCTCACCATTGCCGCCCGTCCGCCGGATGACGAACACACCTTTGGGCATAGCAAAGCCGAATATTTTGCCAGCGCCGTTGAAGGCCTGCTGATTTTGAGCGCGGCGGCGGCAATTGCCTATACCGCTATTGAGCGCTTACTGAACCCCCAACCGCTGGAGCAAATGGGGATTGGTCTGCTGGTCTCAACGGCGGCCTCGCTCATCAACCTGGTCGTTGCCCGCATCCTGATTAAAGCGGGCCGGAAGTATGAGTCGATTACCCTGGAGGCCGACGGCAAACACCTGATGACCGATGTCTGGACTTCGGCAGGAATCATCGGCGGCCTGGCGCTGGTGGCGCTCACCGGCTGGACGGTTCTTGACCCGATTGTGGCCTTGCTGGTGGCCGCCAACATCGTCTGGACAGCGATTGACCTGCTGCGCCGTTCCGTCAATGGGCTGATGGATGCTTCGCTGCCAGCGGCGGACCAGCAGGTGATTGAGACGGTCATGGCGCAGTACCGCGCCAAACAGGTGGAGTTCCACGCCCTGCGTACCCGTCAGGCGGCTTCGCGGCGCTTTCTTTCGGTTCACATGCTGGTTCCGGGTTTGTGGACGGTGCATGATGCCCATCACATCTCCGAAGATTTCGAGCGCGACCTGCGCGCCGCGCTGGGAGATGCCATCATCCATACCCATCTTGAACCGATTGAAGATGAGATTTCGATGACCGATATCAACGAGGCGTGAGATGTTTGAAAGGCACATCCGGCATTCACCGGATGAACTGAAAGACATGTATTAAGGCTATCAAAAATATGTAGAGGCTTATTTCAGTCGAAGCCAGATGGAAAGGCAAAGCCATGACGATTGAAACTATCATTCGTTGGATGGGCGGGCTGCTGGCATTTTCCACGCTGGGATTTTTGCTCTACAGCATCTGGCGCGGCACGCAACGACAGCCAGGGCGGACAATTGGGCGCAACGCTGCCTGGTTGCGTTCTCCGCTCTTTTACCTGGGGGCAAGCGTACTGTTCTTTTGGATTTCCTGGCTCGGATGGATTCCCCTACCGCTCAGCGTTTCCCCGCTTGCCCGCAGCGTGATGCTGTTATTGGGCGCGTTGCTTTACTTCCCCAGCATGTTTTTCGCGTTGTGGGGCAGGCTGGCGCTGGGCAAAAACTACTTCGTCTCGACCGGTATGGGCGCGCAACTGTTTGCCGACCAGCAACTGGTCACCAGCGGCCCTTACGCGTTGGTGCGCCACCCGATGTACGTTGGGCTGACGCTGGCCGCCTGGGGCGCGCTGCTGATTTACTTTACCTGGACGACGGTCTTTTTCTCCTTGTTTGCCCCGATGCTACTCCTGCGCGCCCGCCGCGAGGAACAAGTTCTGGCCGCCGAGTTTGGCGAGCAGTGGCAGGAATATTGCCAGCGCACCCCAGCTTTTTTGCCGCGCTTTTTCCGCTAAGCACTAATCGTCATCACCGCCGCCTTCGCCGCCTTCCTTCTCCTGCCCGGTCGGGTGGCAGCTCAGGCAATCGCTAAAGTTGGAGATGCCTTCTTTGGTGTGTTTGCGCGTGATTTCGGCCTGGTCGTGGCAGGTGTAGCACGTCCAGGTGGTCAGGGTGGGCTGGTGGCAGTCGGCGCAGGCGTTGACGCGGCCTCCCTCCTGTCCGTGATTCATGGGGAAGGTGTGCGGGCCGGTGTATTGCGCCGGTCGCCAGGCGGTGGTGGTGTGACATTGTGAACAGGCCTGGCCGGGGAACATGCCCGCGTGGTATTCCGGTTCGCGGTGACAGGCGGCGCATTCGGTGGGCGTGCCTTTGAAGACCCGGTTCTGGTGGCAGTTCTCGCATTGGACGGTGACATGCGCGCCGGTGAGCGGGAAGCGGCTCAGGTTGTGGTCGAAGGTGGCGTTTTTCCAGTCGGTGGGGGTGTGACAGGTTTCGCAGGCCGTGCCGTATTGACCGTCGTGGGCGTCATCGGCTTGATGGCAGGAGTAGCAGTCTGTGGGCGTGCCTTTGTATTGACCGTTCTGGTGGCAATTCTCGCATTGGGCGGTGGCGTGTTTGCCTTCCAGTTTGAAGGCGGCGAGGTTATGGTCGAATTGGGCGGGCTGCCAGCCTTCGGGGGAGTGACACACGCCGCAGTTCGTCCCAAATTGCCCGGCGTGGGCGTCATCTTTCAGGTGACAGGATTCGCAGGCCCGGTCTGTGGATTGTAAATCGGCCACCGTCCGCGCCCCGGCGTGACAGGCGGAACACTCTACCTGCAAGTGCGCTCCCGTTAAATCAAACGCGGTCTGGCTGTGACTGAAATTGCCGTAGCGGTCAACGCCATCGTGACAGGCCAGACATTCCGCGCCAAAGGCGGCCTGGTGTTTTTCCATGTAGGCGGCGTCGAGCGCGCGGTGACATTCGGCGCAGGTTTGCTGGTCGAAGCGGGAAATGCTCTCGGTGTGGCAATCGCTGCAGGCGAAGGGAATGCCAGGCGAACGGGTGCGGTGCGCGGCCAGGGCGAAGCCGGTGGCGGCATGGGGGAAAGTGGCGGTATCCATAACGGTCAGCACGGCTGAAGGCCCGGCGTGTTCCGTGTGGCAGGACTGACAGGTGGAATTTGCCCCTTTGACGAGAGTCCCGTGCAGGGTGGATGAATCTCCCAATTCCGCCTGAATTTCGGTGTGACAGACCAGGCAGCGTTCGGTCATGCGCTCGGAGCTCCAAAACGGGGCGTGACACTGGCCGCAGTCATCGCCGATTTCGGCATGGGCGGCGTGCAGCGTGCCGGGGCTGAACATGGCATTGCCGTTCAGGATTTCGGCAACGAGCAGGGCCAACACGGCCAGGAAGAAACTGACCAGGGCAAGCGGGGAGAGACAGCCAAGTTTGTTGTTCATAGGCATTTCCCCTCTCCCTTTGGGAGAGGGGCCAGGGGTGAGGGGTCAGCGCAGCAAGGTGGCGTAGTAGAGCGCGCCGAGGATGTGGGCAAAGGCGGCGGTGAAGAGCGCCATGCCAAGCGGAATGTGAACCGCGTGCCAGAGCGCCATCAGGCGGCGGGCATTGGCAAGCGCGGAGGCTTTCATCACGGCGGTCAGGCCGGGGTCTTCCAGGCCGTCGGCGGTGCGCGGAACGCGGGTGTAGATGTAACGCCCGATAAAGCCGCTGAACACGACCACGCCTGTCATCAGCAGGGTGACGCCTGCCAGCCCGTTGAACTTCCAGGACGAATGCAGAAACACCATGAACGGCCCAACAATGCCGGTGAAGATGTGGAATTGCAGCCAATCGGCCATGCGCCCCCAGCGCGCCGAGCGCGAGCGCTTGCGCAGGCTGTAGAGGGTTTCGGTCATCAACATCAGCACGAAGCCCAAAACGCCGATGGTGTGACCGTAAAACCCGCTGGCGGCGGGGACGCTCTGCGTGAAGAGCAAAACGCCTCCATACGAGGCCGCAATGACGAGGCAGGCGAGGAAGGCGAGGAGGAGTTCTTTTCCACGAAGCATGGCGGTTTTCCTGTTTTCCTGTTTTCCTGTTTTCCTGTTTTCCGGTTTCCCTGTTTACTTGTTTACTTGTTTACTTGTTTACTTGTTTCCCTGTTTCCCGTTTTCCCTGCTCACGAACTCCGCCAGAATATCGGCAATTGGCGCGTGGGGGGCGAGCAGGCGCGGGCGGATGGGGGTGATGTCGGCCTGGTCGCGGATGAGGCTTTGCAGGGGGGCCGAGAGTTTCTGGTCGCCCATCACCACCGCGCCGAGCAGACGGGTTTCGCCGACCATCAGGCGCAGGCGGTTGACCTCGAAGCCGCTTTGGGCGATGATGGCGTGCGGCAATTCCCGCCAGGTTTCGCTGTCGCCGCGCGCAATGGCGAGCAGGTCGCTATCACCCCGTCCCTCACCCCGCTTTGCGGGGCTTCCCCCGGCCCCTCTGCCGGTGGGAGAGGGGAGAGCCACCGCTCCGATAATCGTCACCGTCAGCCCGGCCAGGCGGGTGACGTTGAAGGGAATGCTCTTGACGTAGGCCATCGGCTGACCGGCCATGTTCAGACCGGCGGCGCGGCCCTGTTCGCGGGCGGGAGTCCACAGGCTGTCGAGGACGTGTTTCCCGGCGGCGGGGTCGTAGGCCTGCGCTACGTCTCCGGCGGCGTAAATATCGGGGAGGGAAGTTTCCATGCGCTCGTTGACCAGGATTCCGCGCTCGCAGGCGATTCCCGCCTCACGCGCCAGGCCGCTTCGGGGGGCGATTCCGATGGCGTAGGCGATTAAATCGGCCTGAATCACCTTCCCATCCGAAAGGCGCGCGCCGGTCGCTTTGCCGTTCTTGCCCAGAATTTCGGTCAGTTCGGTTTTGGGGTAGAGGGTCATCCCCTCGCGCCGCAGCAGGCTTTCGATCAGACGCGATTCGGTCTCGTCCAGCACGGCCGGCCAGTAGCGTTCACTGCGGAAGACGTAGTGAACCTTCATCCCGCGCGCGGCCAGCCCTTCGGCCAGTTCCAGCGCGGTGATTCCGCCGCCGGTGACGAGAGCCGGGCGTCCGCGCCGGGCCTGGGCGAGCAGGGCGCGCGCATCGGCCAGGTTATCGAGTTTGTGAACCCCGGCCAGGTTCGCGCCGGGGACGTTCAACGGGATGGCCTGCGCGCCGGTGGCTATCAGGAGTTTGTCGTAGGGCAGGCGCGCGCCGCCTTCCAGTTCCACTTCACGCTCCGCTGGCAGAATGCGGACGGCGCGGGCGCGGTAGAAGCGGGCGTTCAGGCGGGCGAAATCGGCTTTCTGGTAGGGGAAGAGCAGGCTTTCTTCCAGTTCGCCGGTCAGGTAGTAGGCCAGGCCCGGGCGCGAGTAGTAGCCGTGCGGGTCTTCCCCCACGACCGAGACCTCCCCGCGCTCATCCACCGAGCGGATGGCCTCCAGCGCGGAGATGGCGGCGACTCCGGTGCCAATCAGCAGGTAGCGCGTCATTTGCCACGCTCCGCAAAGAGATTGCTGCGCTCGAAGGTCAGCACCCCGCGCGGACAGCGCGCCACGCATTCGCCGCACGTCAGGCAGCGGCTGTTGACCACCGGCTGCCCCAGCCAGGCATGACGGCGCACGTCAATCCCGATGGGGCAGTTGAAGGAGCAGATTCCACACTGCACGCAGCGGCTGGAGTCGGGCGTGACCTGCCCGGTGGTCAGCGCCTGGCGGCGGGCGCGTTCCTGGCGAAAGAAATTGCTGAACATGGTTTTATGATACTCCTGATTGGCCCGCAGAGAATCATGACGTTAGGGTGATGACATTTGCCAAAATGCCCCTCTCCAACTGGAGAGGGGCATGAGAGCGTGGCGCGGTTTAGTGGTTGCCCTTGCCGTTGCCGCCTGCCCAGGCCGGGCGGCCGGTATCCTGGCGGAAGGTGTAGGTGGTGCCATCGGCCATCACGATTTGCGTGGCGGTGAACAGGCCCTGGTCGCCGGGAAAGCCCGTGACGGTGACGACCTGCCCCGCTTGCGGGTTGAAGCCCAGGCTGGCAACGTAGCGCTGATTGCCGAGCTGGATGCCCATCGTCTGCCCGTCTTCGGTGACGATGGTCAGCGTGCCGTAGGCGTAAGCCGAGACGGTGCCGCGCACGGTGCTGACGTTTGCCAGGTTGGCCTGCGCCTGAACCTGCGGCACGCCGCTGGTGTTCGACTGGCCCTGCGCGCCGCTTTGACCGCGGCCGCGCCCCTGGCTCTGGCCCTGACCCTGGCTCTGGCCGTTGCCGCCCGCGCCGCTGTTGCCATTGCCGGGGGCGTAGGTCTGCGCTTCGGCGTATTGTTCGGCGGTCATGTACTGCGGGACGTAGGCCGTGCCGGTTTGGGTCTGGTAGGCGGAGGAGAAGGCTTGCAGGTGGTTCTTCGAGCCGTTCATCAGGTTGTTATAGACCATCTGAATATCGGCATTGTCGGTTTGGGCCAGGCGGGTTTGCAGGTCGAGGATGTCAATTTCCTCGATGGCGGCGCCCACTTTCAGCGCCTCGGCTGCCGATTGACTGCCCTGCGCGGTCAGCGTGGCATAGAGATTCTGGAGCGAGGCATCGGCAAACGAACCGGCGGGCAGCGCGGGGGCGGTCAGGCCGTAGCGGTCGAGCAGGGCTTTGACCGAGTCCATGTGCATCTGTTCGCTGGCGGCGATGTTCTGGAAGGTCGGCAGGTTCCAGGTGGCGTTCAGGGCGTTATAGACATCCCGCGCCAGTTTTTCTTCTTCGTACATGAAGAGCAGGCTGGCTTGTTCTTCCGCGCTCAAATCGGCGGGCGGGATGGCGGCCAGTTGGGTGGTGTGGTCTCCTGCGGCTGCCTGGCCGTTTCCGGCGTTGCCGTTGCCGTTCCCGTTTCCGTTCCCGTTGCCGTTCCCGGTCAGCGGGGCGGTGAGTCCGCCTTGGGCCTGGACGTTGATGACGTTGTAAGCGGCGGTTCCGAGGGCCACGACCAAAGTCGCGGCCAAAATTCCAATCAAGATGTTGCGTAACATGGTTGTTTCTCCTTTTTGAGAGTGATTTTTGAAGTTTGTGTTGAATGTTCTTCATCCAACTTGCCCCCATGATAAGACTCGAATGTAAAGAGAAATTAAACTTTTCTGCAAGGTTGTGCGAAATTTGTGACGGAGCGGTAATTGGGAATTGGTGATTGGTAATTGGGGGTTGGTGATTGGTAACTTTCAATGTAATTGAATGCAGCGGGCGGAGATTTACAAAATCTTCACATTTTCTTATTGTTGCAATACCTTCGCCAAAATTAGGCAAATAGAATAGGGCTTTTGGGGTAAAGTGGA
>CAZNCT010000041.1:15021-25749 GCA_964571615.1 uncultured Anaerolinea sp. | reverse complement strand
GCACACCAGACTTTGGATCTGTGGATCTTGGTTCGAATCCAGGCGCCCCAGCCTGTTTTGAATGCAGAATGCAGAATGTAGAATGAAAAATTCTGCATTCTGCATTTTGTCTTATTCTTTCTGGAGTTGGTATGATAAAAATCACCCCCGTTATCCTTGCCGCCGGGCAGGGAACACGCATGAAATCGAAATTGCCCAAAATGCTGCACAAAATTTGCGGCCAGCCGATGGTTTTTTATGCCCTCCAAGCCGCCAGCGCGGCCAGCACTGAAACCCCGGTCATGGTTGTTGGTCATGGTGCAGAAGCAGTTCAGGCTGCGGTCGGCGAGGCGGCCCGCTTTGTCATTCAGGCAGAGCAGCTGGGTACGGGTCATGCTGTCATGCAGGCCGAAAGCCTGCTAAACGGCCAGACCGACCTGGTGTTGGTGACTTATGGAGATATGCCGCTCCTGCGCGCCGAGACGATTCAGAAACTGGTCTCAGCCCAGCAGACCAACCCCGGCCCCATGACCCTGCTCACGGTGATTGCTGAAGACCCGCGCGGGTTTGGGCGGATTGTTCGCCACCCGGATGGAACCGTTAAAGCGATTGTGGAGGAAGCCCAGGCCGATGCATCTCAACTGGCGATTAAGGAACTGAACGTGGGCGCATACTGTTTCCGCTCCGAGTGGCTTTGGGAGGCCCTGAAGCGGATTCCGCTTTCTCCTAAAGGGGAGTATTACCTGACCGATACCGTTGCCCTGGCGGTGGAGGAAAACCTGCCCGTGCAGGCCATCTTGCTTGATGACATGGTCGAGACGATAGGCGTCAATAGCCGGGTTCACCTGGCGGAGGCCGAAGCCGCGATGCGCAAACGCATCAATACCGCGCACATGCTCAACGGGGTGACCATGATTCAGCCAGAGACAACCTACATCGAAGCAGGAGTCAGAATTGGGCGCGATACGATTTTGTGGCCGAATACTTACCTGCACGGCAACACCTCCATTGGCGAAGAGTGCGTCATTGGGCCAAATACCATCATCCGCAACACCACCATTGGAGACCGCTGCAAGGTGTTAATGGCTGACATTGAGGGCGCAATTTTGGAAAACGATGTTGATATGGGGCCGTTTGCGCGCCTGCGCAAGGGCGCGCACCTGGGCAACCATGTTCACATGGGAAATTTTGGCGAGGTCAAAGACTCATACCTGGGCGAGGGGGTCAAGATGGGCCATTTTTCGTACATCGGGAATGCCGAAATTGGCGCCAATACCAACATCGGCGCCGGGACGATTACCTGCAATTACGACGGCCAGAAAAAGCACCCGACCACGATTGGCGAAGATGTTTTTATCGGCTCTGATACGATGCTGGTGGCCCCGCTGACGATTGGGGCGCGCTCACGCACTGGCGCGGGCGCGGTTGTGACCCGCGATGTGCCGGATGATACCCTGGTGGTGGGTGTGCCGGCCCGGGCGATTAAAAAATTAGAAAAAAAGTAGAAAAGGTGCAACGTGAAACAGGATTACCAGGCCCTGATTGATTTTGCCAATGAAGCGCGTAAACGCGCTTATGTGCCTTATTCGAATTATCGGGTGGGCGCCGCTTTGCGGACCGCCAGTGGCCGCATTTTTACCGGGGTTAATGTGGAGAACGCGGCCTACCCGACCACGATGTGCGCTGAACGCGTGGCGGTTTACAAGGCTGTTTCGGAAGGAGAACGCGAGTTTGAAGTTATCGCGGTTGTGACCGACAACGGCGGTTCCCCGTGTGGCGGTTGCCGCCAGGTGCTGGCCGAATTTGGCCTGGAGACAATTGTTCTGATGGCCGATGGCGAAGGCCGGTTGGTGTCTGAATCGACGGTGGGCAAACTGTTGCCCGAAGCCTTTACGCCCGCACACTTGCCCAGGAAAGATGGTAATTTGTAGCTGGTGAGTGGGTCAGTTTTGCAGGCCCTTCAATCACCCGTTGCAAGTTACCCATCACCGCTATGGACGCTCCCCGCTCTTTTCGCGCTGAGGCTGTTGTTTTGCGCCATGCTGATTGGGGCGAGGCAGATAGAATTTTGACGCTTTATACTCGCGAATATGGCAAGGTTCGGGCGCTGGCAAAGGGGGCGCGCAAAGTTCGTTCGCGCAAGGCCGGACATCTGGAGCCGTTTACGCGCATCACCGTTCAACTGGCGCGGACACGTGATTTGTCTATCATCACCCAGGTTGAGACTCTCGACGCCTATTTACCCCTGCGCGAAGACCTCTTGCTGGTCGGTTATGCTTCTTACGCCCTGGAATTGCTGGATCGCTTTACCTATGATGAAGAGGGCGGCAGCCCGCTGGTTTTTCGTCTGCTTACCGAAACGCTGGCGCGACTGGCGGGCGGGGTGGCTCCCTGGCTGGCTTTGCGCTACTATGAGATGCGTTTGCTCGATAGTTTGGGATTTCGACCGCAGTTGTTCACTTGCAGTCATTGTGGGCGTGAGATTGAACCCGAAGACCAGTTTTTTTCGGCTTCTTCGGGCGGGGTAATTTGTCCGCGTTGTGGACAGGGCTTAGCCGGTTTATGGCCTATCAGCATGACGGCGCTCAAATATCTGCGTCATTTTCAGCGCAGTTCGTTTAGCGAGGCCGCCCGCGCCAGGCCGGGTGATGCTGAACAGAGAGAAATTGAAACGCTCATGCAGGCTTATCTGGCTTATCTGCTTGAGCGTTCGTTGAATACGCCGGGTTTTCTAAAACGTTTGGGGGGCTAAAGCCGTTTAGCGCGGAGTGTTTTCTTCTGACTCTGCATTCAGGAAAGTATGCAGGCTTTCAAAAGCGGCGCGCAGGGCTTCCTGGCGGGCCGTATAGCGTTTTTCCTGTCCTTGCAGGCGCAGGTTGACCAGCCCCGCCAGGCGCAGTTCGCTCAGGTGATGGGTGACGGTTGGGGCGCGCAAGTGCAGGCGGCGCGCCAACTCAGAGGGCATCAGTTCTTCTTGCGAGAGATAGCGCAGGATTTTCAGACGAGTGGGGTCGGCCAGCGCCTTGAGTTTGCGCAACAGGTCATCGGGCACCAGCTCACCAGGAATATCGGACATGTGGGCTGGCCGTGCGCCAAACAAGATCAGGGTGCGGTTTTCATCCAGGTCACGGTAAATGACCAGCGGGGTAGTCCAATACGCCGGGGCCAGGATGAGCTCTTTTTCGAGCAAGCCATCTGCAAATTTGACACCCTGGCTGAGTTCGGTCAGCAGTTCAGATTTGCGCATGTGCTCGGCCAATCGGCGGGCGCGTTCGAGGCCTGCCTGTAGCACTGGGGCAACGCGTTGTTCTTCGCTTTGGAAAAAAGCCTGGTAGTAGGCTTGCATTGCGTTGAGATAACCTTCGCCAAGCGCTTCGGGTCGTATCCACCAATCAAGAAAGCGGCGAATGCTATCGTCGTTGAAACGGGCTTTGTCTTTGCGGCTGGCCAGTTTGCGCAAGGCTTGCAGGTCACTTTGTTCCCAGGCTGCCTGTTGGGCAATCCGTTGCAGCAGGCTGAAGTAAGTTTCGGGGTGCAGGTGGTCGGCGTCTTTGAAGACTTGCCCGATGCGTTCGGCGGCTGGGATTTGGCGCAGGTGGTTGAGAGCAGTTTGCGAGTCTTTCGGCTCGGGCAGGGTGTGAATCCAGCCTACGGGCGGGGCCAGGAAGGGGATGATGTCCTCCAGTAGTTTGCGCTCTGGGGCCGGGATGCGTGACCGTACGCCAGCGGCCCATGAAGCCCGCACGCCGTGAAATTCTGGCTCGTGCAGGACGTGCAGGCTGATGAAGAACTCATAGGCTGTGCCAAAATCCCACTTCAGGCCGCTGTCCGGCGATTCGCTTGAGGTCATGCAGTTTCCTTGTTTTGCTGTATTTGTGGGCTTTGCCCATGGGCGAAGTCTTCGCCGATTGTAATGAAAAGCGGGCCGATTTGCAAGTCAATATGAACACGCAGCGACGAGTCCTGGGCCGAGGCTGGCAGGTCGGGGGTTTGCTCAAACTGCCAATCGGCGCGAGCGAATTCATCGAGTTTGGCGTCAATTGCCAGGTTGGTAATCATAAGGAGCCTCCTGAAATGGTCATGATTGGTAAAAATAAGTTAGATATATATCTAATTAGATAATAGTCTAATTTGGCACTTTTGTCAAGCGCAGTTCAGGCTGTGGGGATTGCAGCCTGCTTTATAATTTATGTATAGCGCAAAAAGGATTGCCAATGTTCCGAAAAATTTTTGCCGGATTTGTGATAGGTCTGAGTGCGTTACTCCTGCTTGCCAGCGTGGCTGGGATTGTGGCCGTCTGGGCCTATAACGAACCCCTGACCCGTGAAGCCCTGGCCCGGCTGGAGACGATAGATTCCGAACTTGGGCTGGCCGAGACTGCCTTGCGTGATGCCCGCCTCGAGATTGACCGAACCCTGCGCCTGGTAGATGCCGCCGAGAAAACCCTGGCCGAACTCAAAGATGAACTTGATCAGGCCCGGGCGCTGTTTGGCGAGGTGGATGATGCCGTTGAAGAGCAGCTGGTGCCCGGCTTGCAAGCCACCCGCCAGCAAATCAATGCCGCCATTGCGGCAGTGCAGGAAATCAGGGCTTTTTTGAAGCAGCTGAATGAGATTCCGTTTGTCAGCCTGAATCTGCCCGGTGATGACTTGTTGGTAGAGATTATCTCGGCTGGTTTTTCGCTCGATACCCAGATTGCCGGGGTTGAGTCGCTGGCCGAAAAGGCCAGCACGTTTTTGAAAGACGCCTCGTATCTGATGGGCGGCGACCTGGCTGAGACCCGTCAGAACTTGCAGGATTTTCGGGCGGTGGTTGGTGAGTATGAACAGAAAGTAGGCGATTGGCGCGCTCAGGTGGCAGTTTGGGTCGAATCGCTGCCTGGTTGGGTGGATGCTGCTTCGGCTGTGCTGACAGTTTTCTTGCTCTGGTTTGGGGTTTCGCAATTCAGCCTGCTCTTGCATGGGCTGGATTTCTGGTACGGAGGCGACCCGCTGGCGCGCTTGCGAGGTTTTTTCAGGCGTCAGAGTTGATAGGCCAAATAATTTTTTGTTCGTGTTGCTGGTTTGGAGGTATTTATGCGTGTGAAAAATGTTTCTTTCATTTCCGTCTTTATGGCCATTTTGGCTGTCATTCTGGCGCTTTCTGCCCTGACGACAGCCCCAGCCCAGGCCGAAGAGCCGCAAAATCTTGCGGGGTGGTTTACCATTTTGCGCTCCTATTCAGAATCTGACGGCGCTTCGCAGACATTTTATTTCTTGACCCCTGAAGAAGGCGGCCCGGTGCGCTTGATTCTGGATGAAGAAAGTCTCAACCTGCCGGGCGGAATTCAATCTCTGGAGGCCAAATGGGTCAGCCTGGAAGGTTTCTGGCTGGAGTCGTTTGGCGAAACCGAAGGCCAGCCTGTTTTTCAGGTGGTGAGGGTGACAACGCCCCAGGCTTTTGGGCCTGAAGCCGCCGGCCGGTTGGTGAGCGGTTCACAGCCCTGGATTTCGATTATGTGCAAATTTAACGACATCGCCGCGGAGCCAAAAGACCTGGCTTATTTTCAGGGCATGTATTCGGGCACCAGGCCGGGTTTAGACCATTACTGGCGCGAAGTTTCGTATAACACCGTCAATATCGTCGGGAGTAATGCTGTTGGCTGGTATACCCTGCCTCAACCGCGTTCTTATTATGTCTATAACGGCAGCCTTGATTTTGACCGCGCCGCCCGAGATTGTACTGGTGTGGCAGACCCGTTTGTCAATTTCACTGGTTTTGTTGGCATTAATTTGATGTTCAATGCTGACCTGGATGGCTATGCCTGGGGCGGTTCACACTATTTGACCCTGGATGGTGTTAGCAAGGCCTGGCGCATGACCTGGGAGCCGCCCTGGGGATACTCTGATATTACGGTCATTGCTCACGAAATGGGACACGGGTTTGGCCTGCCGCACTCCTCGGGTCAGTATGGCGCGACGTATGACAATGTTTGGGATGTGATGAGCGACGCCTGGCGAAATTGCGCGGCTGTGCGAGACGCTACCTATGGATGTCTTGGTCAGCATACGATTGCTTATCACAAAGACATGCTGGGATGGATTCCAACGGGACAGCGCTATATAGCGGGGAGTGGTTCTGCCACCATTACCCTTGAGCAGCTGGCCCTGCCCGAGACCTCGAATTATCGAATTGCGCGTATTCCGATTCCCGGCTCATCCAGTTTTTACACGGTCGAAGTACGGCGTAAGGTCGGCTATGATGTGAAATTGCCTGGCAATGCGGTGGTTATTCACAATGTCAATCCATCACGCGCCAACCAGGCCCAGGTGATTGATGCCGATGGGAATGGTGACACTGCCGATGCTGGCGCAATGTGGACTGTTGGCGAAACTTTCAATGACGCGGCCAATGGTATTTCGGTGACGGTGGTTTCGGCAACAGCAACCGGTTTCCAGGTGACGATTACCACGCCCAGTCTTCCTCCGGCTAGTTTTGGGAAAGTCAGTCCAGTCAATGGCGCTACGGGTCAGCCTTCCGGGCCGACCCTGTCGTGGCAGGCTAGTTCTGGGGCGGCTTCGTATGAGTATTGCTATGACACCACCAACGACGGCCTTTGCGCTACCTGGGTCTCAGCGGGGACGGCTACCTCGGTTACGGTTTCAGGCTTGCTCAGCAACACAACCTATTACTGGCAGGTGCGTGCGCTTAATGGATTTGGGATGACCTATGCCAACGGCAGCAGTTCGGCCTTTTGGTCGTTCAGTGTGGCTTCGGCGCCTGCCAATGATGATTTTGATAATGCCATCCGCATCAATTTGCCTTATACCAACACGCAGAGCATTGCCGGGGCCGGAACTCCGGCTGATGACCCCTATTTTTCATGTACGAGCGGGCAACGCTCGATGAGCGTCTGGTACAAGTTGACCCCGGTGGTTTCAGGAAACATCACTGTAGATACGATTGGCAGCAATTATGATACCATTCTGTCCGTCTGGAAGGGCGCTCGCGGTAGTTTGACGAGCGTTGCCTGTAACGATGACGACCCAGGGTTAGACCTGCTTTCCAGGCTGACGTTTACGGCCCAGGCTGGCACAACCTACTACATTGAAGTCGCTTCGTATTCATCTTCTCCGACGGGCACAACTCTGAAACTGAACGCTGTGCAGATTTCTGGAGGTACCTTTGCTGATGTGCCGGGCACCTATTGGGCCTGGAGCGACATTGAGCGGGTTTACAAAGCCGGGCTGACGGGGGGCTGTGGCACCAATCCGCTGGTTTATTGCCCGAATAACCCGGTGACACGCGGACAAATGGCTGTCTTCTTGCTCAAAGGGATTTATGGCCCTGCCTACACTCCGCCCCCGGCCAGCGGCACTGTCTTTGCGGATGTGCCTGCCAGCCATCCTTTTGCCGCCTGGATAGAACGCCTGTTTATCGAAGGAATTAGCGCTGGCTGTGGCAATGGTAATTATTGTCCGTCAGATTCAATCAATCGGGCCCAGATGGCAGTTTTCTTGCTCAAGGCCAGGCATGGCACTGCTTATGTGCCGCCCGCTGTGGGAGTCAGCACCGGGTTTAGCGATGTGCCGACCACGCACTGGGCCGCAGCCTGGATTAAGCAATTGGCCGCCGAAGGCATCACCGGTGGGTGCAGTGCCAGCAACTACTGCCCTGAACAACCGGTCACCCGCGCCCAGATGGCGGTTTTTCTCGTCAGGGCTTTCGACTTGCCATAACCCTTGCAAGCAAACCGGAGCCGGGTTTGCTCTGGTAGAATAACGCATTCTTTGTATGTGCTGGAGGTCATGATGATTACCAAACAAATCAGGGTTGTGCTTCCCTTGCTATTGGTTGTGGTGCTTCTATTGCCCGGCTCTGGGGCCGCTGGCGACTCCAGCCTTCCGATTCTGGTAGGGGTCTACCCGCCCGATTCGGTTTACGAATCCCTTACCGACTTGAACGCCTTACAAACTTATATGGGACAGCCTGCCATTTCGATTGCCGGCACATTCCTCGATTTTGAGTCGCCCAACTGGCTGATTATTATTGAACTGAGTACTTCCTGGGAAAACGGCTATATCCCCTTTGTCAACCTGGGCGCTGGCACTGTTTCAAGCCGCTGGACCGCGCAGCAAATTGCTGATGGCGCGATTGATTCTCATATTCGCCGCTGGGCGCGCACTTATAAAACCCTGGTGGGGGATGGTAATCGCCGCGCTTTTCTTGCTCCATTGCAAGAGACCAATGGCAGTTGGGTCACTTACTACGGCGACCCGCCTAACTATATTCGCGCTTACCTGCGCATCCGTCAGATTTTCCTGGAGGAAGGGGTGCGGCCCGAATCGGTCAGTTGGGTGTTTGCCCCCAACGGCTGGAGCCTGCCTGGCGATGAATTTGAAAAATATTACCCCGGGCATTCGGTAGTGGATGCGGTTGGCTTCAGTTCATTCAACCCGGGCAGTTGTTTCACCTGGTCTGCTTCACAGTCTTACGAAGAGATTTACAAACCTTATCTCGAGCGTATGGCGGCGATGGCGCCAGGCAAACCTATTTTTGTGGCTGAAATCGGTTCCGTGGCCGAGGGGCTTGACCGGGCCGCCTGGTTTAATGACACCCTGACCAAAATTGGCAACTTCCCTGGTGTGCG
This sequence comes from uncultured Anaerolinea sp., assembly GCA_964571615.1. Taxonomy (GTDB): domain Bacteria; phylum Chloroflexota; class Anaerolineae; order Anaerolineales; family Villigracilaceae; genus UBA8950. Next base: position 17,141 of record CAZNCT010000041.1, on the reverse strand, counting down.
CGCCATCATTTATTTTGACCGTGACGAAGACCCCAATAACTACCTGGTGCCCGAATGGGTGCTTTGCCACCCGGTCACTTATCAGTTAAATTCAAATGGCGCTGAGGGCAAGGCCGCCTTCAGGGCAAAAGTGACCAGCGCTCCCTATGGTTATTGGGCGCCTGATAGCACGGAAATGCTCAACATTGCTTTTAGCCGTCCTGCGGCCACGTTTGAAGATGTCTGGCCTGCTTCCGCTTTTTCGGGCCGGGCAACCACGCCCTATTACCAGCCCTGGGTCGAAAAACTGGTCGCCGCCCAGATTACCGGCGGATGTTCGATCAACGTGGTCAATTTCGACGGCGTGACCGATTACACCTACCGCTATTATTGCCCGAACAACCCGGTTAACCGCGCCCAAATGGCCGTTTTCCTGGAAAAAGGAATTAAGGGCGCCAGCTTTAGCCCGCCCCCAGCCACCGGTTTGCGCTTTGGCGATGTCCCCGCCACGCATTGGGCCGCCGCCTGGATTGAGCAATTGGCCAACGATGGCGTCACCGGCGGCTGTGGCGGCGGCAATTACTGTCCCGAAGCCCCGGTCACCCGCGGACAAATGGCCGTCTTCTTGCTCAAGGCCAAATATGGCGCTCTGTACACCCCGCCGCCTTTGGATGAAAACGGCACCGGCTTCAGCGATGTCCCTGCCGATTACTGGTCTGCCGCCTGGATTAAGCAACTGGCCGAAGAAGGTATTACCGGCGGTTGCGGTGGTGGTAAATACTGCCCGAACAACCCCGTCACGCGCGGGCAAATGGCTGTCTTCCTTGCCAAGACCTTTAATCTGCCATAACTGCCGCACTCATGACGGTCATTCTGTTTTGCCGCTCCAACCCGATTGCGCCTGACCCGCGTGTCGAAAAAGAAGCCCGCGCCCTGGTCACTGCCGGGCACGCGGTCAGCGCCATTTGCTGGGATCGCTCTGCCAGCCTGGCCTCGCCCCAAGAGAGAGACGGTTTTGAAATTCACCGGCTTGCCATTCGGGCGGGCTACGCCAACGGCCTGGGCAACCTGCCCGCTCTTCTGCGCTGGCAATGGGGCCTGCTGCGCTGGCTGCTGGTCCGCCGCGCCCAGTATGATTGCATTCATGCCTGCGATTTCGATACGGTGTTGCCCGCCCTGGTGCTGAAATTTCTGTTCAAAAAGCGGGTGGTGTACGATATTTTTGATTTCTATGCCGACCACCTGCGTAAGACCCCTGCCTGGCTCAAAAAACTGATTTATGGTCTCGATTTTTGGGCAATCTCACAGGCCGATGCCCTGATTCTGGTGGATGACGCCCGTTGGGAACAGGTGCGCGGCGCCAAACTGCCCCCCGCCACGGCGGTCATCTACAACGCCCCCGAAGAGCCGCGTCAATTGCCTGCCATTCAGGCGCGTACAGCCGATTTGCGGATTGCCTACATTGGCCTGCTGCAAACCGAACGCGGTCTGTTGGAAATCCTTGACCTGCTCGCCAGACACCCCAACTGGCACCTCGACCTGGCCGGTTTTGGCGGCGATGAAGCCTTACTGGTTGAAAAGGCCCGTTCCCTGCCGAATGTCACCTGGCACGGGCGCGTGCCTTATGACCAGGCGCTGGCCCTGAGCGCCGCGGCCGATGTCTTGTTTGCCACCTACGACCCGGCCATCCCCAACCATCGCTATTCCAGCCCCAACAAGGTTTTTGAAGCCATGATGCTCGGCAAGCCGCTGGTTGTCAGCCGCGATACCAACATGGATAAAATCGTCCTGGATGCAAATTGCGGTCTGGTGGTGGATTATGGTGACGTGGCCCAACTCGAAGCCGCTTTTGCCCGCCTGGCCGATGATGCTCCACTGCGCCAGGCCCTCGGGGCCGCCGCTCGTCGCGCCTATGAGACGCGTTATGGCTGGCCGATTATGCAAAAACGCCTGCTCGACCTTTACCAGCAACTGAACCCTAAAACCACCCGCGCGGATAGTGGTTCTTAACCTGTCCCTGCACTCGTTTTCCCCAACCCAGCGGCCAGCCATCGGCAGTCACGACCACCCAGCCAGGCTGGCCGTCTGATTCGAGCGGTTCGCCGCGCAGGTAAGCCGCCAGTGCCGGGCTGTCAGCAGGC
>CAZNCT010000041.1:7292-14937 GCA_964571615.1 uncultured Anaerolinea sp. | reverse complement strand
CCCCAGCCAGACGCCGGGATGAACAACGCGCAGGCGCGAGAAATCGGCCAGGGTATCGGGGACGAAGTACAGCCGCTCACCCGCCACCCTGAGCCGGTCTTCCGCCAAATCAACGTTTAGCGCCGCCGAGGCGAATTCCCGCCAGAAGCGCAAATCGGGCTTTTCTTGCTTGCGGATTGGGTCGGCCTGCCGATGGGCTGGCGCTGGCCCGCTACTGCGCTGTAACAGACAGGCAAAATGCCCCTCGCCCGCCAGCCGGTGCGGGAAGAGTCGCGCCGCGCCTTTCAGCGTGGAGTCGGCCTGTTGGCCGGTTAGCGTCTCCAGCCACCCCGGCTGCCCGGGGGCAAATCCATCCAACTGTGGCAAGGCGACCACCTTAAAATCGGGGAAAGTTTCGAGCAGTGATTGCACCGCGCCTTCGTCTTCTTCGGGCGCAAAGGTGCAGGTGGAATAGAGCAAATAGCCGCCGGGGCGCACCAGCCGGGCCGCCACCCGCAGTATGTTGTGCTGACGCACGGCGCAACCCAAGACCATTTCGGGTGACCAATCGGCCCGCGCGCCCATGTCTTTGCGGAACATGCCCTCGCCCGAGCAGGGCGCATCGACCAGCACACGGTCAAAGATCGGCCCCAGGTGGTCGGCCAGGCGTTCAGGCGTTTCGTTGGTGACGACCACGTTGCCCGCCCCCCAGCGCTCGACATTTTGGGCCAGGTGCCCAACGCGTTTGTCTTTGATTTCGTTGGCAACCAGTAAGCCGCGGCCCTGCATGAGCGCGGCCAGGTGGGTGGTTTTGCCGCCCGGCGCAGCAGAAAGGTCGAGCACCTTTTCGCCGGGCTGCGGGGCCAGCAACTCGGCAGGCGACATGGCGGAGGGGTCTTGCAGGTAATACAGCCCGGCACGGTGAAATGGATGCCCCCCGGCAGAAGTTTCGCCCGGTGGCAGCCGGAAGGCCGCCGGGCACCAGGCGACGCGCTCGCCAAGCGTCAGCGGCGTAATCGAGGCGAATTCTTCGGCGCTGAGCTTGAGCGTATTCACCCGCAACCCGCTGACGGGGGGCCGGTTGAGCGCCTGGGCAAAGTCCTCGAACTCTGCACCCAGCAGGCGCGACATGCGCTCGAGAAAAAGCGGTGGAACCGGGGGCTGTGATTCACGTTTCAACATGATTGCTTCTAATTTCGGGGTTTTTCCTTTTGCATTCGGCATTTTGTCATTATACTTCTGCTATGGCTTCTTCTCTGACAGGCATTTTTGGCGGCACGTTTGACCCGCCACATCTTGGACATTTAATTCTGGCATCCGAGGCCCTGGCCCAGTTGGGTCTTGAGCGTTTGCTCTGGCTGCTGACCCCCAACCCGCCGCACAAGCCGGGTCAGCCGATTACCCCGCTGGCGCACCGCCTGGCAATGCTCAGGCTGGCGATTGCCGATGAGCCGCGTTTTGAAATCAGCGAGGTGGAAATCAATCGCCCTGGGCCGCATTACACCGTTGAAACCCTGCGCCTGCTCAAAGAAGCCAATCCGGCTGGCGGCCTGGTTTATTTGATGGGCGGCGATTCACTGCGCGACCTGCCTACCTGGCGCGAACCGGGTGAAATTTTGCGCCTGTGTCATTTTTTAGGGGTCATGCGCCGCCCGCAAGATGCCGTTGACCTGACCGCGCTCGAAATGGCCCTGCCGGGCCTGGCGGAGAAGGTTCACTTTGTCGAAGTGCCTCTGCTTGAGATTTCTTCGCGTCAGGTGCGTCAGCGGGTGGCGCGTGGAGATGCCTTCCGCTACTACCTGCACCCGGCGGTGTATGATTACATTCAGCGCAACGGCCTGTATCGGCAGGGTGCCCAACCCACTGTGGAGTAAAGAATGCCCATTCAGCGTGAACAAGATTTGCTGGCCTATCTCAACCGGGCCGGTTTTCAGTACCAGTATCTCAGCCATCCGGCGGTTTTTACCTGCGCCGAGGCCGCTCTGCACCGTCCTGCTGTGGCGGCGGTCAGTACCAAAAACCTGTTCCTGAGCGATAAAAAAGGCCGCCGATTTTTTCTGGCTGTTACGGCCTGTGAAAAACAGGTCAACCTCGAAGCCCTCGGGCAACAGTTCAACTGTCCGCGCCTGCGCTTTGGCTCAGAATCAAAATTGCAAGACCTGCTGGGGGTGACTCGCGGCTCGGTGACGGTGCTGGGGCTGGTCAATGACCAGGAACACCAGGTCGAGCTATGGATTGATTCTTCCATCTGGCCGGGAGAGTATTTTTTGTGCCATCCGCTGGTCAATACTGCTACGCTGGTTCTGCCCAGGCCAGAGCTGGAGCGTTTCTTTGCCCTGACCGGGCACCCCGTTCATTTTTTTTGATTAGCCCACCGAAGCGCACAACAGCGTAAATTCACCCTGCAATTTGTAGCCGCCCAACCCAGCCGGGACAATCACCGAATCGAACTTGCCGAGCGTCAGCGGCCCGTGGGCGCTCTGCAATTGCGCCTGGCCTTCAATCACCGTCAGGGCATGGAAACTCTTGCCGCCCGTGTTGCGGCTCTGCGGCCTGTTCAATCGCTCCAGGTGAAAGTAGTTGCAGTGCACCAGGCTGTCAGAATCCTGCTCAGCGCCGCGCATGAGTTGTCCGCGCATGTGGGCATCGACGGTTGCCAGCGATTTATCGATGTGTAGTTCGCGCCCGGTGGTCATCGGACGATTCCAGTCGAAGACCCGGTAAGTCACATCAGAAGTCTGCTGTACTTCGTAAACCAGCAGACCTGGCCCAAGTGCGTGAATGGTGCGGGCAGGCATAAAGACCGTATCGCCTTTGCCGACCTGGTGATATTCAACAAACTCAAGGATGTTCCCATTGCCACGAATGGCCTCTGCCAGGGCCGCCGGGTCGCTCCCGGCTTTAATTCCGGCAATAATCTCGGCCTGGGCTTCGGCCTCCAGAATGTGCCAGGCTTCGGTTTTGCCCACAAAGCCCGGGCCTTCCAATTCGAGCGCCAGCTGGTCATCGGGGTGCACCTGCAGCGATAGCCAGCGCGCGCAATCGAGCAACTTAATCAAAAGCGGAAAACGCCCCGCGCCAGCGGCCTCGCCAAGAATTTCAGCGCCGTGCTCGTTCAGCACATCGGCCAGTTTGCGCCCGGCAAACGGCCCGCTGGCAATTTCATTGTGCTCATAGACAGCCCAGACCTCGGCAATCGGAGCATCGGCAGGCGTCTCTGGCCCGGCCAGGGCCTGCAAGGCGCGGCCTCCCCAGACATAATTGCGAATGGTTGGTTTCAAAGCAAAGGGGGCAATGGCGCTCATACTTCCTCGTTAATCGTCCAGATGATAGGTGTGATAGGCGTTTTGGCAGGGGTTGCCCCAGGCAATGTGCATCTCGCGCGCGGTCAGGTCAATCACCAGCGCGTTGATGGTTTTCTCGCGGTCGAGCGGGTCGCGGTCATCCACGGCGTGATTGCAAATTGAATTGGAAAAATTGACATGATCTTTCTGAATATTTTGCAAAGACTTGATGGTGTGCTTCTGGCTCTGGCGCAGCAGGCGTGAAGCCCGCAGGTAACGCACCCGCGAGGAAATCAGTTCCTCGGGGCTTTCTTCCACCTCGCGCATGCGCTCGGTCAGGTAATGATTGGTATGCACCATGTACCCGTCGTGGGCGTACAGCAGGTCAAACTGCTGGGCCGAAGCCTCCACCGAGTAAATTTCGCCGCTTTCATGCACAATCAGGTGGTTGTAGCCTGCTGCCCGGTGTGGCACAATGGCCCGCCGAATGGCCTCATCGGGCTTGCGGGCGGTCAGCACCGCCCGGCCCACCACCAGGCGCGGAATGCCGATGCGCGGGTCGTTGGGGTAAACCGAGTCAATTAACTGCGCAATGCCTGCGGCGTTGAAGCCCACGTTTGGCAGCAGACCGCCGTAATTCATCGCCAGGAAGGGCGGCTCATCGTTGGGGCTGGCGTGCACAACATACACATCGTCTTCGTCCTCTGGCACCCAGTCCTCGTTATGGGCGGCCAGCACATGCCCATCGGCTGTGCGCGTATCGTTGACCGCCATGCTGGTGCAGCGCGTCAGGTGCAGGGCATCGGTGGTGATGGCCTCCATCGTGTTCAACGTCACCAGGTCTCTAAAATCAACATTTGCGCCCTCGGCCATGCCGCGCAATTCGTCCACATATTGCGGAAAGCGCTCCTCGGCAAACGGCAGGTACTTGCGCGATTGAATTTTGGCCCCATCCCAGGTCAATTCCAATTGCTCATAGGCCTCGGCCAGCAGACTTTTGGCATTTTCAACGCTGTGGGCAATTTTGCCCCTGAAGGCCTCGCCAATTTGGCGCCCCATTTCGAGGTGTGAACCGGCCACTTTCACCATTGGCACCGGTTCGCGGTGAATGGGGGTTTCGTGCGGGTTGGTTAACATCGTTTTGCTCCATTTTTGATTTCGGCAAAGATTATATCATTGGGAAAAAACAAGGCGAGCCGCTGGCTATCAGCGGCTCGCCGTTATTGCAGGGGAGCAGGCGGCTACATCGTTTCTGCGGGCGGAACAGTCCCCGCCCCAGCCTGAATACCGTCTAAAAGGATTGGTTTCGTGCCGAAGCGGGTCAGCGTCACCGCGCCCACGCCCAGCAGGGTCAAGACAAAGGGAACCACCCAGCCAACACAGGGGATAAACCCAACCCCATCGGCCACCAGGGTCATCAAAAAGGTTCCCAGCGCGGCACTGGCTGGCAGCGGCCACTCACGGTTGAACATCCCAACCAGGCGGGTGCCTACCTCGGTGCCCAGCGCAATCCAGCCGAAGGCCATGGCCGCGCCCAGCAGCAGGCCGACCATCACCATCAACGGAACGGTCAGGAAGAGCGTCACAATCAGGATGCTGAACAACCCCAGGGCCACAAAGACCACTACAAACAGGATGTAAGTCAAGATACCCATGCCGCCTGCCACGAAGGGCTGGCGTACAACGCTATCGGCCACCCGCCGGGTTTGCTGCGGCAGGAAGAGCACAATCAGCAGGGCCAGCAATCCGTAGCCAACCGAACGCGCAAACAGCCAGAAGGCTTCCCAAAGCGGGTTGGTCTCCACGTCAAAGCGCGGCGTGCCAGATGGGAGGTTGATTTCGGGCCGGTCGGGGCGGGTTGGCGGGGTGGGGTTGTCAATCATTTCGCCATCTACGCGCGCGCCCTCGGCCTTTTGCACGGGGCCGCCCAGCGTCACCAGGTCACCGCGCACCCGGGCATTGCTTTGCAGTTGGGTTGGCCCGCCAATGACGATGACATCCCCTTTTACTTCGGTATCGACACTCAAAGAGCCGCCGATATTGACCACTGCGCCGTTTACATCTGCGCCCTTTTCGAGGGTCGAAGACCCGCCGATGACCACCAGGTCGCCGTAAAAGGTGCTGCCGCTTTCGAGCAGGGCCGACCCGCCGACGACTACCATCCCGCCGGTCAGGGTTTCACCTTCCTGAAGCACAAAACTCGAACCAACGGTGATACCGCCATTGCGCGTGGGCGCGTCAAAACCACCGGCCAGCACTGCCTGGGCCGGCAGCAGGCTAACGGCCAGCAGGGTCAGCATCATCAGAAAAGGTCTCAATTTGTTTATCATTTCACCTCCTACAGCCGTGCCCGGCTGTATGCTTTCGTTTTGTTGGTTTTACGCAGTAACGTGACCCAGAGTGCGCCCGAGCCCAGCGCCGTCACCAGAAAAACTACCCAAAGCGAGGGCGGTACCAGGCCAAAAGCCAGCCGCGAGAAGACCCCCCCCAGGGTGCCCAGCGCCTGGGCTGTGTTTGAAAGGTAAAGCAGCGCACTGACCCAGGTGACAAACATCTGGGTCGGCGAAAGGCTCAGGTAAGGCAGCAGCGGCGAAATCAACCAGTAAATTAATCCGCTGCTGACCAGGGTCAATAAAAGAAGGCCAATCACGGTTCTGCGGCGCTGAATCTGGCGTTCGGCCGCCAGCCTGCGCGCAAAGCGCTGGCTAAAGCCGCTGGCCGGGCGGGCAACCGGGGCGGCGCGCAGTGAAAGGTTGGCGCGGGCCAGCGCGGCGCATTGTAAACAAGAGGCGGTATGGCGGCGCAGGTCACGCTGCTGCTCGGCAGTGAGACGCTCATCATTCAACAGCCAGGTTTCATAAGGCTGGTGTTCCATAGGGCATCCTTTCGAGATGAGGGCTGGGTGCGCCTGCTTCAAGGCGGCGGGCGACTTCACGCCGGGCGCGGTGCAGGCGGCTCTTGACCGCAGGAACGGTGAGACGCAGGCTTTCTGCAATTTCTACTGAGAAGTCATACCAGTAACGCAGGACGATGGCGGCGCGGTCGGTGGCGTCGAGCTTTTGCAAGACCCTGTGCAGGGCTTGCTGCTCTTCACGCCGTTCGGCTTCCTCTTCCGGGTTGATGGCGTTGGCGTCGGCAAACTCCATCGGGCGTTCTTCGTCATCTGCTTCTTCGTCAATCGAGATGAACCCGAATTTACGGCGTCGCAGGCGGTCGATGCAGTGGTGGGCGGCAATGGAAAGCAGCCAGGTCGCAAAAGACCGCTGGCGGTCAAACCGTCCGATATTTTGATAGGCGCGCAAGAAACTTTCTTGCGCGGCATCTTCAGCCAGTTCTGGCTCTCCCAACATGCGGTAGCACAGGTTATAGACCGGGGTCTGGTACTGCTCCACCAGCCGGGTAAAAGCCTCGTCGTTGCCTTGTTGTGCCTGGAAAACCCAGGCCAGTTCTTCGTTCACGGGTGCTCCTGTCGGTCGTTCTCTCCAAATATACGCAGGTTTTTGCCGAAAGTTTCAGAACGATTGAGGTGAATTCTAACACCGTGCCGGGTCTTTGAAAAATTTAGAGAAAATAAAAAGGGGCTGTCCGTTGTTTTGGACAGCCCCGCGTGGTGACGAGATGAACCTTATTTGGCAACCGGCAGTTCAGCCGCAATCCAGGCATTCATGCCACCGGCCAGGTTGCGGACGTTGGTGTAGCCCAGGGCTTGCAGGTACATTTGCACCATTGCGCCGCGGTGGCCCGATTTGCACATGACGATAATCGGGGCGGCTTTGTCGGCGGGCAGTTGGGCCAGGTTGGCAGGCACATCATTGACGGGCAGCAGCACTGCGCCTTCGATGTGGCCGTCAGCATCCCACTCTGCCTGTGAGCGCACATCCAGGATGAAGGGGGCCGGGCCTGTGCCCAGCTCGGCGTTCAGGTCGGGGGCCTTGACGGTGCCAAAGCCTTCGGGCAGGGCGCTCAGGTAGGCATCCAGATAGGCCAGGCGGGTTGCGTCAACGGTCGGGGCGGTGCCAGCGGCGGGCGCGGCAATCGGGTCGGTTACCAGCGGCAGTTCGGCTTTCTTCCAGGCGTTCAGACCGCCTGCCAGGTTAACCACGTCGGTGTAGCCCAACAGGCGCAGGGCCATCATGCCCAGGGCGCCGCGGTGGCCTGAAGCGCAGGCAATGATGATTGTCTGGTCCTGGGCAGGCAGTTTGTCCAGGTTTTTGAGCAGTTCGCGGATGGGGATGTTGATAGAACCGGCAATGTAGCCCGTTTCGACTTCGGCAGGTTCGCGCACGTCAATAATCACGGGCGGGTTCTCGGCCAGCATTTCGTTCACTTTGGCCGGGCTGACAGAGTAGAAGCCCTGGTCAGCGGGCAGGCCGGCGATAAAT
>CAZNCT010000041.1:0-7268 GCA_964571615.1 uncultured Anaerolinea sp. | reverse complement strand
CAATCGACCCAGCCAACGACCGGCAGTTTGGCGGCTTTCCAGGCGTTCAGGCCGCCGTTCAGGTTGATGACATCGGTGTAGCCCAACATGCGCAGGGCCATCATCACCATGCCGCCGCGGTGGCCCGAAGCGCAATAGACCAGGATGGAGGCGTTCTTATCAGCTGGGAGTTTATCGAGGCTTTGCAGGAATTCAGGGAAGGGAATCAGGGTTGCGCCCTCGATGTAGCCTTCTTTGTCCCAATCGGCGGGCTGGCGGACATCAACAATGAAGGGCTTCTTCTCGACGATAAACTCGGTGACTTTATCGGCTTTGACGGTGTAGAAGCCCTTATCGGCGGGCAGGTTCGAGAGGAAGTCATTGAGCGCATCGAACAGGGCTTTATCAGCAACGATGGGCTGGCTGATGGAAGCGGCTGGGGCCAGGGTGCCTTTCTCGAGCGGCAAACCGGCTTTGGCCCAGGCATTGGTGCCGCCGCCCAGGTTTAGGACGTTGGTGTAGCCCAACATGCGCAGGGCCATCATCGCCATGCCGCCGCGGTGACCCGAAGCGCAGTAGATGACAATTGGGTCATCCAGGCCGGGCAGTTTGTCCAGGTTGTTGAGCAGTTCGCGCACCGGAATATTGATTGCGCCCGCAATGTAGCCGTTGGCTTCTAATTCGGCGGGTTCGCGCACATCCACCAGTAAAGCGGGTTTTTCGGCCAGTTGTTCGCTCAGTTTGGCGGCGCTAATTGACCCAAACGCTTTTTCGGGCGGCACGCTGGCCCAGAACTCGGTGAAATTGGCCATCAGGTCGAGCGCCGGGGCTTCTTCAACCACGACGGGCTGTTCTTCAACAACCGGGGCGGCTGTGGGTTTTTCTTCTACAACTGGGGTCGCCGGGGCAGCCCCGCCGCATGCGCTCAGCAAAAGGCTGAACAACATCATGAAGGTAAAAATAAAGTGGAATTTCTTAGACATTTTCTTCTCCTTGTTTTACAAATACAGAATAGGTTTACGGGTTGCCAGTGGCTGGCGGTATTTCAGGCACAATCACAGGCTGGTTGGCCTGGCGTTCCTCGGGTTTGACTTTGTCTTCGGTCAGGAAGATGTTTGGGTTGCCGTGACAGGCATTGCAAGAAGCCGTCTGCGGGGTCTTGCGCTGAATATTGTGCGGGGTGGCATAAGCCCAGGTGGGCAGGGCATCAAAGTTTGGCAGCAGGTTATCGCCGTAATATTGATAAGAAGTTGGGGCAACCGGCACATGGCGCAGAACAACATACTCATACGGGCGATGGTAGTTGGGGTCGGGGTTGCGCCCAATGAAAAAGGACATGTAACTGGCCTCGGTGCGGAAGAACGGTTTGCCGCTTTTTTCGCTGATAGCGACATGACAGCCATCGCAACTCATGTATGAAACTGAGTGGCAGACCTGGCAGGCCAGTTTTTCGCCGTGTAAGACATGCTGGATAATTGGGTCTCCCGATTTGCCAACCTGCTCATGGCAAGATTCGCAAGAGGGGCTTTGGGCGCCTGAGTAGCGGTTGGTCACCTGGTACTCGCTCTTGCTGGTGTCGTGACACTGGGCGCAGGCCGCACTCGAGTTGTGCATGTCGGTTCCAGTGTGGCAGGCCACACAGTTCATGCGTCCCTGGCGGAAGTGGACATCGCCGGGGATGCCTTCGTTTTTGCCCAGGTATTCATTGCCTACCCGGCTGCCGTGGCAGGCGGTGCAGTTACGGGTCATGGAGGGCGTCTTGTTGATGACATGCCCCGAGATGAAACCGCCACCCACCGAACCAGGCTGGCTAATGTGACAATCGCCGCAGGTGGTATGGCAAGATGAGCAGTGATTGCCGAACATTTTTTCGAGTGCGGCGCGATTTTCTGGGGCACTGCGCGCGTTGAGCGTATCCCAATAACCGCTTAGCGAACTATGCAGACTTTTATCGAAGTGTTGCGATTGGTCACCGTGGCAGGTGGCGCAGGTGTTACCGTTTCCAGCCGCGCTGGGGTCGGCAACCAGGCCGGTGTGGGCTTCTTCCATATCCGGTGATTTTTTGCCCGCATGACAATAGGTGCAGTCCATTTGGCCGTGAGCGGTTGCCAGGAACTCATCGCGGGTGATAAATACTTTTTCCCATGGCTCCAACGGAGCCACATCGCCCCCTCAGCCAACCCCTTCGGATTCTGAGCCGTGGGCGTCTTCTTCCTTGGTTGCCAGAGCGGTCAACCTTTCCTGGTCGGTATGACAATCGAGACAATAATCAGGGGGCGCCGGCAACACCGCTACCGGGGCCGTGGTATCGGCGGGCGTGGGGCTGGTTTCGCTTTGCGGGCTTTGGCCGCTTAAGCCTGTTTCGGCTGCCGGGGCGGTCTGGCAGCCAGCCAATAGCAGGCCTAGCAGCAACAGCACAATTGCAATTCTTTTCATCTGGCACACTCCTCGTTTGTGCTTCTTGTCACAATAAAGAATAATGGACAGTTAGAACAAAGAATAGTGACAGAAATAACTTTCACTATCGCGTTTTCTTATTGACACCGATAAGTTCAAGTTATAAGTGCGGCTTATAACTCTGTTAGCAATATGCAATTTTTTTTATATCTTGTGCACGCCTAACCGCGACAGGCTGTTTTGATAAGGACAAGATTCGTCTAAATTCAGGAAATTTGTATCATGTTAGAAGTGACGCTTTACACTATCGCAATCCCCTATAACGGATGATAATAAAAAAAGCGTAAAAAAATTACGTTTCATCTTGTCCAACTTCTCATATAAGGAGAAAGAATGCCAGCAAAAGGTTGGATCGAAGTAAGCGATTTGTACTGCAAGGGGTGTGAGCTGTGTATCAGCGCCTGCCCACAGGAAGTGATTAGCCTGGATATGGACAGGCTGACCCCAAAGGGATACCATCCCGCCCATCTACATGCAGATGGCTGCACCGGTTGCGCAATTTGTGCGCTCGTATGCCCGGATGCAGCCATAACTGTTTATAGGGAAGTTTCAAAAGCCGCCGCACGCGCATAAGGAGATAAAAACATGGCACGAGAACTGATTAAGGGCAACATTGCCATGGCCGAAGCCGCCGTCCGCGCCGGGCTGGAGGCTTATTTCGGCTACCCCATTACCCCCCAGAACGAAGTCCTGGAGCACATGTCGAGCCGGCTGCCGCAGTTGGGCCGCGCTTTTGTGCAGGCTGAAAGTGAAGTCGCCGCCGTAAACATGGTCTATGGCGCGGCTTGCACCGGCGCCCGGGTGATGAGTTCCTCTTCAGGCCCCGGTATGTCGCTGATGATGGAAGGCATTTCTTACATCGCTGGAACCGAAGTCCCGGCGGTCTTTATCAACGTCATGCGCGGCGGCCCGGGCCTGGGCAACATTGCCCCTGCCCAGAGCGATTACAATCAGGCCGTGCGTGGCGGTGGACATGGTGATTATCATGCCATTGTCCTTGCGCCTGGCTCGGTGCAAGAGGCGATTGACCTGACCGTGCTGGCTTTCGACCTGGCCGAGAAATATCGCTCACTGGCTTTTGTCTTAACCGATGGTTCAATGGGCCAGATGATGGAACCCGCCGAATTGCCCGAAATGCGCCCGGTCAAACGTCAGGAAACCAATTGGATGGTCAGCGGAACGCCCGGGCGCCCGCGCCGTGTTCTCTCTTCCATCTATCTTGAGCCGTTGGAAGAAGAAAAAGCCAACCTGCGTATGCTCAAAACCTGGCAGACCATTTGCGCCAACGAAGTACGTTATAAAGAATACTATCTGGATGATGCCGATTTTGTTGTGGTTGGGTTTGGCACCTCGGGCCGGGTTGCGCTTTCGGCAGTGCGCGCCGCCCGCGCTCAGGGCATCAAGGTCGGTCTGCTGCGCCCGATTACGGTCAGCCCCTTCCCGGCGAAGGCGATTGAAGCCCTCTTGCCCAGCACGCAGGCCTTCCTGGTGGTTGAGATGAACGCCGGGCAAATGCTGGCAGATGTTCAACTTGCGGTGCGCGGCCAGGTGCCGGTTGAGTTTTACGGTCGCCCCGGCGGCGTGGTTCCGTTTGCCGATGACATCCTGCATGAAATTCAGCGCATCAGCAGTGCCAAACTGAGCGTCGATACCGACCCGCGTATGGCCTGGCTCGAACGCGCCCTGGCGATGGGATAGAGGTGAAAAAATGGTCACATTAACCAAACCCGAATTTGCAACCGAAGAAAATATCGTTTATTGCCGCCCGCAGGCCTTTAACGACGTTAGCACGCACTACTGCCCCGGCTGTACGCATGGCGTGGCACACCGCCTGATTGCCGAAACGCTGGATGAAATGGGCCTGGCCGAGAAGACGATTGGCGTTGCCCCGGTTGGCTGCTCGGTCTTCATCTACAATTACTTTGAGACCGATTTTGTCGAAGCCCCGCACGGGCGCGCACCAGCAATGGCAACCGGTGTCAAGCGTGTCTTGCCCGACCGCATCGTCTTTACCTATCAGGGTGATGGCGACCTGGCCTCAATTGGCATGGCCGAAATTATGCACGCGGCCGCCCGTGGCGAGAACATTACGGTCTTTTTCATCAACAATGCCATCTATGGCATGACTGGCGGTCAAATGGCCCCTACCACCCTGCCTGGCATGAAGACCACCTCCAGCCCCACCGGGCGCGATGTCGAAATGCAGGGTTACCCCATCCGCATGTCTGAGATGATTTCCAAAATGGATGGCGCGGGCTATGTCGTGCGCCGCAGTCTGCATGACCCCAAGAACATCCGCATGGCGAAGAAGGCCATCCGCACCGCGTTTGAAGTTCAACAGCGCGGATTGGGCTTCTCGATGGTTGAACTGCTCTCCACCTGCCCAACCAACTGGGGCATTAACCCGGTCGATTCGCTCAAGTGGGTCGAGGCGCACATGCTGCCGACCTTCCCGCTGGGCGATTACAAAGTGACTGCCGAAGTCGCCGAAATCAAGGTTTAAGAAACGGAGTGAAACCCATGCAAAAAGAAATCATCATTTCCGGTTTTGGTGGTCAGGGTTCGCTGTTTGCCGGGCAAGTGCTGGCTTACGCGGCAATGGACATGGGCAAGGAAGTCACCTGGATTCCGTCTTATGGGCCTGAAATGCGCGGCGGCACCGCCAACTGTACCGTTGTGATTGCGGATGAAGAAATTGGCTCACCGTTGGTTAAGTTTCCACCCTATGTGATTGCCCTTAACCTGCCCTCGCTCGACAAATACGAGCCGATTATGCAGGCGGGCGGCTACATGGTTGTCAATCAATCGATGGTCGATCGCGAAGCCCGGCGAGATGATATTCATGTCATCATGATTCCGGCCAATGACATCGCCGAGGACATTGGCGACAAGAAATTGACCAACATGGTTGCGGTTGGGGCGCTGCTGGCGGCCATCCCTGAAATTCCGCTTGAAGCGGTAGAAGCCGCTCTGGAAGGTCACCTGCCCAAGCGCCACGCCCACCTGCTGCCCAAGAACTACGAAGCCCTCAGGCGCGGTTACGAGGCCGCCAAGGCGCAACTGGCCGTTTTGGCCTGACTCACTTGAGTTGAAGACATCAACCAAACCGCTTCGCCCACAGTGAGAAGGCTCTGGGCGAAGCGGTTTTTGCGAATTTGTGTCAATTCATTGACACAAATGAATGGCTGTAGTATTATGTCTGCGAAGGATACCAGTAGGTTCGCGTTACGTAAGATAATGTGGCTCACGGTCTAGTCCGTGGGCCTTTTTGCTAGACTGTACCGAGAACAGACAGGGTGTCTCAAACCGATTTTCTTTTTTTGCACGAAGGAGCAAATACAATGTCTGATCGTATCACCGGCACAGTCAAGTGGTTCAATGGGAGCAAGGGCTATGGGTTCATCTCCCGCGATGGCGGCGAAGATGTTTTCGTCCATTTCTCGGCCATCCAGGGCACCGGCTTCCGCAATCTTGAAGAAGGCCAGAAGGTCGAATTCTCGGTCGAAAAAGGCCCCAAGGGCGCCCAGGCCAGCAACGTGGTTGTTGTTCGCTAATCCCCGCTGACTTTACGAAATCCCCGGCACCTAGTACCGGGGATTTTTGATTCAGCGTGAGCCCGGCGCTGTTGGAGCATGACCAGAAAGGCCCCCAGGTTGAGGCCCAGGCTGGCAAAGACAAGCAAGGGCATGGCCGATGGGCCTGCGATTTCAATAATTTTGCCGGTTGCCGAGGGCAAAATCATACCGCCCAGGCTGTCACCGAGCAGGATGATGCTGCCAATGGTGGCAGTTAGGGCCAGCGATTGCCCCGCCAGGTTAAAGCCGCCCGGCCAAATGGGGGCCATAAATAGCCCCATGCCAATTGCAACGACCCATAAGGCGGTCAAGGATGCCGGGAAAAAGAAGGGAATGGCGGCGAACAGCAAGGTTCCGCCCAGCCCAATGCTGACAATTTGGGCAGGTTTGAAACGAACAGCCAGCGGAACCGAGATGAGACGGCCCAGGGTAAACGCAAACCAGAACCCTGAGTTGAGAAAGGCCGCTCCGGCTGCATGGGTCAGGTTGAGACTGATGGTGTAGGTGTAAACCCAGTTGCCAAAACTGAGTTCGGCGCCGACGTAGAAGAACAGGAACAGGGCGGCGGCAAAGACCAGCGGGTAGGGGATTTTCAGGTTGGCTTGTTGTGCCGCGGGGTTTTGAGGATGTTCAGGGCGGGGTGAGCCGGGCAGGGTTAGCAGGCGCAACCCAACCAGGGCCGCGTAACCGGCCAGGAGCCAGAAAATCCACTGGTAGCCGCTGTCTGTCTTAATCAGCAAGCCAAACAGGAAAGGGGAGACAAAAGCGCCCAGCCCAAAGAAGAAGTGCAGAGCATTGATATAGGGCGGGGCTTTTTCTTTGTGAATCCAGACCAGCAAGGTGTTGGGGCTGGCACCGGCCATCGAGTCGAAAATGCCGCGCGCCAGGTAGAGCGCAGCCAGCAGCCAGAAGGTTGGGGTGAATGGAATGAGAGCGGTTAGCCCGGCGCAGGGCAACATGCTCAGGCCCAGCACCGGATGGGCCGGTAGTTTGTCGAAGATTTTGCCGCTTAGGCTGGTGCCGATGGTGTAGCCGACGGAGCCAACCACGAAAAGCAGTCCCATGGTGCCAACACTGACGCCAACCTGAGCGGCCAGGGATGGAATGGTTGGCCCAACGACCCCCATGCCAAGCCCCAGATAAATGAATAGCAGGTAGTAGTTCAGGCTAAGCAAAAGGGGTTTGTTATCAGCAATGGCGGTCAGGCGGGATGAAATGGTTGGCGGCATTGTAAGCGCTTTCTTGGCAGTTTCCCCT
>CAZNCT010000040.1:24806-26064 GCA_964571615.1 uncultured Anaerolinea sp. | reverse complement strand
CACGCTCATGCCGGCGCTGGCCTGGCTGATGGGTGGCTGGCTGATCAGCGTGAGCTCTTCCGATCTATGTCCCCAATCTTGATTGTGTGAGAGCATGCTAACTGGATGCCCCAAAGAGGACAATCATAAAGTGTTGGTTCAAGAACTGCGGGCTTTCGTCCGCATGACGGGCCGGGGCAATTTGCCCCAGGGTATAACCGCCCAAAACAGGCAAATCGGCCCCTAAAATTTCTTGCATAACGCGAATCTCAGCGCCAGGGTAAGCCTGCAAGAGCATCTGCCAGGCCACATCCACCAGCAGCAAAGCAAAAACCGGCTGTGCGCCGTTGAGGCCCGTCAGAGCCTGCCGAACCGCCTGGCGAACCGATTCAAAGCAGTGGTCTGGGTTGCCAACCAGGAGATAAGCATCGGAGCCATCGCGCATAGGCGCGTTCATACGAAAACTGCCATCGGCCTCAACACGCAAGGGAGAACGCACCAGCATCTCAGGACTATTGGCCTGTTCAAAACCAAGCGGATACAAACGGGTGGTGTAATTGAGCGGCGGAAAAGCCCAACTGCGCGCAGGTCGTCCAAACAGCCCGGCATAGGCTTCAGAGGCGGGGCGGCCATCGAGGGTGCGCAGCCAGAACCCGCGCGAACGGGTAACACGGAAGTGATTCCCGACCGGATTCCAACCATGCCCATAGCCGATTCCAACCTGGAAAGTGCCGCGCAGGAAAGCGCTGGCCATACCGCCACTGCCACTCTGTACACCGGCAAATTGATAACCAATGTTGTTTTGCACATCCCCGGCAGAAAGACCGCCTGCAATCGGAATGCTGGCAAGCAAAGACTGGCAAAACTCCTCGGCATTGCCATTCAGTCCATCCGCAAAAGCCAGAATGCTTCTGACGGGCCGCTGTTCATAGCCGAGCAACTGCTTCAGGCGCGTGGCGGTTTCAGCGCCGCCTTGCGAGTAGGCCGCAAACCAGTGTGTTTCGGCCTGAATATCATCACCGCCAAGAAGTGCGACCGCAATGCTGTTGGTCTGGGCGCCAGTTGGGGTCAGCGCGGCAGGGCTGCTAAAACCGATAATCGGGATGTTTGAAATCAGGCTGGTGACGCCGCTCAAAACCATCTGCGGGTCGCTGCGATGCGGACTGACCACCAGCGCCAGAACAGGCGGCGTACTGCCCATCTGGTTAAGGGCCTGGTTTGCGGCTTGCAGGCTGGCCTCGCGCGCATCGAGGGCCTGGGCTTGTCCAACTGCGGCAAT
>CAZNCT010000040.1:9250-24752 GCA_964571615.1 uncultured Anaerolinea sp. | reverse complement strand
CGGGATGGTAACATGGAAGGTAGTACCTTTACCGACTTCGCTCTCAAACCAGATTTTTCCGCCCTGCATTTCGACCAGGTTCTTGGTGATATTCAGGCCCAGGCCTGTGCCCGAGGCCTGGCTTTTCGACATTTCGGTGCGGAAATATTGCTGGAAAATTTTGCCCTGGTCTTCGGGAGAAATACCAATGCCGGTATCACGCACCCAGAAGTGCACCACTGGCAATGATTCGCCGCTCTCACTCTGACGTTGGGAGGTCTCGGCGCCAATCATAATTTGGCCACCGTTGGGGGTGTACTTGGTGGCATTGCTGACCAGGTTGACCGCAATCTGAATCATGCGGTTGCGGTCGGCCCAAACCATCGGCAGGTCTTCGGGGACGTTGATATTGACGACCTGCTCTTTTTCTTCAATTTGCCGCCGGGTTGAGCGCACCGACTCTTCAATCACTTCAGGAATGGAAACCGGCTTAAATTCAATTTTGAGCATACCGGCTTCAATTTTGTTCAAGTCGCTCAAGTCAGAGACGATGGTGTTCATGCGGTCGACATTACTGCGCACAGTTGCCAGGAATTTGGCCTGCATATCCGTAATCGGCCCGGCCATGCCGCCCGTCACCAGTTCGGTATAGCCCTTGATGGAAGCCATCGGGTTCTTTAATTCATGCGCCACAAAGGAGACAAACTGACTCTTCGACTTGTTGGCCGCGTCAATCTGGGCATACAGTTGGGCGTTGGCAATTGCAATCGCGGCATGGTCAGCAAGACGGCTCAGGAAGTTCAATTCATCCTGCTGGAAGCGGTCTCCGGCCAGGCTTTCGAGCAAGAAAAGACCGATAACGCGCACTTCGCGGCGAATGGGGATAACCAGTTGGCTGCGCGCCCCAGAAAGGAAAGTGCCCATTCCGGCGATATTTTCCATGACAATGCGGCGCGGCTGACCGCTGGCAATGGCCTCGCTGAGCGCCGGATGGTCAAGCGGGATGAGCGATTCGGCGTACGGGGCCATCTCTTTATCGTAGCCATTGTGAGCCATAATTTCAACGCCGCGCTCCTGCACAAAACCAATAAACCCGGCATCGGCCTTTGATTGGCGCATGGCCCAATCGAGGGTGATGCGCATGGCGCGGTCAAGTTCAAGGCTGGCGTTCAACTCGCGGTCAATGCGCTGCATAACCGAGAGTTCTTCCACGCGGGCGGTCAGTTCCTGGTCGGTCATGGTATAGAGACGGGCGTTTTCGATCGCAACCGCCGCTTGTCCGGCAAACGCCGAGAGCAGGTTCTGGTCATCAACCCCAAAGGGCAAGCCATCGCGCTTGTTGATAATTTCAATCACACCGATAATGCGGTCTTTGACTTCCATGGGGACAACAAGAATGGCCCGGGTAATGAAACCCGTCTGACGATCCGTCTCAGCGTTCCAGGTCTGAGTCGCCTGGACATCATTGACAATCACCGGCTGACGGGTATCTACCGCCTTGCCCACAAAGCCGGTACCGGGCGGCAAACGCTGTCCAACCAGGTTCGAAGCCACCGGGCCCACCGTCACCTGGAAAATGAGTTCATCGGTCTGCTCATCCACCAGAAAAAGACTGCCCGCTTCGGTATTCAAAATATTTACGGCGCTCTCAAGAATATTTTTGAGCAGCGGCTGAAGCTCGAGGGTCGAGGTCAACTGGCGGGTAATCACATTCAGAATCGAGAGTTGCTGTGCGCGCCGTTCGGTTTCTTGAATGAGACGTGATTTGACAATTGCGCCAGCGGCCTGGTCGGCAATCGCTTGCAGCAGTTCGAGCTGGGCATTGGTATAAACCACATCGGGGTTGCGCGAGGCGATACATAGCGCGCCCAGGGTTTCTGAGCCGGTATTGAGCGGCACCCCCAGCCAGGCATGCAAGCCGCGAGTATGGGGAGTAACGCCCATAATCTGGCATTGGCTGGTGAAATCTTGCGTCAAGATTGCGCGCCGCGAGGCAATCACTTCCTGGCCAAGTGAACTCTTGGGCAGAAGCGGTACATTCTCGCGCTGCGGCACACGCTCATCGCTTTCAAGATAGAAGGCGTAATAGTAATTTTGGGCGGTTTTGTTGTAGAGGGTCAGGTTCAGGTCAGAGACCGGGATAATCTGGGCGGTCTGGGCATAAATCAGTTCGAGGATATCGTCGAAATTAAGCGTGATGTTAATACCCTGCGAAATACGCGCCAGAACGTTCATCTCATGCACGCGTCGTTCCATATTGCTGAGGGCCTGGGCGCGTTCCAGCGCCACTGCCGACTGGCTGGCGAGGGCCTCGAGGAAGGGGATGTCGTTGCTGTCATACGGCTCACCCGAGAGGCGCTCGCCCAGCGCAATCCAACCAATCAGGCGTTCACGGCCTGTCATCGGGATGAACAGACGCGCGGCAAGCAGGGCCAGGCGTCCGCGCTCGGCCTGCACCGCCGCCGGAATATGGTTTTCATCAAGGAAAAGAGGCAGGCGCTCCGTGCGCAGAATTTGGGCCAGCGGGCTGTTGGCCGCAAAACGGACATCGCTTGAGGGCCGCCCGGTCTCATCGGGGGCGGCGAGGTACTGGTCATTGGCCAGGTCATAGACAAAAAGGTGCAACTGACTCGGCAGCAGGCTGACAGAAATTTGTTCGCGCAACAACTGTAAAACCTGCGAAACATCCACCGCAGAGGTCAGGTTGCGCGAGTAGGTTTTAATCCGTTCCTGATGAGCGCGCTCCCCCCGGAAGAAAATTGAATCGATAATTTCCTGCAATCTGGCGCGAATGGGGTTGAGCAAAATGGCCGATAAAAACACCGCCAGCGCAATCACCAGGGGGTCATTCACCGCGCTGCCAAAGACCAGCGAGGCGCCCATTGCCAGAGCCAGGTACCCGACAATGGCCATCAAAGACAGCAAAGCATATAGAACTGAACGGCCCAAAATGTAATCGGTGCGCACCAGCCGGTAGCGCAGCACCGTGTAACCTGTCACAATGGGGAAAATGATGACCGGCAGGAACAGCCGAAAATCGAAATCGGTCACTACAAACGAGGCGACCAGCAGGTAGATAATCATTGGCCCAAAGGCAAACAGGGAGCCAATCAAGACCGTGCGCGCCTGCTGACGCACCACTGGCGAGGCGCTGGGCATCAGGCGATAGAACATAATCGCCAGGTAAGCCATCAGGCCCAACGCCGTAAAGAGATAAGAGTAGCGCCAGGCTTCAATATAAGCGTAAGGCGATTGCATGTCGCGCAACGTAGTGAGCGAATAAATCCCCAAAGCAAGCGCAACCAGATAGCCAGCCCAGCGCAAGAAGGGATAGCGCGTAACAATACGCGCCTCTTGCGGGAAAACCAGCCCCAAATGCAAAATCGATGCTCCGACCAGCGGCACCGAAATGGCCCACAGCCCGGTCAGGTAGTGGGTGGTGTGCAGGTCAAAGAGGCCGCCAATGACCACCGCCACCGAGGTTCCCAACATGGCAAACGCCCGGCCAGAGGTCTCCTGGCGGCGCAGGCTGTAAATCCACATGGCGACGCCCACAAAAACCAGCGCCACCGCCAGCGGGATGACAAAGAACCAGATGACATCCTGGGTCTCAAAGGGGCGCAAAACCACACTCAAGGTGCGCACATTGCCTTGCTGGTCGCGCAGCGTAAACTGATGCGTTTCGCCCGGGAAATACCCCCTCAAAATTCGGCGGATTTGTTCTGCGTTCTGTACCGGCTGGTCGTTAATGGCAATAATCTGGTCGCCAAATTTTGCGCCAGCCTTATACAATTCCCAACGTGGTTCACCCGTCGGGTGAATGGTATTAATCACCAGGGTATGTTCGTAAAACGCGCCCGGGAAAGGGGTGGTGATAAAGTTATATGCCAGGAAAGGAATAGCAACAAAAGCGGCCAGCGCAATCACCTGGTAAATCAACACCAGGATACCCAAAAGACTCTCTATCCGTTCAACAAAAGGCCGCGGTTGTTTATTCATGGCAACCTCACCAAAAAATCGAGACTAAATATCCAGGTTCCGTACCCGCTTGGCGTGAGTCTGAATGAATTTGCGGCGCGGGTCAACCGCATCGCCCATCAGCATATCAAACGTCCGGTCGGCTTCTGCCGCATCTTCAATATTGACGAGGAGCAGCGTGCGGTTCGAGGGATTCATGGTCGTTTCCCACAATTGGGCCGGGTTCATTTCACCCAGACCTTTGTAGCGCTGAATACCGGCTTTCTCACTTTCCTTGCCCAACTCAGCCAGGTAACTATCTTTCTCGGCATCCGAATAGAGATAGCGCACCTGTTTTTTATGTTCCACACGGTAAAGCGGAGGCTGGGCAATATACAAATGACCTTCTTCAATCAGTTTGGGCATATAGCGGAAGAAGAACGTCAGCAGCAGGGTGCGGATGTGACTGCCATCGACATCCGCATCGGTCATGATGATGACGCGGTTGTAGCGCAGGCCGCTCAGGTCAAAGCCATCGCCAATGCCGGTTCCGAGCGCCGAAATCAGGGCCTTGACTTCGTTATTGCCCAATATTTTATCCAGCCGGGCGCGTTCAGTGTTCAAAATCTTACCGCGCAGCGGCAGAATCGCCTGAAAATGTCGGTCCCGGCCCTGTTTGGCCGAACCACCAGCCGAATCACCTTCTACGATATACAACTCGGTCTTTGAACTGTCACGCTCAGAGCAATCGGCCAGTTTGCCGGGCAGGGTCAGGCTCTCAAGGGCCGACTTGCGAATAACCAGGTCGCGGGCCTTGCGGGCGGCGTCACGCGCTCGCGAAGAAGTGAGACACTTCTGAATAATGGCTTTGGCCGCCTGGGGGTTTTCCTCCAAAAAGGTGCTAAAACCCTCGGCCACCACCTGGGTAACATAGGTCTGCACTTCCGGGTTCATCAATTTGACCTTGGTCTGAGATTCAAACTGCGGGTCAGGATGCTTAATCGAGACAATCCCGGTCAACCCTTCGCGGGTGTCGTCGCCGGTAAAGTTGGGGTCCGACTCCTTCAAAAGCCCGCTTTTACGAGCGTAATCATTGACCACACGCGTCAGGGCCGAGCGCAGGCCGGTCATGTGCGTACCGCCATCGACGGTGTTAATGGTATTGGCAAACGAATAGACCGACTCGGTAAACGCATCGGTGTACTGAACCGCCGCCTCGATGCCAATGCCCTCGACCTGGCGCTCAACATAGACCACCGGGTGCAGGGGTTGTCGGTTGCGGTTCAGGTAACGCACAAAAGAAGTGATACCGCCCTCAAAATAAAACGTCATCTCGCGGTGGGCGCGCTCATCCATAAAATGAATGGTCACGCCTCGGGTCACAAACGCCATTTCGCGAAAACGCTGCACCAGGGTATCGAAACGATAATCAATATCATCCTTGAAAATCGTCGGGTCAAACTTGAAGGTTGTGCGCGTACCAGTAACACCATCCTTAACCTTGCCAATTTCTTTCACCGGTTCCTGGGGATAGCCGCGCTCAAAACGCTGGAAGTAAACCTTGCCACCACGCCGGACTTCGACTTCACACCACTCCGAAAGAGCGTTGACCGCACTGACACCGACACCGTGCAACCCGCCCGACACCTTGTAACCGCCGCCGCCAAATTTGCCGCCCGCATGCAGAACAGTCATGACAACCGTCAGGGCCGAAACTTTTTTCTCGGGGTGAATATCGACCGGGATACCGCGCCCATTGTCTTCGACGGTAACACTCGAATCGTTGTGAATGGTGATGTTAATGCGCGTACAGGCCCCGGCCAGGGCTTCATCAATTGAGTTATCAACCACCTCATAAACGAGATGATGCAAGGCTTTGATATCGGTGCCACCGACATACATGCCCGGGCGGCGGCGGACGGCTTCAAGCCCTTCCAACACCTGAATACTGTTGGCATCGTAGTTTGCAGGTTGTACCACTTAATCCTCCACGAGAAATCAGACCTAGGCCGAGTTGGTGCGGTTTTGCACCCACTGAAAAACCGTATCCACCCAGACGTTCAGGTCACGATAATAGATGAAACTGGCGGCCAGCAAAGCCGTTGAGACAAAAGCGTTTCCAAAAATTCCGAGCAAGGTCAGCCAGGAATCGGCAGGTGGAATGCGCCAGAGCACGCTCAACCCCTGCCAGAGCAATAACGACAG
The DNA here is from genome assembly GCA_964571615.1 of uncultured Anaerolinea sp. Lineage (GTDB taxonomy): Bacteria > Chloroflexota > Anaerolineae > Anaerolineales > Villigracilaceae > UBA8950. The sequence goes on along the minus strand of CAZNCT010000040.1, from coordinate 18,611 downwards.
GATTACAAACCAGCCCAGGGGCGGCATCGCATAGCGGGCCAGGCGAAGGCTTTTGTGCATGGAAACAAGAACATGATCACCGTACAGGAAGATGCCGTGCGAAGAGAAGAAAATTGGAATGGTCGCCCAAAGGGCCACAAACGAGAGGATAATCAAAACCGGCGAAAGCAAGGCGGGGCTAATCAAGAACAGGATGACCATAAAAATGACGCCCGGGACGCTAAAGATCAACCAGACCAGCGACCACATCGCAGCAAGAAAGATTCCGTGCACGATGGCCCCCAAGCCAACCGCTCGAGAATCGGCCTGGGATGAAACCAGGCGCGCAACAGCCCAAAAATAGAAAGCGCCCAGCACCCATCCCAAAACCGTCAGCAGGAGGACCAGCGGCAGAAAAACGGTCAATCCGGGCACCGTCAGGCTAAGACGCTCCCCAAACGGCGATAAGGTTGACAGGTTGGCGGTCATCAGGCTGAAAACACCCAGCGGGAAGGTGCTTGCCATCGAAAAAGCATTAAAGCCTTTTAGAAAATCTTGCAAGGTGGTGAAAAAAGCCTGCCCTGGGCCAGACAACCGTTCGGCATCCATCAGCAGGGAAGACGCCAGGTTAACGACGCTGAGACGCGGCCCCAGCCACAAGATTAAGTCAAAAAGAATGGGCAAGAGGAGAATGCCGGCATGATTGGCAACCGCATTGAAACCACCCAACAAAGCAGGGATGACCGCTGGCGGGGCAGGGAAAGATTCAAAAGAGCGTCTATCCATAACTAAATGATTCTACCACAGGCAGATTGACTGTTTTGATTTCCATCTCATGACACCTGGCGGGCAGCCGCCAACCGGCAGGCCTTGCGGTAAAATGCAGATATGCAAACTCCCCGGCACCATACACCAGATGCCAACCGCCTGAGCATTCTCGCCGCAAGCGTCTTGCTGACTTATGTGCTGCCGCGCTTGCTGTCTGCGCCAGGCCCGCTCTTAAACTGGAACTTTTTTGGTCTGGCGATAGAAATTCCGCTCAACCTGAATCTATTGACGATTGTGCTATCTGCGGCACTCACCGCCGCCGGGATGGAATGGATTTTGCGCAGTCACCCCAATTTTGAGTCTGAAATCAGCCTGCAACATTGGATCTTGCCCGCCCTGACTGCCTTTGCGCTGGGCATTCCGCTCTACAACCTGCCGCCGGGCACAGCCTGGTGGGTCAGTTTTTTTCTGGGCGGCACCCTGCTGTTGCTGGTTTTTGTGGCCGAATACATTGCTCTGGATGTAACCGACACGCGCTACACCTTTGCTTCTGCCGGGCTGATTGCGGTATCTTTTTCATTGTTCCTGGTGCTTTCGAGCGCGCTGGCCTTTGCCGGGGCCAGATTGGTTCTGCTGTTACTGGTCATTTTGCCCGCCGCCGGGTTGGTCAGCCTGCGGGCCATTCACCTGCGCACCAACCGCTGGGAATGGCAATGGGCCCTCGGAATCGCCCTGGTTTGTGCGCAAATTGGGGCGGCCTTGCATTACTGGCCGCTTTCGCCGGTACAGTATGGGCTGGGCGTCCTGGCCCCGCTTTACATATTGACCGGGATAGCGATTAACCTGGGCGAGGAGTTATCCCTGCGACGCGCACTGCTCGAAGCCGCTATTTACCTGGGCCTGTTTATCCTGTCCATTTTCCTGGTTGGGCTATGAAATATGACCATTTGATTCTGCCCCATCGGCTCTGGTTAGCGATGCGCGAACATGTCAGCGCCGCGGCGCCGCTCGAGGCTTGCGGTCTGGTAGCCGGACATGACAACCGCGCCGAGGTGGTTTACCCCATCCGCAACCTGCTTGCCAGCCCGGTTCGTTTTCGGATGGAGCCTTACGAGCAATTACAGGCTTTTGAGAGCATTGAAAGCGCCGGGCTGACGCTGATTGGCATCTACCACTCACACCCCAGCGGCCCAGAGACGCCCTCTGAAACCGACATTCAAGAAGCGCGTTACGAAGCCGCTTACCTGATATGGGCCCCGGTCAGAAACGAATGGCAGGCGCGCGCCTTTTGGCTGGATGCAAACAGCGCAGCAGAATTGCGCCTGGTTATCTCCGAAATGTAACTTCAGGCGGGCTTCTGTGTTACCCTTAATGGCAAAAAATTCTCCAATGGAGGCGAGAGGATGCAGTTTTTGTTAGATGCTGGCCTGGTGATACTGGGCTATTTGATAGGCTCCATTCCGTTTGGCTTGATTATTGTCAAGCTAAAAACCGGCAAAGATATTCGCACCATCGAAAGCGGGCGCACCGGCGGCACCAACGCCCTGCGCGCGGCAGGGTTTTGGGCCGGGCTGGGCACCGCCCTTCTCGATATTCTCAAAGGCGCAGCCGCGGTCTGGATTGCCCAGGCCGTGAGCGACACGACCTGGGTGCACGTCCTGGCCCCAGTAGGCGCCATTCTCGGGCACAACTATTCGGCTTATCTGCCCGAATTTGATGAGCAGGGCAGGTTCAAGCGCCTGCGCGGCGGCGCGGGCGGCGGCCCGGCGGCGGGCGGCGCGCTTGGGCTTTGGCCGCAAACCGGGCTGATTGTCATCCTGGTTGGCGCGGTCGTTTTCTTTGGCCTGGGCTATGCCTCGGTGACGACGATCAGCGTCGGCCTGACGGCGATTGTCGTTTTTGCTGTGCGCGCCTCGATGGGCCTCTCGCCCTGGGAATATGTCTTGTACGGCGTGCTGGCCGAAATCTTGCTCTTGTGGGCCTTGCGCCCCAACCTGAAAAAATTGATGAACGGCACCGAGCGGGTGGTCAGCATTAGCCTGCACGGACGCATCAAAGCCCAAAGGGAGCAGGTTAGCGCCGAAGATGCGGCCCGGAACCTGCAATAAACCCACAAACAAGCGCACCATCAAACGGGCAACCTGCACACAGGCTGCCCGTTTTGTTTCAAGCGAGAAAGGGAATCTATGAATCTCAACCCTGAAGATTTCATCAAACTGCTGATTGCCCTGCTGATTGGGCTGGGCATTGGCTTCGAGCGCGAAATACACAACAAGAGCGCTGGCCTGCGTACCATCACCCTGATTACGCTTGGCGCGACCCTTTTTACCATTCTCTCACTGCAATTTGAGCAGGATGCGCGCGTGGCGGCCAATATCGTTAGCGGGATTGGGTTTCTCGGCGCGGGGGTGATTCTGTTTGCGGAGGGAAAAGTCAAAGGATTGACCACGGCTTCTTCGATTTGGGCCGCCGCAGCCCTGGGGATGGCGGTCGGCATGGGCCAATACTTGCTTGCCGCAACGGCTGGGCTGATGGTGGTGCTGGTGCTCTGGCTTTTTGTGCGAATTGACATCTGGCTCAATCGGCGCGGGCGTGAAATTCGCACGTACCGCGTCAGCGCTGCCAGCCCAGAATTGCTGGACTGGGTTGAGCAACGCATGAAGCATCTCAAGATTCACGTTGCCCAAAAACGTGAATACAAAACCAGCGGTCTTTTTATTTGTGAATGGGACACACGCGGACAAACAGGAAGAACTTGCCCACCAGATTGTTCGCAATGCAGACATCGCCGCATTGGAGTATTAGCCCCCTGCGCGCATGAGCATTTCAGCGCAGGCCAGCGCGTATTCGCCGCCCTGCCCATCTTCGTCTGTATCCCACCAGGCTGAAAGCAGGCAATGGCATAAGCCCCAATCGCGCAGATGAGCGGCTGGCAGGCCGGTGTGTTCAGATAAAATTGCCAGTCGGCGGGCTGTAATTTGCGGGGCGTCGCCGTGTTTCAGTAATTCGTCCCACGGGTTTATCAGCAGCGGCCCGGCTTCATAACCGACCGGGCCAACCACGCCCTTCGGGTCAATCGCCAGCCAGCCAAGCGGACTGCGCGCTGCGCTGAGTACGTTGAAATGGTGGAAATCGCCGTGAATCAGCCTTTGCGGGTTCGACGGATGCAGTAAATCGGGCAGGAGCGCTTCGACCCGCTCGACCAGCCAGCGCGGAAATGGGCCCGTCCCGCCGCTGTAGCGTGGACGTAGTTTACCCAACTCGGCAAACCACTCCCCAAGGGAGATAAAAGGCCCTTCGGGCGGGGCGGCGCGCCACAGGCGGGTCATCACCTGGCAGGCAATGTGGGTGCGGGCTTCGTCGTCCTGCATTTCGACCAGCATTTGGCCGGGATGCAGGCGCTCGAGCAGGCAGGCATAGTTTTCATCGTCGGCTTCGAGCAGGCGGCAGGCCCCTTCTCCGGCGAACAGGCGCAGGGCGGCCATCTCGCTTTTGAGTTCGCGGTTGGGGACACCGATTTTCAGCACCGCTTCCGTCCCGTCGGCACGGGTTGCGGCGCAGACATAGTTATAGGAAAGCAAAAACGGCTCGCCCAGGGACAAATCCCATCGGCGGGCCGCCTGGTTTAGCAGGTCGGGCAAATTCGCCAGCCAGCGCTCGCCCTCAGCGCCGAATGAATTGCGGATGTTACGGATAAAGGGAGCGGGTAACATCCCTACCCCAGCGCCGGGAAAATTTTCTCGAGCACCTCGGGCGCATACTGCGCAACCATTTCACGGGTAATGCCGTTTTCGTTGCAGATGGCGGCGTACAGATCCACGCTTGGGCGGCGGATGCGGGCCTGGGTTTCGGTATCCAACCCCCACAGTCCGAAGCGCTGAGTCCAGCCGCGTTCCCATTCAAAATTATCAACCAGCGACCAGTGGAAATAACCCTTGACCGGCCAGTTGAAATTGCCCCCCCGCCAAACCTGGTGCAGATGCTGAAGCAGGTAACGCGGGCGCATTTTGTCGTCCGGGTCTTCAACGCCGTTTTCGGTAATCAGGATGGGCAGGTTGGGATAGGTTTTGACAATCCATTCGAGCGAGTGAAATAGCCCTTCAGGAATATTGGCGATAAACCTGGTCGCGCTCAGGTCGGCATCTGCCGGGTAATAGCGCTTGCCGAACAATTCTTTTACGTTGGTAATGTCAAATCGAACCGTATCAACCGAGTAATAGTTCAGGCCAAAAAAGTCCTGCGTGCCCCTGGCCTCGGGGATGTTGAAATTGCCAATCGGGGTACGCATCACACCAGTCGAAATTCCGGTCGGGAAGGCCATGTTGATACCGCGATATTGAATGTTGCGCATCATCTGGTCGAGCGGCGAAAGCGGATTGGCCGCCACCATCGGGCGATAATGCAGGGCATACCCGGCCCGGGCCTCGGGCTGAATTTCGTGAATGGCGCGATAGGCTGCCGCGTGTCCGCGCAGCATGTTGGCCAAAACCTGCATCGCCAGGTTCATGCCCCGATGCAAAGCCGGAAAATCGCCAGCCACATAGGCATTCAAGGCATAGACATTCGGTTCGTTGATCGTCGTCCACAGGCTAACGTATTCCTTGAGCGCCTCGACGACTTTACGCACAAACTTCTCGAAGAGCGGCACAACTTCTTCTTTTTCCCAGCCATAGCGCTCATAGAGCCAGAGCGGGTCGCTGAAATGATGCAGGGTGACCATTGGCGTAATACCGCGCTCAACCATGCCGCGCACCATCAGGCGGTATTTTTCAAGCGCGTCTTCATCCCAGCGGTTGGGCGCAGGTTGAATGCGGCTCCACTCAACCGAGAAGCGGTGCGCGTTCTGACCGGTTTCGGCGGCGCGATCCATGTCCTCGCGCCAGCGTCCGCCCCACCAATCGCAGGCCAGGCCCGAAAGGTGTTTGGTGCGGCCTTCTTGCTCCCAGCGGTACCAGTTGTTGTTGGTGTTATTGCCCTCCACCTGGTGCGCAGCCGTGGCTGTGCCCCATAAGAAGCCTCGCGGAAAATGGTATGCGCTCATGATTTTTTCCTCTTTATGCGGAGCCAAAAGTCTTTGCGAAGCACCCTGTGGGCCAGACTCTTGTCCAAAATCAGGAGATTTTGGACTCCATTTTTTGTCTTGCCATTAAGGCCATATACAACGCTACCGAGCCAGCCACGGCTGCATTCAGTGATTCAATCTGGCCGCGCATCGGCAACTTCATCAGGACATCGCAAGATTTCGCCACCAGCGGCCTCATGCCCTCGCCTTCTGAGCCGACCACCAGGCCCAGGGCGCCATCCAGGCGGACCTGCTCGGCGCTTGTCGCCCCTTCGCCGCCCTCCAGGCCCACAATCCAGGCCCCGGCTTTTTTCAGTTCTTCAATGGCCTGGTGCAGGTTGGCCTGGGCAATCAGCAAATGCTCACTGGCCCCCGCCGAAGCATTGACCACCGCCGGGGTGACCGTCACCGTCTGCCGCAGCGGAATGACCACCCCATGAATGCCCACAATTTCCGCCGTGCGCAGCAGGGTGCCGAAGTTTTGCGGGTCATTGAGCGTATCGAGCAGCAAGACAAACAACGACTCGGAGCGTTTTTCAGCCAGTTCGAGGATATCGGTCAGTTCGCGGTACGGGTAGGCAGAAGCCTCGAGCAGCACGCCCTGGTGATTGGCGTTGACCTTCTCGAGCCGCGCACGCGGCACGCGCCGCACTGGAATTTTGCGTCCCGCCGCCAGTTTGAGAATCTCCTGCAAGCGGCCTTTCTCTTGCGCTCCCTCGGCGACTTCCAAACCAAACACATGCCGCCGTCTGGCGCGCAGAGTCTCGTAAACCGCATTTCGTCCGTAAATGAATTCTCGCATCGTATCCAAAAACCTGTCTCGCGCAAAGCCGCAAAGGACGCCAGGTTCAAAAAGTTTTTTTTGATTTTCTTTGCGGCCTTTGCGCTTTTGCGTGAAAATCGCTCTTTACTCATCGCCCAGTTTGAGCACCGCCATAAACGCTTCCTGCGGAATTTCGACGTTGCCGACCATCTTCAGACGCCGCTTGCCCTTTTTCTGCTTTTCAAGAAGTTTTTTCTTACGGGTAATATCGCCGCCATAGCACTTCGCCAGAACATCTTTACGCAATGCCTTGACGTTGGCGCGGCTGATCACCCGCCCGCCCGAGTAAGCCTGAATGGCCACATCAAACATCTGGCGCGGAATAATGTCCTTCAGTTTGGTAATCAGTGCCTGGCCCTTGTGATAAGCGTCTTTGTTATGCACAATCGCCGCCAGGGCATCTACCGGGTCATTGTTGACCAGAATTTCCAGTTTTTGCAGTTTATCGGGGCGATACTCAAGGAACTGATAATCAAGCGAAGCATAGCCCTTGGTGCGGCTCTTCAACTCATCGAAAAAGTCCACAATCAACTCGGCCAGCGGAATTTCAAAATTCAGCTGCACCCGGTGCGGGGCCGGGTATTCCTGGCTCTTGAAAACCCCACGCCGCTTGGTCACCAAATCCATAATCGTGCCGTAGAAATCGGTCGGGGTGATAATCTCAATCTTCATCCACGGCTCACGAATCTCGGCCACCTTGCTTTCGTCTGGCAGTTCGGCAGGCGAATCAACCAGCAGGGTCTCGCCCGTCACCGTCACCACCTCGTATTCCACCGAAGGGGCGGTAAAGAGCACATCCAGGTCATACTCACGCTCAATGCGCTCCTGAATAATTTCCATGTGGAACAAGCCCAAAAACCCGGCCCGGAAACCAAACCCAATCGCCTGCGAGGTCTCAGGCTGGTAGGTCAGCGAGGCATCGTTGAGTTGCAGTTTTTCAAGCGCATCGCGCAGGTCGCTGTAATCTTCGGCATCCACCGGGTAAATGCCGGCAAAGACCATTGGCTTGGGATGGCGATAACCGGGCAGCGGTTCTGCCGCAGGAGCGCTGGCCTTGGTGATGGTATCTCCCACGCGGGCATCGTGAACGGTCTTCAAACCGGTGGCGACATAGCCGACTTCGCCAGCCTTCAACTGGCTGACGGGCTTCATCCCCGGCGAGAAGATGCCTACTTCGATGGGCTTGACATCTACCTTTGTGGCCATCATGCGGACAGTGTCGTTCAGCGAGACAGAACCTTCGACCACGCGCACATAGCAAATGACGCCCTTATAAGAGTCGTAGTGCGAGTCGAAAACCAGCGCCCGCAAGGGCTTCTCTTCATCGCCCTTCGGCGGCTTGACTTTTTCCACAATCGCTTCAAGCACGGCCTCGACATTTAACCCGTCTTTGGCCGAAATTTGAATCACATCCGCCGGGTCGCCGCCGATGAGCGCGGCAACGTCCTCGGCCACTTCATCGGGACGAGCCGAGGGCAGGTCAATTTTGTTGATAACGGGGATAATCTCCAGGTCGGCATCCAGCGCCTGGTAGAGATTTGCCAGCGTTTGGGCTTCAATGCCCTGGGTGGCATCCACTACCAGAATCGCGCCTTCGCAGGCGTTCAGGGCGCGGCTGACCTCGTAGCCAAAATCAACGTGCCCGGGGGTATCAATCAGGTTGAGTTCGTAGTCTTTGCCATCTTTGGCGCGGTAATTCATGCGCACCGCCGAGGCTTTGATGGTAACGCCCTTCTCGCGTTCCAAATCCATTGAATCAAGCACCTGGGCGGTCATCTCGCGGTCTGAAATGGTGCCGGTAATTTGCAGCAAGCGGTCGGCCAGGGTCGATTTACCGTGGTCTACATGGGCAATGATACAAAAGTTACGAATATAGTCAGACATGGTTCTCTTTCAAAAATAGGTTATTCTGACAGATTTTACAAGGCGGCTTGCCTGTCGGCGAATCTTATAAAACCTGTCAGGTCTGAACAAGTGAAACAGCCCTAACGATTTTGCTTAAACGCCTCGTGCATTTGCCTGAGCATGGCGCGCCATTCGGTCTCAACTTCGCGCTTGCGGCGCATCTCTGACGAACGCTGGCGCATGATTTCAAGCACGCGCTCATCTTCACCGGCATCGAGCCAGAAGCCATGCTCGTTGTGGGGGCAAAAATCGAGTTTCAGGCTGTAAAGCCGATACTGAAACTCAACCAGCGCCTGCCCACAGTGCGGACAGGGCAAATCGGTGCGCGTTTCGCGGTGCATCAAAGAACCTTTGAGCGAGTCCTGGTCAAACGCCGTATCTTCGAGGCGGTCGAGTTCGTCAAAGTCAAGCCACATGCCGCGGCAGTTCGGGCAAGAGTCAACTTCCATCAACCCTTTGTAAGATTTACGAACAAGCGGGTAAGCGCAATGCGGACAATTCATCTTTGTTATTCCATTTGTAAAGCGAAGCTATTATACTTGCACTCTGCGCCTGAAACCCTTGCGCAAGAAAGATACCTGTTATGACTCACGAACGCGATGCAAAAAGCCTGCTGGCGGTCAATCTTGGACTGGGCACCAACATCTTCCTGGCGGCCCTTAAAACGGGAATCGGCATTATCGGCCACAGCCCGGCCTTGCTGGCCGAGGGCATTAATTCCACCTCAGATGTGGCTTATTATGTCGTTGCAAGCATCTTTGTGCGCCTGGCCAACAAACCCGCCGATGATGAACATCCCTACGGGCACCGTCAGCTGGAAAGCA
>CAZNCT010000040.1:4375-9240 GCA_964571615.1 uncultured Anaerolinea sp. | reverse complement strand
CTCGATTGTGGTCGGCTCATTTATCGTCACAACAGCCATAGCCGTCTTTTGGGATGCCATCGACAAAATCTGGAACCTGCTCTCAGGCCTGGATGGTTATCAGGGCGCCTCACCAATTGCGCTCTGGGTTGCGCTGTTTACGGTCATGCTTAAAATTTTCCTGACCTTTTACGTTACCCGTCTGGGCAAAGAAACCAGCAACCCGGTCGTGCAGGCCATGGCCTACGACCACCGCAATGACTTTTTTTCGGCATCGGCGGCCTCGCTGGGAATCTTCCTGGGCCAGCGCGGCCTGCCCTGGGTAGACCCGCTGGCCGGGGCGCTGGTGGCCCTGCTCATCCTGCGGACGGGAATTCACATCCTGCGCGAGTCGTCGGTTGAGTTGATGGACGCCGTGCCCAGCCGCGAACTGGCGGAGCAAATTCGGGCCATTCTGCTGGATATGCCCGGCATTAAGCAACTGGAGGAAGTGCAGGCGCACCGCTTTGGCCCGCACATCGTCGTCAACCTGACCATTGGCGTCGATGGCGCGATAACCGTCCATGAGGGGGATGAAATTGCTAATAAAGTAGAGTTTCTGCTCTGCCGGGTCATTCCGAATGTGCGGCGGGTACACGTCCACTACCACCCGGCCCATAAATCGCGCCGCAATATGAGCATCGAAGAAATCCTGGCCGAATCGCGCCGCCAGGTCAGCGAACCCCACGAACCCGTATAAGTTTTGCAAAACCCCGCCTCAGACCGGCAGAGTATTGTAAAATGAAATCAGTTCTTTGGAGTGCGCGTCTTGCCCAAACAATATCCCTGGCAAAAAAAAGCAGCCCGCCTGCCCGCATCTGGCCTTCTATTTGATGAAAATCCATACCCGATGTGGATTTACGACATCAAAACGCTGGCCTTTTTGGCAGTTAACCGCGCAGCGATTGCCAGGTACGGCTACAGCCGCGAAGAATTCTTATCCATGACCCTGCGCGACATTCGCCCCGAAGAGGATATTGCCGCGCTGGAAAAAATTTTAGGCAGTGAACGCGTCTCGGGGCAATATTACGGCGAATGGCGGCACCGCACCAAAAGCGGGCAGGTGTTTAATGCCCAGGTCGAATCGCGCCGCTTGCGCTGGCAGGGCCGCGAGGTGGCCCTGGTCTCGGCCCGCGATATCAGCCAGGAACGCAAAGCGCGCGATGAAGTCTTTGCGCTCTGGCGGCAACACCTGCAATTGCAAGAAATCATCAACCAAAGCCCGGCTGTAGCCCTGATGTGGTCTGCCAACCCGGGTTTGCCGGTCAAATTTGTTTCAGAAAACATCTCTCAGTTTGGGTACACACCCGGCCAGTTTGCGCAGGGCGGGTTGCGCTATCGCGATATCATCCACCCCGAAGACCTACAGCATGTCATGGATGAAATCGAGCGTCATGCTCACCGTGAAACCACCCATTTTGAACAAGAATACCGTATCCTGACCAGCGAGGGCGAAGCGCGCTGGGTCGAATGCCGGGTCTGGATTCATCGCGCCGGAAGCGGCCAGGTCATCGGCTATTCGGGGGTCTTGCTCGATATCAACGAACGCCGCAAAGCAGAAGAAAGTCTGCGCTATCAGGCCGCCCTGATGGCGAATGTCTCTGATGCAATTATTTCAACCGATATGGCCTTCAACGTGCTGAGTTGGAACCCGGCAGCAGAAACCATTTACCAATGGAAAACTCAGGAAGTGATTGGACGCCCCCTGCACCTGCTGACAGAGCCCGATTATCTCGGACAGGACGCCAACGACGTTTTGCGCCAGTTTAACTCAGTTGGCTACTGGGGAGGGGTGGTTTCACACAAACGCAAAGACGGGCAACGAATCGTCCTGGATGCGCGCATCTCAATGGTCATGGATAACAAAGGCCAGCCAATAGGGTTTGTAGCCGCCTGTCGTGACATCAGCGAAAAAATTAAAATCGAACGTGCCCTGCGAGATAGTGAACAGCAATATCGCGCCATTTTTGAGCAGGCGGCAGTGGGCGTATCGCGCACCAATATTGCCGGCATTTTTACCGATGTTAACGAAAAATTTTGCCAGATTACCGGCTACCCGCGTCAGCAACTGATTGGACGCTCTTATCAGGAGATTACAGACCCGGAAGACATCGAAAAAAACGAACAAACCCGGCAAGAATTACTCAACAAGAAAAAAACCTCGGCCACCATTGAAAAGCGATATATTCGCAAGGACGGCTCTCGCTCCTGGGTCAACCTGACGCTTTCCTACATCGATACTGGCCCAGAAAATGAGCCTTTCCTGCTGGCAATCAGTGAAGACATCAACGTACGGAAAATTCACGAGCGCGACCTGCAAGCCCTTTATGAATCAGGCGCGGCGCTCAATCATCTCAAAACGCCCGAGGCAATTGCCAGCAAAATTATCGAAATCCTGAACAACCGTCTGGGGTGGGATCATTGCGGAGTCTGGCTGCGAGAACAGGGCAGCGATAAGATTCGCATTCTGGCCTATAGCGTACCAGAAGAAGAAGTGGACCCGAATGAGGAGCGCCAAAAAAGCCAGAACATGGTCTCAAATATGGATAGCGGCATGACGGGCTGGGCCATGCGCTGTGGACACACGATTCGCCAGAACAACGTGGAATCGGACCCGCACTATGCCTGGGTACACCCGAATATTCATTCTGGCCTGTACGTCCCAATGATGTCGGACGGGCAGGCGATTGGCTGCATCATGGTTGAAAGCCACGAAGCCGATGCCTTTGACGAAGACGACCAGCGCTTGCTCGAAACCCTGGCCAACCAGGCCCGGATTGCCTTTGAAAACGCCAGCCTGCTGGCCGCCGAAAAAAACCGCGCCAACCAGTTACAGGCGGTTATTCTGGCCAGCCAGGCCATTTCTGGCACGCTCAACTCGCGCGCCCTGCTCGATACCATCCTTGAAACAGCCCGACACGCTATTCCGGCAACGGAGCGCGGCTCCATCATGCTGATGGGTGAAGACAAGCAGTTACACATCAGCGGTTCGCTTGGGTATCAAGACCTTGAAGTGCAACATGCCGCCATTCCGCCAGAGGTCGGGTACGCCGCACAGGCGTATCGTGAGCAAAGAAGCATTCTGCTCGAAGATGCCTCGCAACACCCCGACCGCGAGTATTTTGCCAGACTGCCCGAAACGTATGAAGTCCTCAGCGCCATCAGCACGCCCTTAATGGTCAAAGGGAAACCGATCGGCGTTATCTCGCTGGATAACTGCTCACGCACCGGCGCCTTTACCGAAAACGACCTGCAATTGCTGGCAACATTTGCCGCCTCGGCTGCCATCAGCATCGAAAATGCGCGCTTGTTTGAGCAAACCCAGGTCCGGTTAAGAAACATCACCGCCTTACGCGCCATTGACAATGCCATCAATGCCAGCACAGACCTGAAAGCGATTTTGAATGTCATTCTGGAGCAAACCTGCGAACAACTGGGCTGTGATGCGGCTGCCGTTTTAGCGTTCAACCCGGTCACCATGACTCTTGAAACCCAGGCCAGTCGTGGGTTTCGTGGCCGAGGCGCCCCCCAAATCCGCTTCAGGCTGGGAGAAGATATCGCCAGCCAATCCATCATCGGGCGCAACACGATTGTCATCAACGATTTTCAGGCAGCGGGGCGCCCTGGCCCAAGAACAGATTTTTTTCAGGAAGAAGGGTTTGTCACTTACGCCTGCGCGCCCATGATTACCAAAGGAGACATCAAAGGCCTGCTGGAGGTCTTTCACCGCGCTCCCCTGCAAACCAACAGCGAATGGCTGGCTTTTCTGGAAATGCTGGCCGGGCAAGCCGCAATTGCAATTGAAAACGTCAGCCTATACCGCGACTTGCAGCGTTCGAATATGGAACTCACCCTGGCCTATGACGCCACCATCGAAGGCTGGGCGCAAGCCCTCGAATTGCGCGACCAGGAAACCGAAGGCCACAGCCGCCGCGTCACCAACCTGACACTTGAACTGGCCCGAAAACTGGGTGTCTCGGATGAAGAGTTGGTACACATCCGACGCGGCGCTTTGCTGCACGACATTGGCAAAATGGGAATTCCCGACTCCATTTTGCACAAACCTGGCCCACTCACCCCGCAAGAATGGCAGGTGATGCGCCAACACCCTCTAAAAGCGTTTGAATTACTCTCAAAAATCCCCTATCTTGAACGCGCCCTTGAAATTCCACACTTTCACCACGAACGCTGGGATGGCTCGGGCTACCCCTACGGCCTGCGCGGTGAGCAAATTCCCCTTTCGGCCCGCATCTTTGCGGTAGTAGATATTTTTGATGCCCTGACCAACGACCGCCCCTACCGCTGTGCCCAGGAAACAAGCGAAGTGATTGACTACATTCGTAAACAAGCGGGCAAACAACTCGACCCGCGTATTGTGCAAACCTTCCTTGAAATCATCTCCAACCGCCCGGGTGACTAAGCCTGCCCACGCACAGCCGCAAGATGCTCCTCAATGTGCGCCAGACCGCGCTCGGCCCAGGTCTGCATCGCAAATTCGCCATAGACTTCATGGCGTGTTGGGCGGCTCCAGGCCGCAGGCGGAAGAGAAGAAAGCCAACCCGCCAGCGCGTAAATGCTGGTTAAGAACTCGTTCAAAATTTGCTCCAGCGGCACAGAGGGGTCGTAATGTTCCGCCATCCAGGCATCGCCATCAAAGTTTTTGAAAACCGGGTGTTCTTCATTCACAGCCCGGCGCAGACGCATCCCATAAACTTGCTGGTCTACATCGCGAACATGCCAGGCAATCTGATGCACATTCCAACCATCTGGGGTGAGCGGGTGAAATGGATCTTGCACCTGGCGGCAGGCAGTGCAAAATTCACCAGCCGCAGCAACCAGGCGGGCCA
>CAZNCT010000040.1:0-4351 GCA_964571615.1 uncultured Anaerolinea sp. | reverse complement strand
GATATTCATACAGTTCATTGTGATTGGGCATGTCAAGAACCTCCCATCGGGTGGCTATGGAGAAAGCACATCCTCGACCGTCGCCTGCATCTCGGCCAGCACCGCAGGCGCAGACAGGTCGAGCCAGAAAAAGTTATAAAAACCATCACCCAGCACCCGCCGGGCCACCCGCCAGCCCGCCAACTGCGGATAATTGCCCATCTGCGGCACCAGGTCTGCCGCGGCGCGCCACTGCGCAAAAGAAGGGCTGACCTGCCCCAGGGCCGAAAAACGCACCGGCAGGTAACCGCTTTGCTGTGCCCACCGAGCCTGGTTCTCTGCCGAAAGCATCCAGCGGATGAACAACCAGCCCGCTAACTGCCGCGCCGGGCTGCTCTCAAAGACCACAAACGATGGCCCATAGGCCACGACTGCCCGCTCCAGCCCCGGAAAGGGGATGACCGTCCACTCATCGCTAGTGCCAGCAGCGCGCCAGGCCGATTGCTGGGCCGCAATTTCGCTGATACTGCCCGTGATGAAGAGCGCGCGCCGCAACGCCAGGTGATGATAGACCGTCAAATCCTGGGCCAGCCAGGCGCAGCCATCAACGCGCAGTTTGCCCAGAAACTCGAGTGCCGCCTGGTTTTCGGGGCTGACAAACTCAAACTGACCATCCACAGCCACATCGCCGCCAAAAGCCCGCAGCCACGAGTAGGCCGTCCAGGGGTCGCCATCCAGCACCAGGCCGCCATAACCATCGTTGGCGGGGTCGGCATCGGCCCGAAAGGTGGCATTGGCCGCGCAGGCCTGTTCACGAAACTCGCGGGCCGTCTGCGGGGGCGACTCAAAACCCAACTGGCGCGCCCAGGTCTGGTTGTAAAACAATAGGCGGGTCGAGCGGATGGCCGGTACCCCCAGGCGGCGGCCATTTACCTCATCCTGACGCCACAAACCCGCCGGAAAATCGTTCAAATCGGCGCGGGTAAAGCCAAATTCGGGATTGGAAAGATAGGGGCTAAGCGGCGCGAGCAGGGATTCTTCATCCCAGGCCAGGGCTTGCTCGGGCATCGCCAGGGCCAGTTCGGGCAACCCGTTGCCTGTTTTGCCGTCTGCAACAGCCGCTTCCAACGCCGAGAGATTCTGCCACCCAACCGCCTCGACCGTGAGACCCCAGGGGTTGCCCAGGCTGAATTCGGCGGCCAACTGCGCCAGCAGGCTGGCCTGTTCACCATCCAGCCCGTGCCAGAACTGAATCGTCAAGCCGCGCAGGGCATCGGTGCTGACGCCCAAATCGGGGGCCTGGGTCGGCGGGATGGCTGTCGGAGCTGGCGTAGCCGAAGGCCGGGGCGTAGAGGTGGCCGATTCAACGGTAGGCGTGCCCAGGGGCAGGTAGGTGATTTCGACACAAGCCGATAAAAGCGCAGCACTCAGGCCAAGGGTCAGGAAAAGTCGCTTAAGCGGCATCAATTACATCCCTACCATCGGAACCGGCGTAAACACCAGCAAAAAAATGAGAATCATTAGCCAGGCCAGGGCGCGGCGGCGCGGGTCGAGTTCGGTAATTTCATCGAGAGTTTCAGGGTGGGTACGCCCAAAAAAGAACAACAGCCCCGCCCACAGCCACCACCCAGCCCAGAAAAAGCCCAGGCCAATCAGCAAAGCCAGGATGAGCGGCAAGGCGCGCGCCACTTTGCGGCCAAACAGGGCATACAAAATATGCCCGCCATCCAACTGCCCGGCAGGGATGAGATTGAGCGATGTAACCAGAATGCCCGCCCAACCGGCCAGCGCCACCGGGTGAATCAAGACATCCAGCCCGCCGTAAGGCACCGGACTGCCGGTAAAGATGAATCCCAGCCAGTAAAGGAACGGGGGCAGGCCGTTGTAATCTAGCGGGGCGGGCAACAACTGCCCAAAGACAATCCATTTTGCCAGCAGGTAAAGCGCAGAGTTACCCTCCAAAAACCCGCCGCCATTGCTGGGCTGAATGATGCTCGTCTCTGAGAGCGCCAGGCCAATGAACAGGACGGGAATTGAGACGGCCAGCCCGGCCAGCGGCCCGGCAATGCCGATATCGAGCAGAGTGCGTTTATTTTTGGGAAGTTCGCGCATGTTGATGACCGCGCCCATTGTGCCAAGCAGTGAAAAAGGCAGCGGAATAAAGAACGGCAGGCTGACATCGGTCTTATGGTAACGCCCGGCAAAGTAATGCCCAAACTCATGCGCCAGCAAAATGGAGAGCAGGGCCAGCGCAAACGGCCAGCCGGTGTAAATGTAGCGCACCATCAGCCCCAGGATGCCGAAGAAGTCTTCGGGAACCGGTACGCCAGCAGGGATTTGCGCGCCCGTTAGCATAACGCTCACCACAGTCAGTAAAAACATGAGCAAGTTGGTGCGCGGGTTGGCTGGCGGCGGCGCGGGGGGCTTTTCGACCAGTAAAATCACCTGCCGGCCAGATTCATCGCGCCGGAAGACCGGCATCAAGCCGTGGGGTTTAAGCGCTTCGGCCAGCAAGTCATAAGATTCGGCGCTATCAGTACCGCTCAAAAGTTGCCCGCGATAACGCCACAGGTACGGGTCATTGTGCCCGCCGCTGGTGACATCTTCGATACGGAAAACGCGCGCCACCAGGCTGGTTAAGATTTCAGGGTCACTTATCATGGAAGGGATTTTGATGTGTTGGATGGATAAATTTTCGGGAGTGGATGGGAGTCGAACCCACCCTGGAACGCAACGCGCCCCAACACTGATTTTGAAGACCAGGAGACCCACCGGGACCTAACCACTCCCAGGCGCAAGGATACTCCAGTTTTGGGTTTTCGTAAATTGTCAGGGCCAGAGCGACTGCCAGAAATCGGCCAATCCCTGCGCCAGGGTTGGAACAAGCAAAACGGTCAGGGTGGTAAACACCATCACCGCCAGAATAACCAGACCGCCGGTCAGAATGCCTGTCCAGGCCATCCAGTGCGAGGCAGGCTGACGCAAACCGCGCAGGCCGCTGAACAGGGCAAACAACCCGCTGAGAAAAGCGGCCGGGTAACAAACCAGGGCCGTCATCGGCAGGAAGGGCGCAAAGCCGATGCAGAAAAAGACCAGGGTCAGCAGCGCAGCAATCAGACTGAAACGGGCGGAGGTATTTGGCATGAACGGATTATACAGGATTCGGAAAAGCGGTGTTTCCTTTCGCATAAACCGAACACTCGTTCCAGAAAACTTTAAGCCAAGCGTCGGGTTATCGCAGGGACGAGGGTGCTATAATCATTTTGCCCAATTTCCATTTGTCATTAACCAAAAATGTCCTTCGTCCACCTGCACACCCACACCGTCTATTCCCTGCTCGATGGCTTTTCGAACATCAAGAAACTGGTCAAAAAAGCCAAAGAGATGGAAATGCCCGCCCTGGCCATCACCGACCATGGGACGATGTTTGGCGTGGTGGAGTTTTACAACGCCGCCCGCGAAGCCGGGATTAAGCCCATCATCGGCGTGGAAACCTACATGGCCGCCCGCCGAATGCAAGACCGCGACCCGAAACTGGATAAAAAATCCAGTCACCTGCTCTTGCTGGCCGAAAACGAAACCGGCTACAAAAACCTGCTCAAACTGACCTCCGCCGCCCAAATGGACGGCTTTTACTACTACCCGCGCATTGACCACGAACTGCTGGCCCAGCATTCCGAGGGCATCATCGCCACCTCGGGCTGTATGTCCGCCGAAATTCCGCGCGACCTGCTCGAAGAGCGCCCTGACGAAGCCGTGCGGCGCATGAACTGGTACTACGACGTGTTCGGCCCCGACCGCTTCTACGTTGAGTTGCAGCAACACAACATCAAAGAAATGGTGGAACTGAACCGCAAACTGGTAGAGTTGGGCGCAAAATACTCGGCCAAATTTGTCGCCACCAACGACGTGCATTACATCAACCTGGAAGACGCCCAATACCAGGATGTTTTGCTGGCTGTGCAGACCGGCAAGGCCCTCAACGACCCCGACCGGATGCGCTACGAAAGCCAGACCTTTTACCTGCGCTCGCCGCAAGAAATGAGCCGCCTGTTTGCCGAAATCCCCTCGGCGCTCAGCAACACCCTCGAAATTGCCGAGCGTTGTAATGTGGATTTGAGTTTCAAGGGCTACCACATCCCCGAATTTGACGTGCCGGAGGGATTCACCCCCGCCACCTACCTGCGCCACCTGTGCGAAGAAGGGCTGGAAAAACGCTACGGCCCGCGCAAAAACGACCCCGAAATCCGCGAGCGGCTCGATTTTGAGCTAAAAGTCATCGGCGAGATGGGCTTCAACGCCTACTTTTTGATTGTGTGGGATTTATGCCGCCACGCCCGCGAAAACGGAATCTGGTACAACACGCGCGGCT
>CAZNCT010000039.1:0-26260 GCA_964571615.1 uncultured Anaerolinea sp. | reverse complement strand
CCTTTGGCGAACTTATCGCCGCCATCGGCTTTGCCGCCTTTTTTCATCTTCGTCAGCCCGCGGATGCGGCTGGCCGCCGCGCGTAGTTGGGCAAGTTGAACCTGCTGGTCGCTGTAGGCCTGATATTGCTGCTCAAACTCAACTTCTTTTTGGGCGGCGTAAGCGCTGTAGTTGCCAGGATAGGCCCGGAGTTGGTGGCTCTTGGGGTCAATTTCGAAAATGGCGCTGACGGTGTTATCCAGAAAGGCGCGATCGTGCGAGACAATCAGAGCCGCGCCTTTGAAGCGCCGCACCCAGTCCTCGAGCCATTCGAGCATGGCGATGTCGAGGTGGTTGGTCGGTTCGTCGAGCAAGAGCAAATGCGGCTCAGTCAACAGAATGCGCGCCAAGAGCAGGCGCGTTTTTTGTCCGCCGCTCAGTTGGCCGACCGGGGTTTCGGGGTCGAGGTGGGCCAGCCCAAGCGGGGCCAGGATGCTTTCGGGATGAATGCTCAGGCTGGAGAGTTGCGCCAGGGCCGAGTCGTAGCGCGCTTGCAGGGCCGCATCGGCGGGGGTCACGGTTAAAGCCTGGGCCAGGGAGGCGATTTCGGTCTCGAGGGCGGCCTCGTCCACGGCGGACAGGCTGAGGGTGGCGCGAACGGTCGAGTCGAGCGGCAGGTCGAAGCCTTGGGCCAGATATCCGACCCGCAGGCCAGGAAATGTCCGCGAGACGGTTCCTGAATCCGGGCTTTCCAGCCCGGCCAGGATGCGCATCAGGGTGGTTTTGCCGCAGCCGTTCGGCCCAACCAGGCCAATTTTTTGGCCCGCGCTGATGTTGAAGGTGATGTCTTGTAAAACGGTTTGGATGCCGTAAGATTTGGTCAGGTGGTGAATATGAAGCATGAGAACCTCTAGAGAAAACAAAAACCGGGGGCAAACGCCCCCGGCCAAAAGTCATTTTGGCGGGCGTACCCCGAAAAAACACGTTTTCTTTAGAGAATCTCCGTCATTGTTTCACTCCTGAATGTTAGAGGCAGGGCAACTATATCACATTCTGCCGATTCAGGCAAAATCGGCCAAAATTTCGGCGACCGCCTCGCCGGTGTGAATTTCCCAGATTTCAGAAAACTCGGTTGATTCGCCGGGGCGCAGGTGCATGGCCGGGGCCAGGGTTTCAAGCTCGAGCACTTTGTCGGAGCAGTAAATCTCGACGTTACAGCCCATATCCGAATATTCGCCGACCAGCGGCTCGAAGCCTTTGAAGAGCAGCACCCCCTCGCGCTCGTAGGCCGTCCAACCGGAGGCGGAAAACGCGCCAACCTTGATGGCCGGCATGGCGGCTTCGGCTTTGACCGTCAGCCCGGCTTCGTGCAGGCCCAGGCGCGGGTCGTTCCAGCGCGTATAAGGCCACAAGACCAGGGCGCGGTCGGGCTGATAATCCTCGCCGACCGGCGGAACCGGCAGATAGGCCGTGCCGCCCAACGGCAGGACGGTGATGGCCCAGGGGGCATAGGTGACCGGATACGCAAAACGGTTGATGATGCGGTGCACAAAGCGGATGGCGGCCCGCTCGCTTTCGGGTTCGATGCGGATCAGTTTGGCAATGCCGCCTTCGCCTGGCTTCGGCTCCCAGGCCAGTTCTACGCCGGTGGGGATTTCGCGCACCGTCAGGCCGCTATCGTCGGGGGCGTAGGTGATGCCCGGTTCTTCGGGCGAGGCCCACAGGCGGTGTCCGCCCAGCAGGTGGTAGTAGCCGGTTGGCGTCTCCCAGCCGACTGTTGGGGCTTCGCCCAGCAGGTTGGTTTCTGAGCCTTTGAGCGAGAGCCGCACCAGGCGCGGGCCGCTATTAATCAGGTAGTCGAGGGTCAAGTAATCGGTCGCCAGGCGGCGGGTGGGGTGTCCGTAAAAGTTGTTCATTCGCCTAAAATTACCTCAATGGTGTGGGTGAGCCCATCGGCAAAGACGGGCAATAAATTACCATCCAGCATTTTACCGTCTATCCGCACCCTGGAGACGCCTTTGCAGACGTGATTGGGATTTTTTACGGAAATTTGATAGGTGGCGCCGCGGAACTTGCGCGTAACGCTGAAGCCATCCCAGGCGGCGGGGATGCACGGGTCGATGCGCAGGCCGTTGTACTCGGGGCGGATGCCGAGGATGTACTGCGTCCCGGCCCGATACGTCCAGGAGGCCGTGCCCGAGAGCCAGGAATTGCGCCCGAGGCCAAACTGCGGGTGTTCATCGCCGAGGATGTTCTGGGCATAAACGTAGGGTTCAATTTCGTATTCGTCGAGGAGGTCGTTTTTGGCCGCCGGGTTAATCTGGGTGTAATACTCGAAAGCGCGGTCGCCATTGCCGAGCAGGGTTTCGGCCATCATGGCCCAGGGATTGGGGTGCAGGAAGATGCCGCCATTTTCCTTTGCGCCGGGCGGGTAGGTGGTCACGCCGCCTTTGGCCGGGTCGAAACCGTTGTAGCCAGGGGCTGAAAGTTTGATGCCCTTGGGAGTGTTCAGGTGCTTTCGGACCGAATCGAGGGCCATCCTGGCGCGTTCGGGCGTGGCAAAGCCAGAAAGCACCGGCCAGGTCTGGCCGTTGAGGAAGATTTTGCCCTGTTCGTTGGCTTTTGAGCCAATCGGCGAACCGTCATGGTCGAAATAGCGGATGTACCACTCGCCATCCCAGGCGTGCTGATTGACGCGGGCGGCCATTTCGGCGTGGTCGGCGGCATAGGCCGAGGCAGAGGCCTCGTCGCCGAGGAAACGGCACAGGGCAATCATCTCGTTGAGGGCCACGCCGTACAGGTTGGCGGTGAAGAGCGATTCGGCCCCGCCGGGCAGGTTGATGGTGTCGTTCCAGTCGGCGAACCCGGCCAGGGGTAGTCCGTGCGCGCCGATGTCGGCTTTGGTAAAGGCCAGGGCGCGGCGCAGATGCTCGAGCACGGTGCCAGACTCAAGCGCGGCGTCCTGCCTGTCTTTTTCGTAAAAGGGGATGATTTCGTTCAGGAAGAGGCTGTCGCCGGTTTCTTTGATGTAGGCGCAGACAGCCAGCACCAGCCAGAGATGGTCGTCGGAGTAGTAGTGTGGGCGGTCTTCGCGTTCTTCTGAGTCGCCCATCGAGCCAAGCATGGTCAGCGGGTTGAACTGGTGCATGGCGTTGCCAGCACGCAGCTGCACGCTGAGCAGTTTGCGAATCAGGTCGAGGCCTTCTTTGGGCATGGAAGCCAGCACGCTGAGCACGTCCTGAGAGGAGTCGCGGGTGCCAATGCCGCGCGAGCCGCCCAGCCCCAACTGGTAGAGCGAGAGATAACGCGACCAGTTTTTGGTGGTGTGACACTGGCGCGGGTTGTGGATGTTGAGCATGGCGTTCATGGCCGCGTCGGGGGTTTCGACTTGCAGGACGCCGAGGTACTCGTCCCAGAAGCGGCGCAGGTCTTCGAGGGCGGCATCGATGGCGGCGGGGTCGGAGAAGCGCTGAATCAGCGGCAGGGCGTCGGCGGCTTTTTCTTCCTGCCCGAGCAGGGTCGCAAAGCGGACGCTTTGTCCGGGGCCGATTTCGCCGAGCGGGATGAGCAGGGCGGCGATGTTGTCGCCGCGATGGGCCTGGTAGTTGCCCAGTTGGGGCTGCTGCAAGGCGAGCGGGTTGCGGAAGGTGCCGTATTCGTGGTCGCCGAGGAAACGGGCGCGGTCGGTCTCGAAGGAGGAAAACGGCAGGGTAGCGGTGAAATAATTGACGCAAAAATCGCGGCGCATGAAGGCGTATTGGGTGATGACCCTGTGCCCGCCCTCGAGTTCGACCAGGCGCGAGGTCATGGTCTGCGGCACCCAATCGGCATTGGTGAATTGCTTGAGCGAGTCGAAGTGGGTGTACTCGACCACCGGGACGGCGTCGAGGCTCAGCGGGGTTTTGCGCAGGTTGCTGATTTTGACCGAGCGAATTTCGACCTGGGCATCGCGCGGGACGAAGATGGTCACGTCACAGCAAATTCCGGCGATTTCGCTGATGATGCGGGTGTAGCCAAGGCCAACGTGGCACTCATAGCGGTCGAGTTTGTCGAGGCCGGGGGTGAAGAACGGGCTAAAGATATGATAAGGATGGTTGCGTGAGCCGTTGCCCTCTGCCGCCGGGGTGCGCAGGTAGAGGGTCGCGCCGCGAAAATCGGAGGCGGGCAATTGCGGGATGTATTTGGTAATGCGATTGAGGGCCGGGTCGCCTTTGCACAAGAGCAGGCTGCCGGTCTGGTCCACCAATCCGCCAAAGGCCAGGGTGCCGATGTAGTTAATCCACTTGACCGGGGTTTTGGGGTTGGTGATGATGTATTCGCGCTGGGGGTCATCGAAATAGCCGTATTTCATGGGAAACTCCTTTGGGAAGGCAGAAGGATGAGTGCAGAATGATGAATTGGTGATTGGTGATTGGCAAAATCGCTCAGGGCTGGAGCGCGCCATCTTTGAGGGTTAAGACCTGGTGGGCGAATTGATCCACCAGCGGGTCGTGAGAGACCATCAGGATGGTCAGGCCGTGCTTCTCGGCCAGGTCGCGGAAGAAAGCCAGAATTTCGGCGGCGGTGCGGCTGTCGAGTTCGCCGGTCGGCTCATCGGCCAGGATGAGGGGGGCGCGGTTTGCCAGGGCGCGGGCAATTGCCACGCGCTGCTGCTGCCCGCCTGACATTTCATAAGGGCGGTGGTCGCGCCAGCGGCTCATCCCAACCAGGTCGAGGCATTCGAGGGCGCGCTGATGGCGGTGCTGGTATTCGTCGCCCTTAATGCGTAACAAGAGTTCGATGTTTTCGTAAGCCGAAAGGGTCGGCAGCAAGCCAAAAGACTGAAAAACCAGCCCAACCTGTTCGCGCCGCCAGGCGGTCAATTCATCATCGTCCATCGCGGCCAGGTCGCGCCCAAGCACCCGCACGACGCCGGAGGTGGGCTTATCCAACCCGGCCAGGCAGTTGAGCAGGGTGGTCTTGCCGCTGCCAGAGCGACCTTTGAGCGCCACCATTTGCCCGGCAGGCACGCGCAGGTCAATGCCGCGCAAGGCCGCAACACTGGCGCCGCGGGTTTCATAGACGCGCCACAGGTTTTGGGTTTCGATAGGGAAGGTCATGGTAAGTGGTAAGTGGTGATTAGAGATTTGAGCGATATGGAGAAATCTTTGAGATGGTCTATCAGCCTTGCAGTTCCTTCAAAATCATTTTGACAATCCACGCGGGGTTATCGTCTGACCGTTTTCCCAAGCCAGTTCTTCAGCCTGCCGAACAGGTTCGATGCGGCGGGGGCCAGGGCCGGGAGGTTCGCTTCGCCGCCGGGTTGATGGCTGAGGGCAAGATGCTCTGAGCCTTGCTGGTCGTTTTCGGGCGGGCGGATGAGAATGGCCTGGTCGGTGATTTCCAGGCGCACCCGGCGGCGGATGTTGAAGCGCTCGAGGGCCTCGCGCGGAAGTTGCAAGCGTCCGGCGGCATCGAGCACGGCCAGTTCTTCGAGGTGATGCTCCTCGCTGTCCGATTTCTGCACGCGCACCGTTTCACTGGCAAGTTTGCCATCGCGCACCGCCACCACGCGGTCAACGTGCCGGGCAATGCCGCTGTCGTGGCTGACGATGACAATCGTCAGGCCGAGGGTTTGGTTCAGGCGGCGCAGCAGGTCGTAGATGTTTTGGGCAGTGGCTGTGTCCAACTCACCGGTCGGCTCGTCCGCCAGCAGCAGGGACGGGTTGTTGGAGAGCGCCACCCCAATCGCCACGCGCTGCTGTTCGCCGCCGGAGAGTTCCTCCATGCGGTGGCCGACCCGATGAGAGAGACCAACCAGGTCGAGCAGTTCGAGGGCGCGCTGACGGCTGACCTGGCCTCCCTGGCCCGAGAGCGTCAGCGGGACTTCGATGTTTTCCTCGGCGGTCAGGTACGGAATCAGGTTGCGGGCGCCGTGCTGCCAGACAAACCCAACCGTCTCGCGCCGATAGCGGTCGAGCGCGGCGGCAGACATCTTGCCCAAATCGCGCCCGGCCACCAGGGCGCGTCCGCCGGTGGGGCGGTCGAGGCCGCCCAAAACGTTCAGCAGGGTCGATTTGCCGCTGCCGCTGGCGCCGACAATCCCTATCATCTCGCCCCGGGCAATCGCCAGGTCGAGGCCCTGCAAGGCGTGGACTTCCTCCGAGGTGCCAGAGCCGTCATGGGCCTCCAGCCGGTAGATTTTGACCAGGTTCTCGCAGACAATCAACGCTTCGGCGCTCATCTCAGCCCGTCTCCCCAAGTTTGATGGCCTGGAAAATCTTCATCCGCAGCAAGAGGCGCGAGAGCGCAGCCAGCGCGGCCAGGAACAGGATGCCAAACAGGACGTAAATTTGCAAAATGGAAACCCAGGCAATTTGAACCTGGAAAGGCGGGTAGAGAGTCTCTGAGGCCGCGCCAATTTTCAAGAAGGGCACAAACAACTGGCTGGCAAGCACGCCGACCAGTGTGCCCGCGCCGATACCAATCAAGACCAGGAAGGCCAGTTCTGCCGCCAGCAGTGAGACCATCTGGCGCACCGAAAGGCCAACCGCGCGCAACATGCCCATTTCAATAAAACGGCGCCGGAAGGAGAACAGGGCATAGAGCAGGAAGCCAAGCACCGTCAGCAAGGCCGAGGCCACAAACCCGACCGAGAGCAGGCCAAACAGGCCCTGACGCTCGGGGCGGCTTTGCGCGGCGCGGATGTTGCGCTCTGCCGAGGCCCAGGACTGGACAAAGGTGTTCAGTCCGTTTTCGACCAGACGGTTCTGGTCGGCGTTGCCATCGAGCAGGATGCTGTACCCGCGCACGGCGTAGAGAATGTCCTCGGCATCTGCGCCGCGCCGGACGGAAATCCAGACTTCGTGGGGGTATTCGGCGCCCGCCCGCAGGAAGAATTCATCCAGGTTGCCGACCAACAAAACGCCGTCTTCCGGGTACCAGGTGGGGAACAAGTCAAACTCGCCGACAATTTTTACCCGCCAGGGAACCGAGCGGCCTTCTTCACCGGTCTTAATGCCGAGGGCCAGGTTATCGCCAACCTTGAGATTTTTCTCGGCCAGAAAAGCCCGCGGGGCCAGCACCCCGTTGGGGGTGGCGGCCAGTTCGTTGAGCAATGCGCCGAGCGGTTGGGCGGCAAAATCGCGCTGCCAGAAAGCCAGCGAGGCGAAGGTTTCGCGCTGAATGCCGAGGAAAGTCCCCTCGACTGCGCCGCCGGAAGTGGCCGCCGAGACTTTGTAGCGGCCCACGCGGGTAGCGGCTTCCACACCAGGGATGCGCAAGTGGTCTGCAAGCGAGGCAAAGGTGTAATTGGCCGCCGCGCCGTCCGATACGGCGGTAGTGCCGAGTTCAAGGATGTTCAGGTCGGCGCCCAGGTTGTAATAAATCTGCTTCGTCAACTGGCTGTCGAGGGTTTCGGCCAGCGAAGCGGTAAAGGCCGAAAGGCCGAGGGTCAGCACCAGCAGGATGAGTGGGGCGCTGTAAAAGGCCGGAGTGCGCGCCAGGGTACGGGCGGCCATCAACATGCCGACGCTTTTGGTCGGGCGCAGTAACAGACTGAGCCAGCCCATTAAACGGGGGACAAGCCGAAGGGTGAAAAGAGCGACCGAGAAAATGCCCAGGGCCGGCACCAGCAACAAGAGCGGATTCTGGAGCGAGTCGGGGGCGTTCTCCATTCCGCTGACCGATTGGTTTTGCAGCATCCACAGGCCATAGCCCGCCGGAACGAGCAGGAGCAGGTCGAGCCAGGCGCGCTGCCACCAGGGCGGGCGCTGCATGCGGGCGCGTTCTTGTTTGTAAGAGACGATGGTGTTGGCGGCGGCGCTCAGGGCGGGCAGAAGCAGCAGAATGAGCAAAATAACGGCAATGCCCAGCAGGCCAAAGCCAAGCGCGGAGGGGGTCAGGGCCACGCGCAAGCCGCCGGTTGCGCTGAAATCGAGAAAACTGCGCGCCCGCCCAATGGCATGCGTGATGAAGTTGGCCAGCAGCACACCGCCCAGCAGGGCCGCGCCGCCCAAAAGGGCGCCCTGCAAGAGCGAAATCCAGACCACTTGCAGGGCGGTTGCGCCGCGGCTGCGCAAAATTGCCATTTCGCTGCGCTGGCCGCCAATCAGCAGGCCGGTCACGAGACCGATGAAGGTCAGGATGAGTCCCAAAATGGGAACGCTGAAGGCAAACAGCAGGTAAGTCAGGCCGGGGGCGCTTTGCTGGTAACGCGCCAGGGCCTCGAGTGGGGAATGTACCAGCGTCGTGCCAGGGCGCAGGGCTTCGGCCTGGGCCTCCACCGCACGGATGCGGCTTTCGAGGCGGCTGATATCGCCGGAAAGCAGGCTCGAAGCGCTGGCCGTAAAGGTCCAGTTAACGCTGGCAAGTTCATCGCGGATTTTTGCGCTCAGCGGGCCGCTGTAGGCGGCTTCATCCACCAGCAGCCAGTTATCCACCGGGCCGCCGCCCCAGTAAACAGCGCGCGGGTTGAGAGCGCGCCACAGCCCGACAATCTCGATGGTCATCTCGAGGTCGTCTTTTTTGAGCAGGTAACGGTCGCCCGGCTGGACGCCTGCCAAAACCGCCAGGGCCTCGTTGGCAATCACCTCGAGGGGCGCATCTTCTATCTCGCCCGCAGGGGCGGCTGGCAGCCGACCGGTAACCAGTTGAATGGTGCCTTTGAGCGGGGCAACAAATGCCAGGCGCGCCTCAGCAATGCGGTATTGGGTTTCGGGCTTTTCGGGGTCAAAAATGGGATGGACAAAATAGCCATCGGTGCGAAACCGGCGCACCGACTGCAAAACCGGGTAGCCAATGACCCGCTGGGCATCGCCAGAAAGGTATTTATCTACGACCACCACGTCGCGCCACTGCGGCCCCGAGCGGCCCACAGACCTGAGTTCAAAGGTAAAGGTCATCGGCGCGTAGGCGGGCGGCTGGTTGAACAGGTCGCCCTCGCGACCGGCCAGCAATTCCTGGCGGAACAGGCGGAAATATGTCGCTTCGGCGTAGAGCGGCACGCTCAAAATAAAGCCAGAAGCCACCATCAGCCCGACAATGGCCGCCAGGCTGAGCAGGCGCTCGGTCAGCAGGCGCTTGAGCGCAAACCCGGCCGTCGTGCGGGTCTGCCGAAAAAAAGCCGCCAGGCCCGGGGGCAGGTTCATGGCGCGACCACCACCTGGCCTTCATCCAACCCGCTGATGATTTCGACCATCAGGTTGGTGCGCAGGCCGGTTTCAACTTCAAGCCGCCTGGGGCCTTCGGGGCTGTTGATGATGACAAACGTCCGCCCGCCCGAGGTGCGCACGGCGGCAGGCGGCAGCCAAAGCACCCCTTTTTTGTCGGCCAGGGTCACTTTGACAGTCATCTTTTCGCCAACCTGGTAGGTGTCATCTCCGGGGGCCTGGTCAATGCGGATGTAAATGGAGCGGTCATCGCTTGGGCCGGTTCCGTAAGGCGCGGGCATCTGGCGGATTTTGCCGCTCAATTGCACGTCTGGGCGGGCGTCGGGGCTGATAACCACCGACATGCCCTCGAACATCTGCTCGAGGTCTTTTTCGCGGTTGGGTTCAATCAGGGCAATCACTTCCAACTGGCTGGCATCGCCAATCACAAACGAAGGCGTATTCGGGCTGACCTGGCGGCCCACATCGGTGCCGACCAGCACAGTGCCACCCAGCGGCGCATACAGACGGGCCTTTGCCACCTGGGCATCCAACTGGCCGAAGGCATCCACCGCCGGGTCCAAGCCCAGGCGGGCCAGAGCGGCCTGGTAATCCATTTGGGCCAGTTCGACCTTCAACTCCTGCACGCGAACATCGTAGGCGGGCAGGTTCTCGGCGCGGGCTTTTTCAAGGGCCAGTTGTTCAATCTCCAACGCAATCTGCGCCCGGCGAATTTGCTCACGAATCTCATCGGCCTTCTGGTTCAGGCCTTTCAACTCTTCCAGTTCGGCCAGCAATTGCCCCGCTTCGACCATATCCCCGGCCTGGGCATACACCGCGCTAACCTTGCCGGGAATCTCAAAAGAGGCCGCCGCCAGCACGCGCTGGGCCACCCGCCCATACAGGGGCACTTCCACCAGCATATCGCCGCGCTGGACGGTAAACGTATCGCGCAGCGGGGTCGGGAAGGGCGTCGGCGTCGCCTCGCGCACCGCAACGCCATCACTGCACGCTGAGAGCAGCGCGGCCAGGGCCAGAAAGAGAGCAAGAAAGGCTTTTCTCATACATCAACCATCGCTTTTCATTCCAAAACCGCCCAAATGCGGTTCTCCAGTTATTGAATTGTCACGTTTACCTTTACAACCTGCGTCCCGGCGGCGGGCAGGGGGATGATGTTCCCGGCGATGGGCTGACCGTCCACCTCGAGGCGGATTGCGCTGCCGGGGCCTTCCCGTTTCATGGCGATTTCGTAGCGCACGCCCCTGAAGTGGCGTACCACTTCGCAGCCGCTCCAATCGGACGGCAGGGCGGGCGCAATTTCGAGGCCGTCGAAAGCCGGTTTGACGCCCAAAATGCCCTGAGTAATGGCGACGTAATTCCAGGCAGCGGTGCCGGTCAGCCAGGAGTTTTTGGCTTCGCCGTGCGTGGGCGCGTCTTTGCCAGCAATCATCTGGGCATAGACATACGGCTCACAGCGATGCACCTCGCTGATTTCCTCGCGGGCCGAAGGGCAAATGCGCTTGTAGTAACTGAAAGCCTTATCGGCGCGCCCGGCTTTGGCTTCGGCCAGCATAATCCAGGGGTTGGTGTGGCAGAAGATACCGGCGTTTTCTTTGTAGCCGGGCGGGTAGGACGAGATTTCGCCATACTCCAGATAGTAGCGGCTGTACGCCGGGTTTTGCAGGACAATCCCGTGCGGGGTAGCCAGGTATTTCTCGACTGAATCAAGGGCCTTGAGGGCGTTGCCATTCTCCAGCCCCAGCCCGGCCAGCACGCACATGCCCTGCGGCTCAATGAAGATTTTGCCTTCTTCGTTCTCACGCGAGCCAACCGGCCTGCCGAAATCATCGTAGGCGCGGCGGAACCACTCGCCATCCCAACCAGCGGCCCAGACAGCTTTTTCCATTTCGGCGGCGGCGCTGGCGTAGAACTCTGGTGGATGGATTGAAAATTGCGAATTAGGAATTAGGCTCTTCCTAATTCGCAATTCATAATCCGCAATTTGCTGCATTTCCTGGCAGGCCAGCACAAACAACCCGGCGATAAAGACCGATTCGGCTACTTTGCCATCCTTGCCAACGGTAGTCTGGAAACTCTGCCCGGGGGTGTCGGAGAAGCAGTTCAGGTTCAGGCAGTCGTTCCAGTCGGCGCGGCCAATCAGGGGCAGGCCGTGCGGGCCGAGGCGGTCGAGGGTGTATTGCAGGGCGCGCTGCAGGTGCTCATAGAGCGGGGTTTCGCTGCCGGGTTCGTTCTCATACTGCACGGGTTCATCGAGAATGCCCCAATCGCCGCTTTCTTTGATGTAGGCAGATACACCCAGTACCAGCCAGGCCGGGTCGTCGTTGAACCCCGTCCCGACCTCGTTGTTACCGCGCTTGGTCAGCGGCTGGTACTGGTGATACGCGCCGCCGCTCTTGAGTTGGGTGGCCGCCAGGTCGAGAATGCGCTCGCGGGCGCGTTCGGGAATCATGTGAACGAAACCGAGCAAGTCCTGATTCGAGTCGCGGAATCCCATGCCGCGCCCGATTCCGCTCTCGAAGTAAGAAGCCGAGCGGCTCATGTTGAACGTCACCATGCACTGATAGGCGTTCCAGATGTTGACCATGCGGTTGACGTGTTCATCGAGAGAGGTGACCTGGTATTTGGCGAGCAAGTCTGTCCAGTAGTCGAACAATTCGGCAAAGGCCGCGTCCACATTGGCGGGCTGAAGGAATTTTTCGATAACCGGTTTGACCGTGCGCTTGTTGATGGTTTGCGAGCCGGGCGGGTCGAATTTGTCGTCTTTTGGGTTTTCATGATAGCCGAGCAGGATGATGATTTTCTTCTCTTGGCCGGGCTTAAGAGTCATTTTGACGTGCTGTGAGCCAATCGGCTGCCAGCCGTGCGCTTCGCTGTTCCCCGATTGGCCTGCTTCAACGACCTGGGGGTTGTCCCAGCCGCGATAGGGGCCGAGGAAGGTTTCGCGCTGAGTGTCGTATCCGGCCAGGGGCTCGGAGCAGGCAAAGTAGGCGAAGTGGTCGCGGCGTTCGCGGTATTCGGTCTTGTGGTAGATGACAAGACCCTCACCCCCGTCCCATCTCCCTGGCAGGGCGAGGGGGGCTATCTCCACCTGGCCGATGGAGTAGTTGCGCTGGAAGTTGGTGGCGTCGTCGTTAGCGTCCCACAGGCAAAACTCGATGGCAGAAAACAGGCTCAGGTCGGCGTCCGCGTCGCGCTGGTTGGTGAGAGTCACCTCCCAGATTTCGAGATTGTGATTGAGCGGGACAAAAGTCCGGGTGCGGACATTAATCCCCTTGAATCTGGATTCGATGACTGTGTAACCCATGCCATGACGGCAGGTGTACTCATCCAGGCTGCGGCGGACGGGCATCCAACTGGGCGACCAGAATTCGCCGCTGGCGTTGTCACGGATATAGGTGTAGCGTCCGCCCATGTCGAGCGGGGCGTTGTTGTAGCGGTAGCGGGTGATGCGGCGCAGACGGGCGTCTTTGTAGAAAGAGTAGCCGCCAGCAGTATTGGACATTAGCCCGAAATAAGCCTGCGAGCCGAGGTAATTAATCCACGGCAGGGGGGTATCGGGGCGAGTGATGACGTACTCGCGGGCTTTATCATCAAAATAACCGTATTTCATAGGAACCTCTCTTGAGAGTGGATGTATATGCAAGCGGAAAAGAGAAAAACGCGGGCCGGGGGCGGACAGGGAGCAGGGAGGAGGAAAACAGGTAGACAGGGAAACAGGTAGACAGGAAAACAGGTAGACAGGGAAACAGGTAGACAGGAAAACAGGTAGACAGGAAAACAGGGAAACAAGTAGAGAGATAACGTGTTTACGTCCTTACGTGTTTACGTCCTTACGTGTTTCCGTGTTTCCGTTCCCACGTTCCCCTCCTCACCCCACCCAGAAATCAAACGCAAACAAGACTGCCGAAAGGCCCATGGTAAAGGCGCTGGCGAGAGTCCAGGTGCGGTCGAAGGCCGGGTTTTTGCCCCAGCCTGCCAGCACCAGGTAAATGGCCGGGACGGGCAAAACATAGCGCGCCAATCCCTGCCCGCCGCCGCTCAGGGCCGAAAGGACAATGACCGCCAGACCAAACAGCGCAATCGCCGGGTCGCGGCGCAGGTAGAGCAGAGTGGTGATGAGCGCCAGACCAAGACAGAAAAATTCAAGCGCAAAATAAACCTGCGATTCGGGGTGCGCGGCGGCGTGCGCCAACTGCCACGAATACGCGCCGATGGTTTGCGCCAGGCCCAATTCGGTCCGCCCAAACCATTCCTGGGCCACTTCCCAGCCGCGCCCGAGGTCTGAGTAACGCCAGGCATAGTAAGACAGGCCAGGCAGGGCCGCAAACAGGCCTTGCAGAAAGAATTTCAGGTTGAGTTGCTCTCTGAGCGGACGTTTGAAATTGAACGACATCAGCCAGCGGATGCCCAGCGGAACCGCCAGGGCCGCGCCGACGGCGCGCGTCCAGGGGGCAAAAGCCGCCAGAATCGAGGCCCAGGCCCAATGTCCGCGCTTGCTGAGGGCCAGCACCCAAAAGGTGATGCCCATAAACAGCCCTTCGGTATAGACCATCGCCATAAAAAACGCCGAAGGGAAAATCAGAAAGTAGAAAACCGCCCGCAGGCGGCCATCTTTATCGAGCCAATCGCGCCCCAGGTCGTAGAGCGCGAACATAGCCGCCAGCGTGCCAAGCAGGGAAGTTATCACGCCCGCCAGCACGCCGCGCGCCAGGTCAGTCATATCGAGGGTAAAAGGTTTCAGCGCCAGATAAAACGCCTGAATAAATTTGGGATAAAGCGGGAAAAAGGCGTAATTGAGCGAACGCTCCTCGCCCGTTGTGCGTGACCGCACCCAATCCATACCCTCGCCGCGGTCATCGTAGCCGTACAGGGCAATCGAAAGATAATACTCAGAATCCCATGAAACCTGGGCGTTCATAAACGGGTCAGCCAGAAGCGGGTTTTTGATGTGGTTCTCCAGGGTCGTCTCCTGCGCCGACCAGGCCACCGCCTCATCGGGGCGTTCCAGGTTCAGGCGCATGGCCGTGACCGACTGAATGCCATACACCACAACAAACCAGCCCAGCCACATCAAAACCAGGGTAAAAGCGACAGCGGGAATGCGTTTCATGAAACCTCAATGCCAACAGGTGTAAGAAAAGGGAACGGGAGAGAACGCCGTTCCCTGCAACATCAAACCGACATTTATCTTTAAGGCTGTGAAGATTTTACAACCCGGTCAATCGCAGCCAGCAGGGAAAATTCATCCGTCGTATCGTGTGATAAAGTCCAGAACATAATGCCCGAGGCGCGCTCCAGCGCCAGGCGGGTTTTGGCCTCCATGGTCGGAATGCCATTGTAATACTGCATCGCCCCGGCAAACTCAAAAGCATCCACCTGCGCGGCGGCGGGGTTGGCCCCCACCAGTTTGCGGTAAGGCACCTCACCCGGGCGGCTGTAAAACGGTACACCCAACACTGTCTTCTCGACCGGTAAGCCCCGGCCCTGCCAGTAATCAAGCGATTGCTCGGCCATCGCCATGGTCGCATGCGCCTCGCGAGAAAGGTCGTAGACCATCAAATTTACAAAATCAAGGTACTGAAACGACTCAGCCAAAAAGCCATCGGCATTCTGGCCATAGGCTGGCACCGCTGTTGTCAAAAGCAATTCCTGGGGCAGGGCGGCGCGCAGTTCGCGCATCAGGGCCAGGTAGTTGCCGTCCGAGACGCCCACAACCGGGTATTCCCAGTCAATATCCACACCGTGCAGTTCATATTTGGCGGCATAAGCCACCAGGTTTTG
Source organism: uncultured Anaerolinea sp. (assembly GCA_964571615.1). Classification (GTDB taxonomy): domain Bacteria; phylum Chloroflexota; class Anaerolineae; order Anaerolineales; family Villigracilaceae; genus UBA8950. The sequence continues at coordinate 11,351 of CAZNCT010000039.1, read as the reverse complement.
GACAAAAACCGTCCGAATGGCCGGGTCGGCGGCGATGGCCTCAAACTCCTTCTCCAGCCCCCACCCGCCAACCGAGATAAGCACCTTGACCCCGTACTGGTTCGCCGTTTCAACAATTTTTCTCAACTTCCAACCGTTACTGACATCGCGCAGTGAGCCATCGGGCCGCGGCAAGACAAAGGCATAGTTAATGTGCGTCAATTTCTCGTACGGAATCAACTCCGGGATGGTGTCCTCGGTCACATAAGCCAGCACCCGAAAACGAGCAGTCTGCGAGGGAGTGGGGGATGCCTCCTGCTGAAGGCACCCCCCCAGGAGAAGAAGAATGAAACCAACCCCCGCAAAGGCGGCAATCTGCGCGAAAGATTTCATCAGCGTTCCGTAACGATGTAAAGCGTAACCGATTCGGGCGAAAATGTCAGCGTGTTACTGGCCGACAGGCTGGTTGGGGCCACCTGTTCGGCGCGATGTTCGAGGTCGAGCAGCCAGGTCTCAGCCTGCCCGCCGCCAAAATTGGCAAACTCCAGTTTGGCAGTTTTCGGCTCAGAATTGAGATTGACCACCATCACGGTCAGGGCGCCATCGGGCCGCCGGGCGGCATAGACATTCAGATACTGCTGGTCGCTCGAGGCATAGATACGCTCTGTGCCAAAGTGACGAGTATACATCTGAAATGCCAGGCCGGTGCTGTACAATTCCGAGCGGCTCATCATGCCAAAGCGGCCGGTAACAGCAAACTGTTGCAGCATGAAAGCGTCCTGGTTAATCATCCGACCAACCACATCGGCAAACCAGATGCCATGAAAATGCGAGTCGATCGTCCCTTCGCCGCCAGCGTTTTCAACCCAGGATGAATTGAATTCAGTGATTGCCACAGGCAGGTCTTTGCCAGTTTGCTCACGAACTAGATCGCGCAATTTGGGCAGCAAAACATCCCATTCTGCGGAATTAGCGCGCAAGTCCTGCTTGCGTGGGGCACCCGCAACCATTGATTGCGGAAAAGGATAACGATGCACCGAAACAATATCAACCAGGTCTGCATTGGTTTTGAGAAAAGTCACCAACCAATCGCTATATTTTTGTCCATATTCTGCGGTGGGGTTGGCTATAAACTGGCTGACTTCTGGCCCAATCAACAAAATGGTGGGGTCAACCTGCTTCATGGCCTGGGCAAACAAACGCCAATCGCGGGCAAATTGCTCGGGGTTGTAATCGGGAAGGCGCATGCCAACCTGGGTAGCGTAAAGGTCTGGTTCGTTGCCAATGCCCCAGTAACGAACCTTGTATCCTTTCTCAATATTGATGTAACGCACCATTTCGGCGGCTTCTGCCGGGGTGCTGGCCACCAAACGGACATTGATGAAAGGTTCAGCGCCCCACTGCTGACAGAACGACATGAGCATATCAATCTGGGCTTTGGTTGGGGTGTTCTCATCACCCCAACGCCCGCCAGGGAAGCGCAGAACCTGAATGCCCAGGGTTGGAATTTCCTCGAGCATGGTCGGCGGCACTCCCAGCCACGGCCCCCAGTTGGTGCCAAAAAAGACCGGGCTAATAGGCCCCAAAGACTGACCCGCGTCCACGTACAATCCGCCGGGCATGGGCGATGGCGCAGGCGTAAAGGTCGGCAATGGTTGCGCGGCTTCCGCAGACGCGGGGTCAGTGACAGAGGATTGACTGGCAGGTTGGGCAGCACATGCCAGCGCAGGGAAAAGCAATCCGATGAGAAAAAGAGAGATGAGAATGCGTTTGACTGCCATTTCTTCCACTTATTTATCAACACCGGTGATGACGATGCCCTGGATAAAGAACCGTTGGGCAAACAAGAAGAGCAGCAGCGGGGCCACCAGGGCAATCAGCGAACCCGCCTGAATCAGTTGCGGCTGGGAACCATAAATGCCGTTGAAGGTCGAAAGCGCAATCGAAATCGGCCACTGGTCGCGGGCGGTGGAAAGATAAATCAGCGGGCCAAAATAGTCATTCCAGGCATAGACAATGTGGAAAACCGTCACCGCCATCAGCGCGGGATAAGACTGTGGCAAAATGACCGACCAGAGCACCCGAAAAGGCCCGGCTCCATCCATCATAGCGGCCTCATCCAATTCGCGCGGCAGGGTCATAAAATACTGGCGCAGCAAAAAGACGTTGTAAGCGTTGGCAAAAAAGGCCGGAACAATCAGCGGCAGCCAGGTTCCCACCCACCCAATCGTTTGGAAGAAGGTGTAAGTCGGAATCACCGTTACAAAACCAGGCAGGAAGATGGTCGAAATCAAGACCACGAATAAGAAATCGCGGCCCGGGAAACGGAAACGGGCAAAGCCATAAGCAACGAGTGTGCAGGAAACCACCGTCCCAAACCCCGAAGCAACTGCATAGAAAAAGGTATTCCAGAGCAGGCGCGGGACGTTAATCAGTTCCCAAACTTTGGTGTAGTTTGACCAGGTCGGAGAAAACATCCATGGGCGGTCAAGACTGCGCCAGGCCACTTTGCAGGAAAACTCGCCACGCTCAATATCATCGGGGTCAACAAAAACGCTCTCCTGACGACCCTTGGTGACAATGCCGAGGTCTTTTTTCTCAGTGGTATTGGGGTCATAGCCAGCACAGGTCGCCAGCGGAACGGTGTACATTTCCAGGCTTTTGCCTTTGTAATCCATCAGCGCTGGGGCCGCCGGCCAGATAGGGCCGCCAATAATCGAAATTTGCTCAGGAGTTTTGAGCGAAGTCAGTACCATATACAGGAAAGGCATCAGGTACAGCGCCAGGATGGCGACCACCAGGGCAGTCACAAAAAAGGAGTTCAGGCCGTTCTTCAGGCTGGTTTTGGTCAGATTCATGTTTGCTTCTCCTTACGACCGGGATTCGCCAGCGTAGTAAACCCAATATTTGGCGGTAGAAAACAAGAGGATGGTGACAAGCAAGATGAAAATAAACAGCAGCCAGGCCATCGTTGAGCCATAACTCATGTTTTGGAAGGTGAAAAACGTCTTGTAAAGGTACAGGTTATAGAACATCGTTGCTCCGCCAGGCCGCCCCGTGCCCGAATTGACCACCAGCGGCACCAGGAAATATTGGAACAAGCCGACAATCGACAAAACCAGGTTGTAGAAAATCACCGGCGAAATCATCGGAAAAGTCACATTCCAAAAGGTTTGCCAGCCGTTGGCGCCATCTACTTTTGAAGCGTCATATAACTCCGTTGGCACGCTCTGCAAACCCGCCAGCATAATCAACATGGCATTACCAATGCCCCAAATGCCCATAATCACATAGGTCGGGTACACCCAATTGACATCATTGGCCCAGTTGGGCAAAGATTCGCGCGGGAACCCCAGGGCCATCAGCCCCTGGTTGACCCAGCCCGTTTCCGGGTTCAGAACACCGCCCCACAAGAAAACCGCCGCCACAAAGGGGACGATGTACGGCATGTAGAACAGAGTGCGCCAGAAATACGTCCCAACCAGGTATTTGCTGTTCATCAAGAGCGCAACCAGCAAGGGCAGAAAAATCCCCACCGGCAGGGCAATCAGCCCAAAACGGATGGTAATCCACAACGAGCCGGGGGTCTGGCTCCTGAACCACATATTCGGATTCAGGCCCAATTGCCCATCCTTGAACAACTGCGCCCAGTTTTCAAAACCGACAAACTTGGGCGCGCTGAGAATGCCATCGGTAATGCGCAAATCCATGAAACTGAAAATCAGACTGGCGATAATCGGCAAAAAGGTGAAAACGATAAAACCGAAAATCCAGGGGGAAAGGAACATCAACCCCAGGCGCATTTCCCGCCGGGCCATTGGCGGCAGTTCTCGCAGAGCCTTCAAACTGGGCAATTTCGGCAAACCACGACTAAGTTGTTCAAACATAAGCGCTCCTTCAGACAACTTCTTTTCGGAAACGTTTTTTTACAGAAAAATGGAAAAGAAAAATAATTGCTGAAAACTGGGCGGGGTGAAGGTTCACCCCGCCCAGGGTCTTACAGGATATTACTTGTTGTAGATGGCGTTGAGGTCGTCAATCATCTTCTGCCATTCGGCATCGAAATTGAGCTGGTCAGGAGCAGTGTTCTGGAGCAGGTCAAAGAAGGTCTGCTGGCGTGCCCAGGCTTCGTTCCAGTTGGGCTGCCACTGTTCAGCGCTGGGGTTATCCGGGTAAGCCAGGCCAGCCTGGAAGACAGCCCAGGTTTCGTCCGTAGTGAAGGGGTACTGGGCTTTCTTGGCATCCAGGAAGGCTTGCTGGTACTGGGGCAGGGCCGGGAAGCCGCCATAGGGGGCCGCCACACCGTCGGCGCCAATCACGAGCACTTCCACGCCGCGCGGGCCAATCAAGAACTTCAGGACTTCAAAGGCTTCCTTGGGATTCTTGGTGCCTTTCCAGATGCGGAAGGTATCGGCATCAACGCGGCCATGCGGCACGCCGTCATCGCCAACCGGCAGGGCAGCAGCCTGGAACTCAAGGCCAGCGGCAGCAAAATCGCCCAAGCAGCAGGTGTACCAGATGGGAGTGATGGCCATGGCAGCCTTGCCCGAGTTGAACAGGTTACCGCCACCAAACTCAGCCGCGCCAGCCAGCGGGCCGGTAGCCATGAAAGGCTTGTCACCATACATGCCGTCATAGTACCACTTGAGGGCATTCTTCCAGCTTTCGGGGAAGTTGACCGAGTAGCTGCCCTTGGCGGTGCCATTCACAAAATCAACGGCGCCAGCGCGGTAAGCGCCCGCATAAGCAACATGGGTCTGCCACTGCGGCGAGAAACCAACCTGAACCAACTTGGTCTTGTCGAACCCTTCCTGAGTGGCATCCAGGCCATTGGCATCAACCGTCAGGCGGCGGGCAACTTCGGTGAAGGTATCCCAGTTCCATTCGACCATCTGGCCATCGAGTTCATACTTTTCACCGTACTTGTTGGGCGGCAGGGCCAGTCCGGCTTCTTCAAAGTAAGCAGGCACATAGTAAACAGCAGCCGGGAAAACGAGGAAGGGCAAACCCACCTGACCTTCTTCAGTCTGGTAGAACTTAATCAGGGCCGGGTCATAGACCGAGGTATCGAAACCCGATTCGGCAATGTAAGGAGTCAGGTCAAGCCACTGACCGTAGAAAGCGGCAGAACCACCCCAACCCACAGGGCCGATGATGTCAGGGCCATTGCCCGAGGCAATCTGAGTCGCCAGGGTGTCGCGGGCCGCATCGTAAGGCACGATTTCAAGCACAAGTTCGATTTTGTCCTGCGAAGCGTTGAATTCATCAACAATCTTCTGCTGGCCGGGCAGTTGGTCGGGGTTGGTGCCGGTGCCAAGACCAACAAACCAGCGAATCTGAACCTTACCAGACGTAGCAGGCTGCTCAGGCTGAGCGGGCTGCTGGGTGGCAGCGCCGCCGCCACAAGCAGCCAAAATCAAGGACGCGATGACGAGCAACATCGCAAGAACGGACAGTTTCTTCATGGTGATTATTCTCCTTTTGGAATGGGTAGGAACAATTTGAACCAGTGATGTAAAGAAACGGTGTATCTGAAAAAATGGACAGCCTCCTTTCGGGGGAAACAAACTGGTCTTAGTCAGAGGTCTGACATCCGCAAGACTCACGGATGACAATTTCGGTAGGAAGCAAAACTTCAGGCTCGGCCCGGCCATTTCGCAACAGACTGAGCAGCTGCTGCGCGGCAACGCGGCCTACTTCAAGCGTCGGGGCGCGAACCGTAGTCAGCGCCGGGGTCAGGTAAGAAGAAGTGCGCTGGTCATCAAACCCAACCACCGAGACATCCTGCGGCACCCGTTTGCCGGCATCGCGCAAGGCGCCCAGCACACCAACAGCGGCATCATCGTCGCCCGCAAAAACAGCATCAAATTCCAGGCCGTTCAGAAGCGCATCGGTAATGGTCATCGCCGCAATGTGGCGCTCAAACTCGCCAGGCAAGACCAACAACGGGTCGTAGGCAATCCCATTCTCCTCAAGCGCTTTGCGATAACCCAGCTCACGCCAGTACGAATCCTGCTGACCTTCTGGCCCGCGCAGATAAACAATCCGGCGGCGCTGATGCACCCGAATCAGATGATCGACAATCTTGTACGAAGCCGATTTGTTTTCAATATTGACACAGGGGATTACAAGGTCTGCAGGTGGGGTGCGATACACCATCACCATCGGAAATTCTTGCTCATACAAATGGCGGATCTGGTCTTCATCCAGGCTGTCGGCATAAACAATCAAACCATCGGTATTGTTGGGACCAAGCGGGATACCGCCATGTACCCCGCGCAAAGCCAGGTTATTGCTTGAAATCAGTAAATTTAAACCCTGCTCACCAATCACCGATTCGATGCCATTCAGCATTGGCCCAAAAAAATCGCCGTAGATGTTGAAAGAAACCATCAAGCCAATTGCATTGGCGCGATTGGTGGCCAGGCTGCGGGCCGCAACATGCGGCACATAGCGCAATTCTTTCATCACAGACTGAATGCGCAGGGCCACCTCTTCTGAAACCGGGGCCGTCTGGTTAATAAACCGGCTTACCGTCGCAACAGACACATCGGCCTGACGGGCGACATCTCGGATGGTGACTGAGGAAGATTTACGAGTCATGGTTTTCCGTGATAGAATATGGAAACGGTTTCAGTAACCGGTTTCAGTAACCGTTTACATATTAACAGTTTTTTAATAAAGAGTCAATACCCCAAAGACATTTTTTTTTTTTTTTTTTCAAAGAATCACCCCAACTCACAGGAGAATCACATGCCCGCCCAACCCTTTGTCATCCCCAATTTGCCCTGGGAAGAACGCCCCGCCCACAACAACGATGTCGTCTGGCGTTACAGCGCCAACCCCATCATCCCGCGCGACCTGATACCCACATCCAACAGCATTTTCAACAGCGCGGTCGTTCCCTTTGAAGGCAGGTTTGCCGGGGTTTTTCGCTGCGACAACAAAAAACGTGAAATGAATCTGCACGTCGGCTTCAGCAATGACGCCATCCACTGGCAACTGAGCCACGAGCCCATCGAATGGCTGTGCGACGACCCCGAAATTGGCCGCTACCAGTATCGCTACGACCCACGGGTTACCTGGCTCGAAGACCGCTACTACATCAGCTGGTGCAATGGCTATCACGGCCCAACCATTGGCATCGGATACACGTACGATTTCAAACAATTCCACTTTCTCGAAAACGCGCTTCTGCCTTTCAACCGCAACGGCGTACTTTTCCCGCGCAAAATCAACGGCAAATACTTCATGCTCAGCCGCCCCAGCGACAACGGCCACACCCCCTTTGGCGACATCTATCTCAGCCAAAGCCCCGACCTGATTCACTGGGGCCAGCACCGCTTTGTCATGGGCACCAAAAGCGGATGGCAATCCACCAAAATCGGTGCTGGGCCGACCCCCATCGAAACCCCCGAAGGCTGGCTGCTGTTCTATCATGGTGTCCTGACATCCTGTAACGGGTTCGTCTACTCCTTCGGCGCAGCCCTGCTCGACCTCGACCAACCCTGGAAAGTCATCTATCGCGGCGGCCCCTACCTGCTCTCGCCCCAAACGCTTTACGAGTGCGTCGGAGACGTCCCCAATGTTGCCTTCCCCTGCGCCGCGCTCTACGACCAGCCCTCTGACCGGGTCGCCATCTATTACGGCGGCGCAGACACCGTCACGGCCCTGGCCTTCACCAAGACCAGCGATGTTATAGCCTGGCTCAAAGAAAACTCAGAACTTTAAATCCAACAAAGTACCCAACCCCAAATCGCAGGTGTTCTTCTCAAATGGCGCGCTTTCGCTATCGTTGTGGTAAGATTTTCTGCCCGCGCTGAAATCCGCGCCAGCACCAAACTTTACGGGAAAGGAAAGTGCATGAGTCTTCACTCTGAAATCCACGAACAACCGGCTGTCATTCAAAACCTGCTTGGCAGGCAAGCCGAAATCGCCCGCATCGCCGCAGAGATTCGCAAAATCGACCCCGCCTACGTCTTTCTGGCTGCGCGCGGCACATCTGATAACGCCGGGCGCTACGCCAACTACCTGTGGGGCGCTTATAACCGTCTGCCGGTTGCCCTGGCCACCCCCTCGCTCTTCACTTTCTACGGCAAAAGCCCGCTGCTCAAAAATGCCCTGGTCGTCAGCGTATCGCAATCGGGCAAATCGCCCGATATTGTCGCAGTCGTCGAAGAAGGCAAACGCCAGGGCTGCGCCTCGCTTACCATCACCAACGCCCCCGATTCGCCCCTGGCCGCTGCCTCCGATTATGTGATTGACATCGCCGCCGGGCCTGAAAAAGCAGTCGCCGCCACCAAAACCTACACCGCCGAACTGCTGGCCATGGCCCTGCTTTCAGTGGAACTGGCTGACGACCCCGCCCGGCGCGCCGACCTGCAAAAATTACCCATTTGGGCTCAGCAAGTTCTGGCGCTGGATGAAGAAATCGCCCGGCTGGCCGAGCGATTCCGCTATATGGAGCATTGCGTTGTCCTGGGGCGCGGCTTCAACTACGCCACCGCCTTTGAGTGGTCGCTAAAGATGAAAGAACTGACCTACTCTGTAGCCGAGCCGTACTCTTCGGCTGACTTCCAGCATGGGCCAATTGCCATGGTCGAGCGCGGATTTCCGGTCTTTGTCGCTGCGCCTTCGGGCATTATCCTGCCCGATATGCTTGGCCTGCTTAAGAACCTGCGCGAAACTCACCACGCCGAACTAACCGTCATTTCAGATAACGCCGAAGCCCTGGCCCTGGCGCAGTCACCCATTCCGCTTCCGGCTGGCATCCCCGAATGGCTTTCTCCCATCATCGCCATCATCCCGGCCCAGCTCTTTTGCTATCACCTGACCCGCGCACGCGGATTTGACACCGAAGCCCCGCGCACCATTCGCAAGGTGACAGAAACGCACTAATCTCGCTCCAGCCAAATCGTAACCGGGCCGTCATTGTGGATTTCGACCAGCATGTGCGCCCCAAACACCCCCACGCCAGCAGTCAAGCCCTGCTGGCGTATCATTTCAGCAAACTTCTCCACCAGCGGAGCAGCCATATCGGGCAGGGCCGCATTCGTAAAAGAAGGCCGGCGGCCTTTTTGGGCGTCAGCATAAAGCGTAAACTGGCTGACCACCAGCACCGCCCCGCCAACATCGCGAACCGACAAATTCATCTTACCTTCGGCATCTTCAAAAATGCGCAGATTCGCCACCTTATCAGCCAGCCAGGCCGCCTGTGCTTCTCCATCCCCATGCCCAATGCCAAGCAAAATCACCAGCCCGCGCGAAATCTCCGAAACGGTTTGGCCCGCCACCGAAACCTTGCCATAACTCACCCGCTGCACCAAAGCGCGCATAAAATCTCCCGATTTTTAAGAAGTGCGTAATTCGGCTTACACCGATTACGCACTTCTTCAGCACAAAATCACCCAATCACCCAATCGTTATGGCAACTGCACTGCCTCGCGCACATCTTCCATCGTTTTTTCGGCAATTGCCCGGGCGCGCTTGGCCCCATCGCGCAAAATATCCCAAACATCATCGGGGTTTTTCCCAATCTCAGCCCGTTTGGCGCGGAACGGCTCAAGCGATTTGTTCAGGTTTTCGGCAAAGCGCTTCTTGCAATCCACACAACCGATTCCCGCAGCGCGGCACTCGCGGTCAATCATGGCGACGTCCTCGGCGGGCGTGAAAATTTTGTGCATCGAGAACACATTGCAGACATCCGGGTTGCCCGGGTCAGTGCGGCGCATCCGCTGTGGGTCAGTCACCATCCGCATCACACGTTGGCGGGTTTCCTCGGGCGTGGCAGCCAGTTCAATGTGATTGTTCAGGCTTTTGCCCATTTTTTCTTTACCGTCAATCCCCAAGACCTTCGGAATTTCGGTGTTCTTCATCTGCGGCTCAATCAGGGCCTTGGTGTTGAAGCGATAATTGAACGAACGCACAATCTCACGCGCAAACTCGATGTGCGGCGCCTGGTCAATGCCCACCGGCACAACATCGGCGCGATACAAGACAATATCCGCCGTCATCAAGACCGGATAGCCCACCAGGCCATAATTGACGTTACTCTCGTTCTGACGAACCTTTTCCTTGAATGTTGGCAGGTCGGTCAATTTGCCCAGCGGAGTTACCATCGAGAGAATTGTATGCAGTTCAGTTACCTGCGGCACATGCGACTGAATAAACAAAATCGTCTCATCAGGACGAATTCCCGCCGCAAGCCAATCGAGCGCCATTTCATAAGTATTCTGCTTCAAGTCGGCAGTGGTCTCAACCGTCGTCAAAGCATGCAGGTCAACAATACAATAAACACAGTCATAATTTTCCTGAAGCGCAACGTAATTCTTTATTGCACCCAAATAATTACCCAGGTGCTGACGTCCCGTAGGCCGGGCGCCTGAAAAAACTCGTCCTTTTTTGCTCATCATAGCCTCTTTATCAAAAAATATTATCCATCCAACCGGTCAAAAGCGGGAAATTCATCACCCTGACCAGGTATCAACCCAAAGAAATAAACGCCGAACAGATTTCAAGCCAAAAAGTTCAGATTTTTGCCAGACTCCAGGCTCAATCGTTCATCTTTATTTTCAAAATCGTCAGGAAACAGCATACCCCAATACCGGTTTTATCCACTGAACAACACAACAAAAGAAAAAACTATTTCATTTTCAAACAGAAAAGGATTGCCGCAAAAGAAAGTTGTGTGTTTTGAACCAAAAACAGCGAGATTATAACATACGAGACTTGACTCCCGGCCCAAACTCTGATAGACTCCGCATCCGCGCGAACGACCCTTAGCCTGCATGGCCGCGTAACCAACAGCCTGACAGGCTAAAATTTTGCTTGTAACCTTGCCCGGCGGGAAGTGCTTTGGTATAATTTGCCCGCTTAATCGGCAGAGCCTGCTCGCCGACGTAGCTCAATCGGCAGAGCACCCGCCTTGTAAGCGGGCGGTTACGAGTTCGATTCTCGTCGTCGGCTCAAATGAACCTTACAATTCTCTCTGGCGTCTTGAGCGCTGCTGGCCTGGCCTGATTGTCAAAATATTGTCAAAATAATGAGACCAGGGCCGCCAGCCTTCAAAAGCCGGAACCATACTCGGGCGGTTACCCAAGTGGCCAACGGGGACTGACTGTAAATCAGTTGGCAGAAGCCTTCGGAGGTTCGAATCCTTCACCGCCCACCTTCCGGGATTTTCCCGGCAGCACGTAATGCCCTCATAGCTCAGTTGGCAGAGCACGCCCTTGGTAAGGGCGAGGTCATGGGTTCAAGTCCCATTGAGGGCTCTGTTGCTGAATCTGAACTCTGTTCTATTTTTTCTAAGGAGAGAAAGATGGCGAAGCAGAAATTTGACCGCAGCAAGCCGCACCTGAACGTGGGTACGATGG
>CAZNCT010000038.1:3699-26424 GCA_964571615.1 uncultured Anaerolinea sp. | reverse complement strand
CCAACCTGACCGTTGCGACCGCCGCCGATAAGGGCAACGTTTTCATCCTGGCCCCGAATGATGGCACCGCCCGCGCGATTGCTGATACGTTTGCCGCCGACAAGGACGTGACCTCGTATGTGGTGACTGGTCAGGACGCTGAAAAGGCTTCCATCCAGTACATCATTGACGGCAAACAGTCCATGACCGTGCTCAAGGACGTTCGCACCCTGGTTGCTGACGCCATCAGCACTGCGATTGCCTACCTGCAAGGCCAGACCCCGCCCCAGACCAATACCTACAACAACGGCAAAATTGACGTGCCTGCCAAACCCTCTGTGGTTGTGACCGTTGATAAAGCCAATGTTGTTCAGGCGGTCATCGAATCCGGTTACTGGCCTGCCAGTGACTTCACCGGCCTGCCCTAACCCATTGTGAATTTGTAACAAACAGGAATAGTGATGGAAGCATTCCATCACTATTCCTGTATAATTCAAGAAAAATAGTGCTTGTTTTAGCCGGAGCCGCCTATGGACACACCTTTGCTGGAAATGAAGAACATCACCAAAGAATTTCCTGGCGTGAAAGCGCTCAACAATGTCAGTTTTCGTGTCAAGGCTGGGGAAATTCATTGCCTGGTTGGGGAAAACGGAGCCGGAAAATCTACTCTGATGAAGGTCTTGAGCGGCGTTTACCCGCATGGTGAATATACGGGTGAAATTCTTATTTCCGGTCAGCCACAAAAATTTACCGGTATTCGTGATAGCGAACAGGCCGGAATTGCAATTATTTATCAGGAACTGGCCCTGGTGCCAGAGTTGACGGTTTACGAAAACATTTTTCTCGGGCACGAAATTGCCAACGCCGCTCAGGTGGTGGATTGGAATGAGACCGTCCGCCGGGCTGGTGAAATGCTCAAAAAGGTCAAGTTAAATACCAATCCTGAATTGAAAGTGAAAGACCTGGGGGTGGGCAAACAGCAATTGGTTGAAATTGCCAAGGCCCTCAGCCGCGATGTCAAAATTCTGATTCTGGATGAGCCCACGGCTGCCTTGAATGAAGATGACAGCGCCAACCTGCTGGCTTTGTTGCGCGAATTGCGCGACCACGGCGTGACCTGCATTTTGATTTCTCACAAATTGAAAGAAGTCATTCAGATTGCCGATACTGTCACCGTCTTGCGCGACGGACAGACGATTTGCACGCTGGATGCCCACAAAGGCGAAGTCTCTGAAAATGTGCTCATCAAGCACATGGTTGGACGTGAAATAGATAATATCTATCCACCCCGTGAACATTCCATCTCAGACGAAGTGACGCTTGAAATCCGCGATTGGCACGCTTATGACCCCAACCTGGGGCGCAGCGTGCTTAAGGGAATTAACCTGAAGGTGCGGCGGGGCGAAATTGTTGGCCTGGCCGGGCTGATGGGCTCCGGGCGCACCGAATTGGCCCTGAGTATCTTTGGCAATCCTGATGGCTATCGCCTGAGCGGGGAGTTGTACGTCAAGGGCCGCAAACAGCAATTTAACCGTCCCCAAGATGCAATTCAGGCTGGTATTGCTTATGTTACCGAAGACCGTAAGGGTGATGGGCTGATCCTGATTCAGGATGTCAAACAGAACATTACCCTGGCCAACCTGCAAGAGATTGCCAACACCGGGGTGGTTGACCAGAATGCAGAAATCAAAGTTGCCAATGAGTACAAAGAATCCTTGAACATCAAGACCCCCACGGTAGAGCAGAAAGTCTCGAACTTGAGTGGCGGTAACCAGCAAAAGGTTTGCCTGGGCAAGTGGCTTTTTGTAAAACCGGATATTCTGATTCTGGATGAGCCAACCCGCGGCATTGATGTTGGCGCGAAATTTGAAATTTACACGATTATGAACCGGCTGGTACAGCAGGGCATGAGCATCATCATGATTTCTTCAGAATTGCCCGAAATTCTTGGCATGAGTGACCGGGTTTATATCGTTTCCTCCGGCAAAATCAGCGGCGAACTGCCGATTGAAGAAGCAACCCAAGAAAAAATAATGCACCTGGCAACGAACTAAGGAGGCGTCACATGTCATTTCTTGAGAGCGCACAGAAGGTCTTAAAACAGAACATTCGCGAATATGGCATGTATATTGCCTTGTTCGTGATTATGGCAATTTTTACGTTTACCACCAACGGCGTTTTTATCTCATCCCGTAACATCAGCAACCTGTTTAACCAGACCGGTTATATTGCGGTGCTGGCAGTTGGCATGACGTTGGTGATTGTCATTCGCCACATTGACCTGTCGGTTGGCTTCCTGGCAGGTTTTCTGGGGGCCGTGGCGGCCATTGCGCTGGTCTTCTGGCAGATGCCGGTCTGGCTCGTCATCCCGATGGTGTTGGCGATGGGCGTGGTCGCCGGGCTGATTACCGCTTTTCCGGTGGCCCAGTTGAAAATCCCCTCGTTTGTGGCATCGTTGGCAGGCTGGCTCATCTATCGCGGTGCGTTGTTGCTGGTCACTGCCGGTACGGGCACCATTATCATCCCCGATGCGACCTTCAACGCGCTCGGAAATGGCTACATCCCCGATTTCCCTGAGGTGGGTTTTCTGCCCGGGGTGCATAAACTGACACTTCTGCTGGGCATTCTGGCGATTGTCCTGTTTGTGATGGGTGAAATCAATAGCCGGAAGAAGAAGCAATCTTACAATTTTGAAGTTCTGCCGCTTGAACTCTTTATCATCAAATTGATTTTTATCTCCGGGCTGATTGGCCTGATTACCTGGGTGCTGGCCGGTTACAACGGCTTGTCCTGGACGGTGGTGATTGTTCTGGTGGTGGTTGGAATTTACCATTTCGTGACCACTCAAATGGTGCTGGGCCGTCACATCTACGCCATTGGCGGCAACCCCGAGGCGGCTGAGTTGAGCGGTATCAATGTCAAGAAGATGATTTATGTCGTCTTTGGATCCATGGGTTTGCTCTCGGCGCTCTCGGGCATTTTGTTCACCTCGCGCCTGCAATCGGCAACGACCACAGCCGGTACGCTGTTTGAGTTGGATGCGATTGCCGCGGCCTATGTGGGCGGTGTTTCAGCGGCGGGTGGCGTTGGCAAAGTCACTGGCTCAATTATTGGCGCGTTGGTGATGATGTCGCTGACCAGCGGCATGAACCTGATGAGTGTAGACATTTCCTATCAGTACATTGTTCGTGGCGCAGTCTTAGCGGCAGCAGTTATCTTCGATGTGACCACGCGTAATCGCAGTAAGTAATCTGTCTTTTTTGCGGGCGAGGAATACTTCTCGCCTGACACCAAGCAGCGACCGCCAGGCCCTGGCGGTCGCTGCTTTTTTTTGATAGCAATTTTTGTGGGGCATCATGGTATAATTTACTAAAATTTACTAAATTATATCAGCGCGAACAAGGAGTATCGCATGAGTTACATGCCCCACTTCTATCAGCAAATTGAGCGTGAGTTGGTCGAAAACATCCTGCCGTTTTGGATGACGCATGCCGTAGACCACCAGAAGGGTGGTTTCTATGGCGCGCTGACCAATGACTTGCAGGTCCTGGATGATGTTCCGCGCTCGTGTGTGCTTTGCGCACGCGTCTTGTGGACGTTTTCAGCCGCTTATCAGCAGTTCGCGCATCCTGAATATCTGCGTATGGCCCGCCACGCCTATGACTATCTCGTCAATGTCTTTCAAGACCATCAGCATGGCGGGTTTTACTGGTCTGTCGATCAAAATGGGCAGCCCGAGAACAGCGATAAAAAAACCTACGGCCAGGCCTTTGCGATTTACGGCCTGGCCGAGTATTATGCAGCCACGGGCGAGCCGCACAGCCTTATGCTGGCACAGCAAACTTTTGAATTGCTCGAGCGCTATAGTGCCGATGGACTTCACGGCGGCTATTTTGAAGCCCGAAACCGCGAGTGGAACCAGGCCACGGACATGCGCTTGAGCAGTGACGAACCCAACTGCCCCAAAAGCATGAATACCCACTTGCACGTTGTTGAAGCCTATGCCCGTTTGTATCGTTTGTGGCCCGAGAGTGCGCTTCGCCAGGCCTTGCAGAATTTACTTGAAGTGATGGATGGTCAGGTGCTCGACCGTGAGCGCGGCGCTTTCGGCCTGTTTTTTGAAAGTGACTGGCGTGTGCTTTCAGACGAAGTTTCGTATGGCCACGATATTGAAGCCAGCTGGCTCTTGTTCGATGCCGCTCGTGCTTTGGGCGATGAATGCTTGCTGACCCGTTTCAAACTGGCTGCGATAAAGATTGCCAATGCCGTCTATTTGCGCGGGCGCGACGCCGACGGCGCCCTCTTTTATACAGCCAATGCCAGCGGATTGGTGAATGATTTGAAATACTGGTGGCCGCAGGCCGAGGCGCTGGTTGGCTTTTTTAACGCCTATCGCTTGTCGGGGGATATCCGTTTTCTCTCAGCAACCTGCCAATCCTGGCAGGTGATTCAACAAAAATTTGTTGACCGTACGTATGGCGAGTGGTATAAAGTCCTTGACCAGAGCGGAAAACCGCAACTTCAACACATCAAAACCGGGCCGTGGGAATGTCCGTATCACAATGCCCGCGCCTGTTTAGAATTGCTCCAACGACTCAAGTAGATGACTGCTGCTCCCCGCACTCAACCCAGACTAGCCGATATTGCTCGCGCCGCCGGGGTATCGGTATCGGCTGTTTCGATGGCTTTGCATGAAAAACCGGGTCTGCCCGCTGAGACCCGCCAGCGTATTCTCTCTGCGGCAGATGAGCTGGGCTATCGGCGCAAAACCAGCCTGCAAACCACGCCATCCAGCCGGGCGGCTGCCAGGTTGCGCACCATCGGACTGCTGGTCAAGTCCGAACCCGATTTGCCGCCGCAGGCCAATCCCTTTTATTCCTACATTATTGCCGGGATTGAAGAGGCCTGCCGCCGCAAGCGCATTAACCTGCTCTATGCCGCGGTGCCAGTGGATGAGCACAACGTCCCGCTGGAAATTCCATCTCTGCTGAACGAAAAAACCGCCGATGGTCTGCTTTTGGTTGGCGCGTTTGTCAATCGCGGCCTGGCAGATATTTTGAATCAAACCACCCTGCCTCTGGTGCTGGTAGATGCCTATTCCGAATTTGGCGATTATGACTCGGTGGTCTCTGATAACTTGCTTTCAGCCCGCCAGGCCATCTTGCACCTGATTGAGCGCGGACACCGCCACATTGGCATTGTTGGCGGCTCACCGCAGGCTTATCCAAGTATCCTCGAGCGCTTGCGGGGCTATGAGCAGGCCATCCGCGATCGTGGATTGAGCCCTTATTACATTCAAAGCGACATGGATCGTCTCTCGGCTTATCGGGCGGTTACGAGTGCTCTGAAGAATTCTCCTGAACTGACCGCAATTTTTGGCTGTAACGATGAAGTGACCCTCGGCGCGATGAGCGCGGCGATAGACCTGGGGAAACATATCCCTGACGATATTTCGTTTATCGGTTTTGACGACATCGAACAGGCGGCCCGGGCTGTGCCCCCGCTGACCACGATGCGGGTGGACAAAAGCGGCATGGGGCGAATTGCGGTGCAACTGCTCATCGACCGGATTGAATACCCGGCTTCGACCCCGGTGACGGTGGCCTTGCATGCCCGTCTGGTCGAGCGGGCCTCGGTGGCCTGGTGGCAGTCTGCCGGGATGTGAAATGTTGAATTGCCTGGGGGGGGAGTTTGCGTTGGCCTCTAACCAAATACACCCGGAAGATTTTGCAAGACCAGCCAGCCTCGGCTGAGCCATTTCTTTTGCAGGCGCACCCGATAGCCGCGCTGTGCCAACCCTGCGGCGCTGGCGGCAAACCAGGCGCGTAACCCAAAGGTTCGCATGGGGGCGGCTTCGGCGGCGCTGGCTTTCCAGGCCGCAAAAAAGTTGTAAATTGGCTCACCGGGCGTTACACGGTGGATGAAATTCTTGGGCAGGATGGTCTGAAACTCAACCGGGTCGAAACCCAGGTGGAAGTTGGTGTAAAAGACCAGCGCTTCCTGCCGCCAGGGGGCAGATTCGTCCTCGACCCGGCGCAGGATGTTTGCCGCCAGGATGCTGCCAAACGGGTTGGAGGTGCCTTCGACCAGCAACCCGCCCGGTAAGACGCCGCGCGCCATCTGTGCCCAGGCCGGGGCGACCTCGGGTTCTTCGTACTGGCGCAGGACGTTAAAGGCCCGAATGGCGCGAATGCTTTCGCCCGCTTCGAGCGGGATGTTGAAGCCGCCCAGCCGGAAGAAGGTTTGTCCGTCAGCAAATGGCAGGCCGCGGGCAACACGCTCAGGCTCAATTTCGACGCCGAGAATGCCCAGGTGCGGATTCAACGCCCGGAAGCGGGAGGCCGTCTCGAGGGTGGTGAAGGCCTCGGCCCCGTAGCCCAAATCCACGAACAGGGCGCGGGCAAAGTCCCCGTCCTGGCGGGTCAGCAATCCGGGGTCGTATTTCAAGAAGAAGTTATCGACCGGGCGCAGGCGGTTGCGGGCAGTTTTGCCGCGTGTTACCTGCCCGAGTGGTTTTTTGGGGGCTTGGCGGGGGTGCCGGGTGTTCACGAGGGGCGATTATACACGGCATGAAAAGAATTTTTGCTGTATACTTACCGATTGCCTTGTTCACGGCAAAATGCTCATGGAACAGATTCTCGCCTCCTTACGCTCAACTCCCGAATACCAGATCCTGCTCGAAGCCTTGCGCGGCGGGAAAAAATCCCTGCCTGCCCTGGGGCTTGCGCGCGCGGCGCGCCTGCCAACCCTGGCGGCCCTGCACCACGACTTGCAGCAGCCCATCCTGCTCATCACCGACCGGGCCGACCATGCAATTGCCCTGCACGACGAACTGGCGTTCTGGCTGCCGGGCGCGAAGCGTTACCTGTTTGCTGAGCCGAACCCGCTCTTGTACGAGCAGGCCGCCTGGGGGGGCAACACCCGCCGTGAACGCCTGGATGCGCTGACAGCCCTGGCTGTTTATCACCTGCCGGGCATGGCGCAGCCTGAAATCCCGCCGGTACTGATCGGCTCGGTGCGGGCGCTGATGACGCGCACCCTGCCGCGGCGCGATTTTTTGAAAGCCTGCAAGCGCCTTAAACTGAACGAAGAATATCAGACCGAGACGCTCATCCGCTCCTGGGCGGAACTGGGTTACGAACTGGCCGATACCGTTACCGCGCCGGGGCAGTTCTCGCGGCGCGGCGGCTTGCTCGATATCTGGCCGCCAGCCCTGCCCGCCCCCGTCCGGCTCGATTTTTTTGGCGACGAACTCGATACCATCCGCGCGTTCGACCCGGCTACCCAGCGCACGCTGAACAAGTTGGAGAGCGTGCTGGTGACCCCGGCCAGGGAGTACATTGTCAATACTAATTGGTTGTTGGAGAATCAAGACAAATTACCAATTAACAATCCCGACGAACCCTTTTCAGAATTCCACATCCCCGTCCTGCATCCCTTCCCGGCGACCCTGCTCGATTACCTGCCGCCCAAAGCCCTGGTGCTGGCAGACGATTTCAGCCTGATGGAGACGATGGCCGCCGAGGTCGAGGAGCAGGCGGTTCGTTTTCGGCAGGAGAGCATCAACGAAGGGACGCTGCCGCCTGATTTTCCGGTGCCGTATCTCTCGTGGTCGGAACTGCATGATGCGATTCGGGTCAAGCCTTCGCTGGCGCTTGGTTTTTCGGCGGCGGATGAAGACCCAGGCGCAGACGAAGCCCGGGGTCTGGCTTCCGTTTTTGGGCATGACCAACGCTTTGGCGGGCGGCTCAAGCCGTTTGTCGAGTACCTGCTTGCGTTGGCCGCCCAGGGTGACCGGGTGCTGGTGGTTTCGCGTCAGGCGCGGCGGTTGCAGGAGTTGTGGGCGGAAGAGATAGGGAAACAGGTAGACAGAGAAACCGGACAACCCGACAACCCGACAGCCGCAGAACAAAAGCCCATTAAACGGGAGTCAGGCGTCGGGTCGGATGAGTCCGGGCAGATAACGTTTCTAGACGCCTCGCTCTCCGAAGGTTTTGTCCTGCGTCTGGAGGCGGAAACGTGTCAATATCTGCATCTGATAACCGATTCTGAAGTCTTTGGCTGGGAACGCCCCCTGCCGCGCACGCGCCAGAGACCGCAAGCCGAAGCGCCCGAGGCGGCTTTTGCCGATTTGAAGGTCGGCGATTTTGTGGTGCATGTGGATTATGGCATTGGGCGTTTTGCCGGGCTGGTACAGCGCACGCTGGACGGGCATGAGCGCGAGTTTTTGTCGGTTGAGTATGAGGGCAACGCGCAGGTCTTTGTGCCGGTGCACCAGGCCGACCGGCTGACGCGCTATGTGGGCCGTGATGGCGCTCCGCCCAGCCTGAGCCGCCTGGGGACGCAGGAATGGGTTGGAACGAAGGCCCGGGTGCGCGAGGCGGTGCAGGAGGTGGCCCAGGAGTTGCTTGAACTGTATGCCAAACGCCAGATGGTGAAGGGCTATGCCTTTTCGCCAGATACGGCCTGGCAAAAGGAACTCGAGGATAGTTTCCCGTACATTGAGACGCCCGACCAGAAATCGGCGCTGGAGGCGATTAAGCGCGATATGGAGTCGCCGCGCCCAATGGATCGGTTGTTGTGCGGCGATGTGGGCTACGGAAAAACCGAGGTGGCCCTGCGGGCGGCTTTCAAAGCCGTGCAGGATGGCCGCCAGGTGGCGGTGCTGGTGCCGACCACCGTGCTGGCCCAGCAGCATTATGAGACCTTTCGGCAGCGGCTGGCGGCTTTCCCGGTGACGGTGGAGATGCTTTCGCGCTTCAGGTCGCCGCGTGAGCAGAGCGAAATTATTCGCAAACTGCTCTTGGGGCAGGTGGATATCTTGATTGGCACGCACCGCCTGATTTCGCAGGATGTCGAGTTTAAGGATTTGGGGCTGGTGATTATTGATGAGGAACAGCGCTTTGGGGTGACGCACAAAGAGCACCTGAAGAAGTTGCGCACCGAAGTGGACGTGCTGACCCTGACGGCGACGCCCATTCCGCGCACGCTCTACATGGCCCTGAGCGGGGTGCGCGATATTTCGACCTTAAACACGCCGCCGGAAGAGCGCCTGCCGGTTGTTACCCATATTGGGCCGTATTCACCGAAACTGATTCGCCAGGCGGTGCTGCGCGAGCTGGAGCGCGGCGGGCAGATTTTCTTCGTCCATAACCGGGTTCAGACCATTCACGCAATGAAGATGCACCTGGAGAAACTCGTCCCTGAAGCGCGGATTGGGATTGGGCATGGGCAGATGGACGAGCATCAGCTTTCAAGCGTGATGCACGATTTTAGCGAGGGCAAAATTGATATTTTGCTCTCGACGACCATCATCGAAAGCGGGTTGGATATCCCGAACGCGAATACGCTGATTGTTGACCGCGCCGATACCTTTGGCCTGGCGCAGCTCTATCAACTGCGCGGGCGGGTTGGGCGCGGTGCTTCGCGGGCCTATGCCTACTTCTTCCGTCACCGCAAAAAGCCGCCGACGGTGGAGGGGCAGGAACGCCTGGAAGTCATTGCCGAGAACACCCAACTGGGCGCGGGCTATTCGATTGCCATGCGCGACCTGGAGATTCGCGGCGCGGGTGACCTGTTGGGCGTGCGCCAGAGCGGACAAATCGATGCGGTTGGCTTCCATCTTTACACGCGCATGCTGGCCGCGGAAGTGAAGCGTCTGAAGGTTGCCAGCCTGATGTTGAATGCTGCGCCCGAAGGTGCAGAACCTTCAACATTTAGCCTGCAACTCGAAAACTATAACGCGCTTTCGGCTTTTGAACACGAGCTTAAAGAGCCTGTTACTGTTGACCTGCCATTGGCGATTGGCATTCCGAAATCCTACGTCTCCAATCAAGATTTGCGCCTGCGCCTGTATCGCCGTCTGGCGAGCCTGCGCGACGAAGACGGTGTGGATGCCCTGGCGGCAGAATTCGCCGACCGGTTTGGGCCGCTGCCCGAGATGGTGCAAAACCTGTTCTACCAGATGAAGGTCAAACTGCGTGCCGATTCGGCGGGCCTGCTCTCGGTCAGCACCGAAAGCGGACAGATTGCCCTGCGTTACCCGGCCCTGACCGAGAATATGTCCCAGCGGATGCTTTCAGATTTAGGCCCCGGCGTGCGCGGCGGCAAAAACACCTACTGGTGCACCTTCCTGAAAGACCCCGACTGGCAAGAGCGTTTGCTGGAAGTGCTCGACCGGTTGAATCGGCGGGTGATTGATGCTTTTTAAGGCGCGGCAAAAATCCCAAAATGGTTGGCGACCGGTCGTTCATTGCCCCACCAGAAGTGGATGGGCGAGTTCATCACCTTGTATTGCCCGGTTTTGGGGTCCTGAATGACCAGGGTTGAAGAACCGCCGCCATCCAAGTTGATGGCATTATCGCCCCCGTAAAAAATCATCAGCTCGGCCATTTCCTGCACGGTTACGCCCTCGCTGTAGAACGGCTGGCGGCCATCCACCACAATCAGAATCAACCGGTTGCCGGGGCCGTCTAACCCGATGGCGGTGCGTGGGGCGGTGCGGGTGTCGTTCAGGTCTGGCACGGGTTGTTTGTCTTTCACCAGCCAACTCATGCCCGAAATGGCATTGTAAACCTTGCGAATGGGCGTGCCAAACGAAGCCTGTCTTTGCTCATTGATATACAGGGTTGGGCTAAAGCGCACCGATGGGCCGTATTGAATGCGCCGCGAAGCCGCAAAGCCGTGCGGCTGAACCGGGTCGCCAGCGTGCGGGTAGTAATCCCAGGGCGAGTTGGACCACCAGGGCGAAAAACCATCCCCATTGATGGCGACCTGCACCCCAAACTCGCGCGCAAATTGAGAGGTCGTGCGCGCATTCAGCGCCGCATTCACCTGTCTGCCGCGCCGGTCTGGCGGTGTCACAAAGACATCCACTCCTGCAACGCGCAAATCCACAGTGACGATATGAGCGACAATACTGCGTGGTGTGGAGTGAATGCGCCGGTAATAGGTAATGCCGGGGTACAACTCCTCGCGCATCTCCACCCGCGCCGGGCGGCCCCAATAGTAGCCCAGGGTTAGTAAGCCCAGAAGTCCCAGAAAAAGCAGTGTAAAAATCAACCAGTAACGTTTCATAGCCCTATTCTAACCCGGTTTTTGGACTATAATTGTGAAAATTAGCGCAATGCAGGCGCTTGGGAGCCCCAATGATTAAAAACCAGTGGTACGTTATCCTTGAATCAAATGAAATCAAACCTGGCAAACCGGTTGGCGTAACGCGCATGGGGGAGAAAATGGTCGCCTGGCGCGACAGCACCGGCAAGGCGGCTGTCATGAGTGACTTATGTCCGCATCGTGGGGTTGCCCTGTCGATTGGGGCCATCAAGGGAGATTGTATCGAATGTCCCTTTCATGGGTTCCAATATGACCGCAGCGGCGCTTGCACGCTGATTCCGGCGAATGGCAAAAAGGCGGAACCGCCCAAAGCAATGAAGGTGCGGGCTTATGAGACCCGCGAAGCGCACGGATTTGTGTACATCTGGTGGGGTGAACCGCGCGAGACATACCCGCCCCTGCCCTTTTTTGACGCCATCGGCGACGATTTTGTTTATGCCACCTTGCGCGACCCCTGGGCAACGCACTATTCGCGGGCGATTGAAAACCAGTTAGATGTCGTGCATTTGCCTTTTGTGCATCGCACAACCATTGGCCGCGGGCAGAAAACCCTGGTCAATGGCCCGCTGACCCAAATCAGTCACCCGCGTGAAGGGCAAACTTTGCTCGATATATGGGTTTTCAATGAACGAGACGAGGGCCAAAAACCACGCCGGGCTTCTGAACTGGCTCAACCGGCGCGGCACCCCTTCTTGCAATTTATTTTCCCCAATCTGTGGCATAACTGGATTGGCGAGGACATTCGCGTGCTGGTCGCTTTTGCGCCGGTGGATGATGAAAATACCTTGATGTATCTGCGCTATTATCACAAGGTCAAAACGCCGTTTTTGCGCCAGGTCAACGAATTTTTTGGCACGATAGGCAATTTCATCATTGAGCGCCAGGACAGGCCAGTTGTCATCACCCAGCGCCCGCCGCGCAGTGACCTGGAGATTGGCGAAAAACTGATACCCGGCGATGGGCCGATTATCACCTATCGCAAAATTCGGCGGGCGCTGATCGAAGCCGGAGAAGCGCAGCCCTAGCGTTTGCCAGCCGCGCCAACTCAGCAAATGCGCGGCAGCATCTCACCGGCCAGCATATCTACCACGCGGGTTGAACCGTAGGGGGTTTTCATCAACACGCGCCCGGCGGGGCCTGCGCTGACCTCGCCGATGATGACCGCCTCTTGTCCATATTGGTTCGCACGCATGGCCGCCAGCAGGCGGTCGGCTTCACTGCGCGGCGCCAGGGCCAGCACACGCCCTTCGTTGGCAATGTAGAGCGGGTCGAAGCCGAGCATTTCGCAGGCTGCTGCTACTTCCGGGCGCACCGGCAGGGCGGCTTCTTCGAGGGTAATGCACACGCCCGATTGTTTGGCAATTTCATTCAGGGTGGTGGCAACCCCGCCGCGGGTAGGGTCGCGCAAGACGTGAATGTCTGCGCTGGCAGCCAGCATGGCCGCAATCAACCCGTTCAGCGGGGCGCAGTCGCTTTGTACGCTGGTTTCAAAGCCCAATTCGCCGCGCGCCGCCAGCACAGCAATGCCGTGGTCGCCCATCGGGCCGCTCAGGATGACCACGTCTCCGGGCCTGGCCCGGCTGCCAGAGATGTCGCGGCCCTCGGGCAGGATTCCTACTCCGGTGGTGGATACGTACAACCCGTCGGCTTTGCCGCGCTCGACGACCTTTGTATCTCCGCTGACAATTTGCACCCCGGCCTCGTCTGCCGCTTGTTTCATCGATTCGACCACCCGCTTCAAGGTTTCGAGCGGCAGGCCTTCTTCGAGGATAAACCCGGCCGTCAGATAGCGCGGCTCGGCTCCCATGACGGCCACATCATTCACGGTTCCGCAGACCGCCAGGCGGCCAATGTCGCCGCCCGGAAAAAACAGCGGAAAGACGACGTGCGAATCGACGCTGACAACAATCTGCCCGGCGGGCAGGGTCAGCGCCGCGCCGTCGTCTCCGGCGGCCAGGGCCGGGTTGTCAAAGGCCGGCAGGAAAACCCGGCGAATTAAGTCGTGGGCCATTTTGCCGCCTGAGCCGTGTCCCATGACAATTTGTTCTTCGTGCGCCAGGGGCAGCGGGCAAACCGCGCCGCTGATGTCAATTTCGTCAGTCATCTTTGACTCCATACTCGCAAATTGTGATAACCTTGTCTTTCCGGCTACCGTTCAATGCGCTGAATCATACCATAAGCGCCGGGCCTAAATTTTGAACAGGATATAGACATGGAAAACTCACAAAAACCGACTGGCATGTTTGCTTTTATCATCATCTGGTTGGGGCAGTTGGTTTCGGTGCTGGCCTCCAGCATGACTCATTTTGCCCTGACCATCTGGATGTATCAGCAGACGGAGAGCGTCACTGCCCTGGGCCTCATGCAGGTCTTTTTCATTACGCCGTTTTTGCTCATCTCGCCTTTTGCCGGGGTGATGGTAGACCGCTACAACCGCAAGTTGATGATGATGCTCAGCGACCTGACCGCCATCGTGGCGACTGCGGGGATTTTCATCCTTTACTCGCTTGGGATGCTTGAATTCTGGCATTTATACATTGCGGCGGTGCTGAATGGGATTGGCAACACCTTCCAGTGGCCGGCTTATTCTGCCGCCATCAGTACCATGATTCCTAAAGAGCAGCTGGGGCGCGCCAATGGTCTGATGTCATTGATGGAAGCCGGGCCGGGTGTGGTGGCGCCGCTGCTGGCGGGGGTGCTGCTGCCGTTTATCGGCTTGACCGGCATTTTGCTGATTGACGTGATTACCTTTTTCTTTGCGGTTGGCGCGCTGCTGGTGGTGCATGTGCCACAGCCGCGCAAGACCGAGGAGGGGCAGCAACAAGCCGGAAACATCTGGAGCGAAGCCGCCTATGGGTTTACCTACATCTTCTCCCGGCCTAGCCTGTTGGGTTTGCAACTGGTCTTTTTCTTTGGCAACCTGTTTAGCGGCATTGGTGGCACGGCAATGGCCCCGATGATTCTGGCGCGCACCGCCAACGACAGCCTGGTGTTTGGCACGGCCCAATCGGCGGGGGCGATTGGGGCAGTGGTGGGCGGAATTTTGATGAGCATTTGGGGCGGTTTCAAACGCCGCGTGCATGGCGTTTTGCTTGGCTGGATTTTCAGCAGCCTGGGCGGCATGGTTTTGCTGGGCGTAGGCCGTGACCTGTCCTTGTGGATTCCGGGCATGGTTTTGTTGTCCATTTTCATTCCGCTGGTGAATGGCTCAAACCAGGCCATCTGGCAGGCCAAAGTGGCCCCCGATTTGCAGGGAAGGGTGTTCTCGGCCCGGCGGCTGATTGCCTGGTTTTCCAACCCGATTGCGCCGCTCATTGCCGGGGCCTTATCTGACTGGGTATTTGAACCGGCCATGCGCGCCGATACGGCTTTGGCGTCTCTGTTTGGCCCCCTGGTTGGCACCGGGCCGGGGGCCGGGATGGGCTTGCTGGTGGTCGTTTGCGGCCTGGCGGCGGCGCTGGTGGGGGCGGCGGGTTACTTTATCCCCGCCATTCGCAACGCCGAAGATATTCTGCCAGACCACGATACGCTCAAAGACGCCGAACCGGCTGTTTGAGTCAGTGGCTCTTGGTTGTAAGGTGAACGATTAGATCTTATTTCGCCGCTATGGCGTCGCCCTGAAACACAAAGCCGCCTGAAGGCGGCTTTTCTGTGCCTGGTGTTTAAAGTTTCGTTTGAGGGGAACCCTTCGCATACATGGATTGCGCGGATTTTTCTTGAAAAGTTTGCGCCAATTGGTGACTCTCCTGCAAAAAAACTTTTTTCTAAACACGAAGGACACAAAGGGCACAAAGTTTTTAAGTACATCGTAAAGTAATTTTTTGCAAATTTTGATTTTGCCGCTCTCGCCCTCACCCCTGCCCCTCTCCCGCAGGGAGAGGGGTTTAATGCCGCTTCAGGGCTTATCCCCTCCCCCGCAGGGGGAGGGTTAGGGTGAGGGCAAAGTTCGAAAAACTTTCTTTACGCTGTATTAAGTTTTAACGCAAAAGTTATCACTTTTCTTGTGCTAAATTTTTAAACTGTAAAGTTATCCTTTCTTAAATCCTTCGTGTACTTCGAGCCCTTTGTGTTTAATTGCTTTTTGCAGTGGCATCATCCGTCTCATCCGCGAAATCTGTGCCCAAAAGGTTTTAACCGCAGGATTGTCCTTTTTTCTTGCTGTATAATCATTGACGCTATGCGTAAACTGATTATCTTGCTGGTCTCTTTTCTGGCGGTTGGTTTTTTTATCTTGAGTTTTGGGGAACTCGAAAAAATCTGGCAGACCTTTGAACACAGCGATTGGCGTTTTATTTTGCTGGCTATGCTGGCGGTAACGCTGTGGGTCTTGCTGGAAGCCTATACCTACCGAAAACTGTATCTCCTGATGGAAATGCGCGAGAGCCTGCGCCACCTGACCCTGCTCTCGATGGCGGCCAATTTTATCAACGTGGTTGCCCCTACCGGCGGAATTGGCGGAATTGCTGTTTTTGCCGACGACGCCCAACGGCGCGGCCTGCCGCGTGGACGGGCCGCCGCCGCTGCTGCCTGGTTTCTGTTTCTCGATTACGGCGCGTTTATGTTCGTGCTGGCGCTTGGGATTGTGGTTTTGTTCCGGCGCAACAATCTTGATGCAGGCGAAATTTTTGCTTCAGCGGTCATGGCCCTGATTTTCAGCGGGCTGGGTATTTTGTTGTATATCGGTTCGCGCTCTGGGCCGCAACTCGAAAGTCTGCTGGGCTGGCTGGCGCGTGCCATTAACCGCCTGCTGAGGCCTTTTATCCGGCGCGATTATCTGCGCGAGGCCCGCGCTCATGAGTTTGCTCAAGAGATTTCGGAAGGGTTGACCGTTTTGCGCGCCAGTCAGCGCCGCCTGGTGGCCCCCTTTATCATGGCGCTGGGCAGCAAAGGCTTGCAAACCCTGGTGCTGATGCTGACGTTTATGGGCTTTGGGGTCGAGTTTTCTGCCGGGACGGTGATTGCCGGGTTTTCGCTCTTTTACCTGTTCCTGATTGTCTCGCCGACACCTTCAGGCGTGGGGATTGTCGAAACGCTCCTGCCGCTGGCGCTGGTTTCGCTGCGCATCCCCTGGGAGCAGGCGGTAATTGTCACCCTGGCTTATCGCGGGTTGACGTTTTGGCTGCCGATTGCGCTTGGTGCGCTGGCGTTTCGCTTGTTGCAGCGTGAGTAGCCCGGCTCAGGTTTGTGCCAGGATGACCCCCGCGCCGTAGCCAACCACCCGCTCGTAATCGCCGCTGGTTTCGCCCGAGGTGGCGTAGCGCAAGATTTTGACGCTCTTTGCGCCGAGGGCCTGGGCGGCCCATAAGGTTGCGGCCAGGGCGCCGATGCCGCAGGCCTGTCCTTGTCCGCTGCGCTCGAGTTCAAAGAGCGCGTAGGGATCAAAGGATTCCACTGCCGAGAGCATGGCGGTATCGAGCCGTTTGGCGACCTGATGCGTGTAAAAGTGCGAGAGGTCGGTTGAGGCAACCAGCAGGCAATCTCTACCGCGCAGAAGCCCGGCCAGGGTTTCGCCGAGGGTGCGGGCGGTGTGCGGGTCTTGCTGGCGCAGCATGAGCGGAATAAGCCCAAAAGGTGCGGCCAGCGCGCGCTGCAAGAAGGGTAATTCAATTTCGAGGGCGTGTTCGGGGTCGTTGGCGACGGTTGCAAGCCCAAAGCCCAGTTTTTGCTCCAGTTGGGCCGATAGGGTTTCGAGCAGGTCACGCTCAACGGGAATGTTGCCGAGTGGGGTGTGGTAAAAGGCGTGGGCGGTGGTGATGAGCGGGTACGGATACGGGTGGTGCATGGGCGCGATAACGGCGACCAGGCTGGGGGTGAGTCCGCGGGCGGCGGCAAAGGCATAGCCAGCAACTGGCCCTGAATAGCGGTGTCCGGCGTGGGGGGCAACCAGGCCAATCACTTTTCCCGCTACGGTTTCAATTTGGGCGCGTTCCAGGTAGTCATCAACGGATGCAGCCAGGCGTTGGGGTTGGCCTTCGTACCAGGTGCCAGCGATGGAGGATGGGCGCACTTCGGAGACAGTTTTCATGGGGGCCTCCTTTTTCTTTTATTGTAGCCTTTTTGGCTGGCGCAGGGCAAGACCCTTTGAAGGTTCAGGGCGTGTTTTTGAATTTTTCGAGGATGTAGCGGGTGGCTTCAAATGCCAGCGGCGGCAGGGCATCTGGGGCAAACCAGGCGGCGGCGTCGGCGTCGTCGGCTGGGGCCAGGGTTCCGCCGGTGATTTCGGCGCGGTAAAAGATGACGAAATCGGCGCCGCGGGTGTGCTCGCGGTGGGCGTAGATGTCGAGCAGGGCGCTGATGCGCACTTGCAGGCCGGTTTCTTCGCGGGTTTCGCGGATGGCGGCCTGGGCGGGGTCTTCGCCGCCGTTGACATACCCGGCTGGTAAAGTCCACAGGCCGCGATGGGGTTCGTTGACCCGCCGCACGAGCAGGATTTGGCCGTTTTCGATGATGAGTGTGGCTGCGGCAACTTTGGGGTCATCAAAATAGACCCAGCCACAGGCCGGGCAGACCGGGCGGGGCTGGCCGTATTTGGGCAGAATGACCAGCGGGGTGGCACAGGAGGGGCAAAAGTGAAGGTCTTCGAGGCGCATGGCCGGATTGTACCGCAAAGGAAAACCGCCCGGTTGGGCGGTTGGGGTTTATTTGGGGGTTTTGGTTTTGCGCTGCCATTGCCGGTCGGTTTGCCAGCGCAAGAGCAGGGCGGCCCCGCCACTGGCGGCGGCAATCACTGCCAGCGCGGCCAGCACCCAGCCGGGGATGGGAGCGGGGGGCAGGCTTTCGGCGCTGGTCTGTTCGCTGGCCTGTTCCGATTGCGCGGGTTGGGCGGCTTCTTCTGCTGGAACGGCGGCAATTTCAGGGGCAGGTTCGCTGGTGGGCTGGGCGGCTTTGGCGGCAATTTGGGGCATTTCAGTTTCTGCCGGGGCCGCCTGGAGGGCCATTTCGGGTTCTGCGGCATCTTCTGATGAACCGCCGCCGCTCATAGAGCGGTCAATATCGGGGCCGCCGCCCATGCCGTAAGCGTATGCGGGGGCCTGGCTGGCCATGATAGCCAGGCGCGGCAGGGTGGCGTTGGTAGCCAGCGAGAAGAACAGCAACAGGCTGGCAAGCGCGGAGGCCAGCCTGAAAACCGGGAAAATTTGCGGCAGAGGCGGTCTGACGCGGGCGGCGGAGGCCTTCAGGGTGAAATTGCGCGGGGCGCGGCGCTGGGGCAGTTGGCGCAGCAGGGAGCGGGCCTGGCGCAGGTCGTCGTAGAGGGCGCGCAGGTCGGGGTCGCTTTCGAGCCGTTTTTGCAGGCGCGCGGCATCTGCCGGATTGAGTTTGTCATCCAGCAGGGCAGATAGTTGTTCAACGTCACGGAAAGAAGTTTGAGTCATGCGCGGCTCCCTTCTTCCAGACGAAATGAGGCGGGTAAAAGTTCCCAGAACCCTTGCAGGCATTCGCGCAGGCGCAGGCGGGCGCGCGCCAGGCGGCTTTTGATGGTGCCAAGCGGGGTGCGGATGGAGTCGGCGATTTCGCTGTAGTCCAGCCCCTGGATATCGGCCAGGACGACCACGGTGCGGAAGTCTGTTGGCAGGGCATCGAGGCAGTGCTGGATGGCGTGTTCCAGTTCATCGGCTTCAGATTTTTGTTCGGGGGTCATGGATGTGTCGGCCAGCCAGCGGGGAGATTCCATTTCTTCTTCGTCGTCTTCGCTGGTGGGTTCGAGCGGTACGGTGGGACGGCGCTGTTTGCGGCGCAATTCGTCGTAGCAGGCGTTGGTGACGGTGCGCAGCAGCCAGGCTTTGAACGAGCCGCCGCGGAAACTGGTGATGTGCCGAAAGGCGGAGATGAAGGCTTCCTGGGTGGCATCGGCGGCCTGGTCTTCATCGCCGAGGATGCGCAGGGCGGTGTTGTAGAGCGCGTCCTGATAAGCCAACACCAGGCGGTTGAAGGCGTCCAGGTCGCCGTTTTGGGCGTCTTGAATCAGGGCGGTTTCGTTCATAAGAATTATTGTATCAGAGACAGCCTGCGCTGGATGAACAGGAAGGCAGTTCGCCAGAGCAGCATGCCCAGGGCAGTATTGGCGCCAAGCACCAGCACAAAGACGGGCAAGACCACCCCGCCGAGTATGACGGCGCGCAAGACCCCCGCCAGCGGGGCCGCCAGCAGGGCGGCATAGATGGGACGCCAGAG
Source organism: uncultured Anaerolinea sp. (assembly GCA_964571615.1). Taxonomy (GTDB): domain Bacteria; phylum Chloroflexota; class Anaerolineae; order Anaerolineales; family Villigracilaceae; genus UBA8950. Next base: position 7,158 of record CAZNCT010000038.1, on the reverse strand, counting down.
TTGGCGCGGGTTTTGGGTTATATTGGATGAGAAAAGATTGAGCAGGGAGGCCAGCAGGAACCAGCCCGCCAGCAAAGGCAGGAAGGTGGTCATCATGCGTGGAATGAGCGCCAGGCCGGTTTGTCCGTGGGCGGCAAAGCCGATGAGGGTGACAATTGCAATTGCCAGGGCGTCGCCAATGACCAGGATGATGGAGAATTTATTCATGCCGCGATTATACCGTTTGAAATGCCATCATGTGCGCGGATAGCCAGCACGTGTGCTACTTGCTATCAGCGCGCATAAGAAAACAGGGTTGCGTGAGGTGGTTTATGGCACAGGAAAAGGAATGGAAATGGTTTGAATCAGGTTGTAGCTGGCAAGGTCAAAAATCATTATCTGCCCCAGGTCATTGCCGAGTGCCAGAAAATTGCCATCGGGACTAAATGCGCCGCTGCGCCATTCAGGATGCCAGCCCTCTACTTCTGGGATTGGGAATTTATGCAGGATTTGTTGTGTTTCAATATCCCATAGTTCGGTGTTGAATCCACAGGGGCCGATGATAAACTTTTTTCCGTCAGGGCTGAAGGTGTAAAGGGCCACATCACTGTCGCAGGTATCTGAGGCTATCAGCATCCGGGCGTTTTCGACATCCCAGAGTTCTTTATGCCCAGAGCCGCCCGCTGAAAGATTGATGAGCATGAGTTTGGAGTCGGGGCTAAAAACGGCATGGTGCCCATTGGGGGGCAGGCGGAATAGTTTGATCGCTGAGTTGCTTTCCAGGGTTGCCAGCCGAACATCGCCATGTTGGGAAATGGCATAGATTTTCTGGTCATCTTGCGTGAAAGCCAGGCCCCAAACAGCGCCTATTTCGCCAATTTCACCCAGCGTCTGGCCTGTCTCTGGGTTGATAAAGATGATTCGATTCTGTTGGGCGAGGGCCAAAATGTTGCCATTATGGCTGAAGGCGGCAGATAGGATGGAACTTTTGTCACTCTGGTAAATCAAGGTGCCGGTTGCAATATCCCAGATTGTATTTCCGGCGAAGACGCGTTGGTTTTGGGTATCCAGCGCGTAAGGCTCTAAAAAGCCATACGCGTATAGGGGGTGAACAACAACTCCGCTCTGTGCATCCAGCACGTAAAGCCCGGTGTTGGCGCGGGCGACCAGGTATTTCCCATCGCCCGACCAGCCCAATCCACTGACCGGATTTTGCAGTGACATCCAGTCTATTGGTTCTTCTACGGTTGGGGTAGAAAGTGCGGCTGTGGCCGGTTGTGGTGGGCCAGCAGTCTCTTTTGGAGTGGCGGTGAAGTTTTGCTCAACAGCGTTTGCGGCGCAGGCCGCCAGAAAGAATGCGCAAAGGCCAAGCAAAAAGTAGTTTTTCATTTTTTCTCCTTGATGTGCGGCCTTTCCTGTTCACCTGAACGAAAGCGCGCTATTGGGTCATAGAAATTCTGATTTTGTCTGACCAGGTGAAAAGTTTACCAAAAATGAGCAAGAAGAGAGACCTATGAGAAACCACCGTTTAGGTGACGCCTGGCCAACGATTTTGTTTTCAGGTGTTTCAGCATCACATAGATATGGAATGTCTGGCCTGAAACACGCATCCGCCTTCAAGTTTTTGTGCCCGATTGGCCGATTGAGCGCTTCTAGTACAATGCCTGGCGATATTGGATGGCAAATTCCGCCGCCGTTTCGACCGGGTTTTCACTTCTGCCAATCTCGCGCACGCAGGCTGAGCCGACGATGACGCCATCGGCCAGTTGACCCACTGCGGCGGCCTGGTCTGGCGTGCTGATGCCAAAGCCAACGCAGACAGGCACATCGGTATGTTGGCGCACCCGTTCGATCAGTTTGCCCAGCCCGGTGGTGATGTCTTTGCGCGCCCCGGTGACGCCAGTGACGCTGACGAGGTAGATAAATCCCTGGGCGTGGCGGGCGATTTGTTCCATGCGCTCATCGGAGGTGGTGGGGGCGAGCATGGTGATTAGGGGGGGGTGTTGGTCTCGATTTGGCGGCGCGGTTTGAGTGGACGTAGTGTGTATCGAGATGCCGCCTACTTGACCAACGGTATCGAGTGCTTGCTGAAATTCGTCCGATTCTTCGGGCGGCAGGTCGGGGATGATGAAACCATCCGCTCCGGCTTCGGCGGCGTCGCGGATGAAACGCTCGGGGCCGTAGGCCAGCATCGGGTTGTAATAGCCCATCAGGATGAGGGGAATTGTCACGCCGCGTTTACGCAGTTCGGCCACGGCATCGATTCCGTTTTTGGTGGTCACGCCTCGTTCCAGGGCGGTTTGAGTCGCTTGTTGGATGACCGGGCCATCGGCCAGGGGGTCGGAGAAAGATAGGCCGACTTCGATTAAGTCCGCGCCGTTTTTGGCGAGGGCTTCCAGCACGTCAATCGATGTGGGGAGGTCCGGGTAGCCTACGGGGAAGTAGGGCATGAAGATGGGCTTATTCTTGAAAGCTTCAATAATTCTGCTCATGGATACTCCATTTGGTGATTTTTTGATTTGGTGATTGGGTGATTAAGAAATTGCCAAATCACTCAATCGCCAAATCGCCCAATTCTTTAATCACCGTATTCAAGTCTTTATCGCCGCGACCGGATAGGTTAACCAGGATGATTTGGTCTTTGCGCATTTGGGGGGCGCGTTTGATGACTTCGGCCAGGGCGTGGGAGGATTCGAGGGCCGGGATGATGCCCTCCGTCTGGCACAGGGTTTGGAATCCGTTCAGGGCTTCCTGGTCGGTGGCGGAGGTGTAGAAGGCGCGTTCCTGGTCGCGCAGGTGGGCGTGTTCGGGGCCGATGGCGGCGTAGTCGAGACCTGCCGAAACGGAGTGAGTTTCGGCGATTTGACCGTCCTCGGTTTGCAGGACAAAGGTTCGGGTTCCATGAATCACGCCCAGGCGTCCGCGCGAGGGGTCGCCAAAGCGGGCGGCATGTTTGCCAGACGGTATCCCGCCCCCAGCCGCCTCCACGCCGATGAGTTCGACATCCGCATCTTCGACAAAGCCGCTAAAAACGCCAATGGCATTCGAGCCGCCGCCGACGCAGGCGATGACGGTATCGGGCAGGCGGCCCACTTCTTTGAGAATTTGTTCGCGGGCTTCGCGGCCAATGACAGACTGGAATTCGCGCACGATGGTGGGGTAGGGGTGCGGGCCGAGGGCCGAGCCGAGCAGGTAATGGGTGCTGCGGACGTTGGTGACCCAATCGCGGATGGCTTCGTTGATGGCGTCTTTGAGGGTTTGGGTGCCGCTGGTGACGGGGCGGACTTCGGCGCCGAGCAGTTTCATGCGGAAGACGTTGGGTTCCTGGCGGGCGATATCGACCGCGCCCATGTAGACGACGCATTCGAGGCCGAGCAGGGCGGCGGCAGTGGCGGAGGCAACTCCGTGCTGGCCTGCGCCGGTTTCGGCGACGATGCGGTTTTTGTTTTTTTGTTTGACGAGCAGGGCCTGGCCGAGGGC
>CAZNCT010000038.1:3171-3679 GCA_964571615.1 uncultured Anaerolinea sp. | reverse complement strand
GGTCTTCACGCTTGAGATAAATTTGCGCGCCGCCGAGTTGCTCCGAGAGCCGCCGGGCGTAGGTGAGCGGGGTGGGGCGGCCAACGAAATCGGCGAGCAGTTTGTTGAACTCGCGCTGGAAGTCGGGGTCGCTTTGGGCGGCGACGAACTCGGCTTCGAGTTCTGTCAGGGCGGGCATGAGGGTTTCGGGGACGTATTGTCCGCCGTAGGGGCCGAATTTGGGAGGAAGGAGGGTGGGCATGGGGATTTTAGATTGGAGATTTTAGATTTTAGATTGGAGATTGGTGTTTGATATTCGAGAGTCGAGTACCGCGTTATTGACTGCCGCGCACCGCTTTGACGAAGGCTTGCATTTTGCCCGGGTCTTTGATGCCGGGGGCGGATTCGACGCCGGAGGCGACATCGACGCCCCAGGGTTGGACTGTGCGAATCGCTTCGGCGACGTTTTCGGGGGTCAGGCCGCCTGCCAGCAGGATGGGCTATTGCTGGGCGATTTGGGCGGCGGCGT
>CAZNCT010000038.1:0-3077 GCA_964571615.1 uncultured Anaerolinea sp. | reverse complement strand
CTCGTTCACGGACTCACGGAGGGAAACGGATGGGTCGAAAACGGACTCTTTCACGGACTCACGGAGGGAAGCGGACGGGGTGGAAGCGGACTCTGTAGCGGAATCGCGGATGGAAGCGGATTGGCTGAAAACGGACTCTTTCACGGACTCACGGAGGGAAACGGATGGGGTGGAAGCGGACTTTGTCACGGAATCGCGGAGGGAAGCGGACGGGGTGGAAGCGGACTCTTTCACGGACTCACGGAGGGAAACGGAGGAGGGCAGGCGGATGGCTTTGAAGGCCAGGGGGCCGAGTTCGGTGAGCATTTCGGGGGTTTCGTCGCCGTGCAGTTGGGCGAGGTGCAGGTGAGCGGTTTGCAGTGTGGCGCGGATTTCGTCTGCCGGGCTGTTGACGAAGACGCCGACAAGGGTCACAGCCGGGTATTTTTCGCGCAAAACGGATGTGATTTCGGCGCAGGCTTCGGGCGTGATGTAGCGCGGGCTTTTGGGGTAGAAGTTAAAGCCCAGCAGATCTGCGCCGGCTTCGATGGCGGCGAGGGCGTCGGGGAGGGTTTTGATGCCGCAGATTTTGATTTTGGTCATAAGTTTTTTCCGTAGGGCGGATTGCTAATCCGCCTGCGCGGGATAACATCCCGCGCTACAGACCAGAGAGTTCCCGCACCTTGGCGGCGATATCTGGGGCAGTGACGAGGGCTTCGCCGACCAGGATGGCGTCGATGTCGGCGTTTTGCAGGCGGGCGATATCGGCGGCGGTGAAGATGCCGCTTTCGGCGACGACGGCGATGTCGGCGGGGATGAGCGGGCGGAGGCGTTCGGTGGTCTCGAGCGAGACTTCGAAGGTGGACAGGTTGCGGTTGTTGATGCCGATTAAACGAATTCCGGGAATGCGCAGGGCGCGCTCGGTTTCGGCTTCATCGTGGACTTCGACCAGGGCGGTCAGGCCGAGGCTGAGGGCGCAGGCGTGCAGGTCGGCGAAGTGGGCGTCATCGGGCAGGGCGGCGGCGATGAGCAGGATGGCGTCGGCGCCGTTGGCGCGGGCTTCGTAGATTTGGGAGTCGTCAATGATGAAATCTTTTCGTAAGAGCGGTAATTGGTGATTGGTAATTCGTAATTGGCGCAGGGTTTCGAGTTTGCCCTGGAAGAATTTTTCGTCGGTGAGGACGCTGATGGCGGATGCGCCGTTTTGGGTGTAGAGGTCGGCTACCTGGAGCAGGTCGAGGTGTGGGGCCAAAACCCCCTTCGAGGGGCTGGCGCGCTTGAGTTCGGCAATCAGGGCGGGGGGCTTTTCCCTCACCCCTATCCCCTCTCCCGGTGGGAGATGGGGATTTTTCCCCCTTCCCCCGTTGAGGGAAGGGCCGGAGATGAGAGCAGCGAGAAAATCGCGAGGCGCAGGGGAAGATTCTGCGGCGCGGCGCAGGGCCGGGGCGTCGAGCGCCGCGATTTCCAGGCGTTTTTGTTCGAGGATGGTTTCGAGGATGTTGGTCAACGGATGGCCTCCGGCGAAGCGAATAAACGGATTTTGGGAACGGATATGGAACGGATAAACGGATTTTAAGCGGATGGCGAGGTGAAGGATTGGCTGAATTCGACGAGTTGGGTCATTTTGGCAAGGGCCGCGCCGCTGGCAAGGGAGTCTTCGGCTTCGGCCAGGGCGGTTTTGATGTCGCCGGTTTGGGCGGCCAGGGTGCCGGCAGCGTTGAGCAGGACGGCATCGCGGCGAGGGCCGTTCAGTTTGCCAGTGAACAAGTCACGCATCATCTGGGCTGCTTCGTCGGGAGTGCCGCCGCGCAGGTCGGCGATGGTGGCGCGCGGCAGGCCGTAGTCGGCGGGGTCGAGGTCGTAGGTGCGGACGGCGCCATCTTGCAGGTGGCTGACGCGGTTGGGGCCGAGCAGGCTGAGTTCGTCTGTCCCGCCTGCGCCGTGAATGACCAGCGCGGCATGGCTGCCGAGTTCGTTGAGAACGTGGGCAAGCGGTTCGGTGAGCGTGGGAGCGTAAACGCCCGTCAGTTGGATTTCGGCCCCGGCGGGGTTGGTGAGAGGCCCGAGGACGTTGAAGATGGTGCGCTGGCCGATTTCCTTGCGCGGGCCAACGGCATGTTTCATAGCCGGGTGGAATTTGGGCGCGAACATGAAGCCGATGCCGATTTCGTCAATGGCCTGGCCGACCTGTTCGGGGGTCAGGTCGAGGTTGAGACCCAGGGCAGCCAGCACGTCGGCGCTGCCGCATTGGGAGGATGCGGCGCGGTTGCCGTGTTTGGCCACCCGTCGCCCGGTTCCGGCCACGACAAAGGCTACGGCGGTGGAGATATTGAAGGTGTGCGCGCCATCGCCGCCGGTGCCGACGACATCGTAAATGGGTTGGGAGCGGTCGCTGACCGGCACTTTGAGCGAAACGGCCCGCATGGCGCGGACTGAGCCGGTAATTTCTTCGACCGTTTCGCCTTTCATGCGCAGGGCGACGAGGTAGGCGCCAATTTGGGCCGGGGTGGCCTGGCCGGTCATGATGATGGTCATGGCCTGCTCGGCTTCTTCGGCGCTCAGGTTGGTCAGGTTGATGGCTTTGGCGATAAAGGGTTTTAGCATAAGGGCCTCCAAATGCAGAGTGCAGAGTGCAGATTGCAGAATGCAGAATGAATTTTCAAAGATTGAGGAAGTTTTGCAAGATTTGTTTGCCGTGCTGGGTGAGGATGGATTCGGGGTGGAATTGCACGCCGTAGGTTTCGGCGGTTTTGTGTTTCAGCCCCATGATTTCGCCTTCTGCGGTGAAGGCGGTCACTTCCAGGTCGGCGGGGACGGGTGATTCGACAATCAGCGAGTGGTAGCGGGTGGCTTCAAATGGGCTGGGGATGCCAGCGAATAATCCCTGCCCGTAGTGGTGGACGCGCGAGGTTTTGCCGTGCATCAGGCGCGGGGCGCGTGAGACTTTGCCGCCATAGACGGCGCCCAAACACTGGTGCCCAAGACAAACGCCCAGAACGGGGATTTTGCCGGTGAAGTAGCGCATGGCCTCGGCGGAGATGCCTCCATCGGCGATGGGTTCGCCGGGGCCGGGTGAGATGACCAGGTGCGAGGGGTTG
>CAZNCT010000037.1:5584-27398 GCA_964571615.1 uncultured Anaerolinea sp. | reverse complement strand
AAATCCTGAAAAGGAGAATCCGCCGGGGCGCGGGGATGAAGTCGAAGGGCATGAGAGCTCCTGACGCGTTATTCCAAATCTTTACGATAAACGCGGTGGTTCTTGTATTCGACGCCGTTCAGGTTTTTCAGGTCGGCGCGCATTTGGGTAGCGGTTTCGGCGACCTGGGTCATTTCGACGTGCTGGAAGTTGAATTCCATGAACGATTTTGCCATTTCGTAGTAGAGCAGGGCGTTGCCGCCGTGACCCTGAAATTCGGGCAAGATGCCCATGCCGTTGCCAGAAACGGTTTTGGTGCGGCGCATTTCGAGCAGCAGGTCGGGCAGGCCGAAGGGCAGCAGGTGGCCGCGGGCGCGCTGAAGGGCGGCGGAGACATCGGGGAAGGCGAACAGGAAGCCGACCGGCTTTTCTTCGTGGGTGATGATTTTTATCAGGCGGTGGTCGGCGACGGTGATGATGTTATCAACGACAAATTTGATTTCATGGTCGGTCAGGGGGTAGTATTCCCAGTTGTTGACAAAGGCCTGGTTGTAGGCCTGGCCGATGCGCCCGGCCCATTGGACGAGTTCACGCTTGCTCTTGAAGCGCTTGACCTGCAGTTTGCCGCGTTCCATGACGCGTTTGGCGATACGTTCGACACGCTCGGGGATGTTGAAATTTTCGGCGGGGACGTAGCAGGAGACGAAATCGACTTCTTTCTCGAAGCCCAGGTTTTCGAGCAGGCGCGGGTAGTAGTCGTAGTTGTAGTTCATCATGGTCATCATCTGGCGCTGGTCGTAGCCTTCGACCAGAATGCCATAGCCATCGAGCGGGCCCATGCCTTTGGGGCCGACGATGCGTTTGAGTCCGCGCAAACGCGCCCAATCGAAGGCGGCGTTGAAGAGGGCGTTGGCAACCTGCTGGTCATCAATGCTCTCGAAGAAGTAAAATTCGGCGTCCTGGGCATTGTGGTAGCGGTTGAAGGGTTTGTTTTCGAGGGCGGCGAGACGCCCAACCACGCGGCCATCTTGTTCGGCGATGAAGAAATCGGCCTCGGAGTGCTCGAAGAAGGGGTGTTTTTTTTTTTTGAGATACAGGTTGGCATCGATGAAAAGCGGCGGCACCCAGTAGGGACAGTTTTTGTAATGCTCATAAGGGAAGCGCACAAATTTGCGCGCCTGGGCTTTATCGCTGGTGTCAATTTTGGTGATGGTGAGCATGGAATTCCTCCGCCAGATATTTTTGTTTATAACACCATTTTGGGGCTGGCGATAAACTTTTTTGCCATAAGCCACCCCCAACCCCAGGGCTTTCACAAAGTAAGTTGACAAAAAAACGATTTCATTGCGAAGCGGCGGTTTTTGCCGCTGAAGCAATCTCCCAAAGGTCAGATTGACCCGTTTTACAGGAGACTGCTTCGGGCTAGCGTCCTCGCAGTGACACGACTCGGACTTTGTGAAAACCCTGCCCCCAACCCCCAGCAGGTTGGCGCATTTCTGCAATCTTGTGCCATAATTGACGTATATCAGGCCGGAGGCTGTGATGAATCAAGAAACCCGTACCGAAGAATTTTCTGTCAATGGCGAGGAATTGCTGGCGCGGATTAAGGCGCTCATTCACGAGGGCAATATTCGCCGCGTGATCATCCGCGACAAGCAAGGGCGGACGTTTATGGAAATTCCGCTGACGGTTGGGGTGGCAGGCGCGCTGCTGGCCCCGACCCTGGCGGCAATTGGCGCAATTGCTGCGCTGGTGGGCGAAGCCCAGATTGTCGTCGAAAAGGTGGAATAGGAACCCGGTTGGGGTTTGTTGCTGGCCGGGCTAAAACACGAAGCCGCCTTCAGGCGGCTTTTGACCGCCAGGTCGCCTTTTGGCTGCAACCCGCCTGAGCACGGCGCGTATATGGTGTAGTCTTCTCTCCCATTTTTTCTTTGTAAGGAGCGTGTATGTCTCGCATTTCCCGAATTTTTTTGCCGGCTTTGCTGCTCTCGCTGGTGTTCCTTTCAATTGCGCTGCCTGCGCGGGCCTTTGAAACCCGGGCAGGCGACCATATTGTGATTGCCAGCGGGGAAGTTATTGAAGATGACCTGTACCTGGCGGCTCAAACCGTGACGATTGAAGGCACCATCAAAGGCGACCTGGCAGTGGCGGCCCAGACCGTCATCATCAACGGCACGGTTGAAGGTGACCTGATGGCCGCGGCCCGCGACATCATCATCAATGGCAACGTCCAAGACGATGCCCGCCTGGCCGGGGCGGCTTTCTTGATCGGTGGGGATGCCGTGATTGGGGATGACCTGATTGGCGCAGGCGCCAGCCTGGAGACAAAGCCCGGCTCGAAAATCGGCGGCGACCTGGTGATGGCCAACGCCCAAAACCTGCTGGCCGGAGAGGTAGCCCGAAATGCCCACCTGGCGACCGGCGCGATTGAACTGCGCGGCAGCATTGGCGGCAACGCCACCTTTGCGCTGGGGCGCATCGAAAACGAGGGCCAGCGCATGGGGCCAATGACCCTTGACCCCGAGCAAGAAATCACCATCCCCAATCTGCGGGTGGGCCTGGTCTTTGGGCCACAGGCCAAAATTGGCGGCAACCTGGAATACATCTCTGACCGCAAGTTAGACGTGCCCGAATCGGCAGTGGGCGGCACCATCACCCGCACCGAACCGGTTTACGGTGAAGAGGAATTGCGCGAAATTCGCAGGGCCAACCGCACCCCGGCTGAAGTGGCGATGGATGCCGGGTTTGATGTGGTGCGCAACATTGCCAGCCTGATTCTGGTGGGCCTGTTCCTGGCCTGGCTGTTCCCCAATTTCATCAACCGGCTGGGGCAGAACATTCGCTCGAAGCCCCTGCCCAGCCTGGGATGGGGCCTGCTCTCTGCGGCGGCTTTTCCGTTCAGCCTGCTGGTCATCGTGTTCATCATGACCCTGGGCGGAATCATCTTTGGGGTGCTGACCCTGGGCGGCCTGAGCGGCGCGCTGATTATCAGCGGCCTGACGGGTATCCTGGTGCTTTCGGTGGGCTTTGGCCTGGTGGTGGCCTTTGTTACCAAAATCGCCGTCAGCCTGCTGGCTGGTCAACTCATCCTGGAGCGGGTCAATCCGGCCCTGGGCGCGCACAAATTCTGGCCGCTGGCGCTGGGGGTGACGCTTTACGCCATCCTGGCTGTCATCCCGGTGGCAAATGTCTTGCTTGAGATTGCCATCTTCCTGTTTGGGCTGGGCGCGCTGTGGCTGTTGGGCGCCGAGTGGCTGAAAAATCGCCGGGCCACGGCTGAAGCCTGAGAACGACAAGCATAGATAAAGAAAAAGGGCCACTCGCAAAACCGGGTGGCCCTTTTTGTGCACCAAAATATTGACAAATTCACTCCAAATCAGTGACAATCATCCGCTGGCAGGCCGGGGGGTGGGCGTTATAATGCCAGCATGTTAACTCCTGCACAAATTCAAGCCAAATTAGACCGCATTTTGCTCAAGGTCGAAAAACCGGGCCGCTATGTGGGCGGCGAGGTCAATATCACCGTCAAAGACTGGCAAACAACGCCCCTGCGGGTGGCGCTGGCTTTTCCAGATATTTATGATATCGGCGTGCCAAACGTCGGCCTGAAAATCCTGTACGACCAGATTAACCAGCGCGAAGACGCCCTGGCCGAGCGCACCTACGCGCCCTGGGTGGATATGGAAGCGCTGATGCGCGCTGAGGGCATCCCGCTCTACTCGCTGGAGACCTTTCACCCGATTCAAGAGTTCGACATCCTGGGCTTTTCACTGCCCTACGAGACGCTCTTCACCAACGCCCTGAACATGCTCGACCTGGCTGGCATTCCCATCCGCGCCGAAGAGCGGACGATGGCGCACCCGCTGGTGATTGCGGGCGGGCACAGCACCATGAACCCCGAGCCAATGCACGCCTTCATTGACGCGTTTGTGATTGGTGAAGGGGAGGAAGTCATCCATGACATTCTTGATGTTGTGTTGCGGTTTTCTAGTTCTCCAGTTCGCCAGTTGACAACGGAACAACCGGATAACCGGAACACCGGACAACGCGCAGCCCTCCTGCGCGCCCTGGCACAAATCCCGGGGGTGTACGTCCCCAGCCTGTACCGTGTGGACTACCTGGATGACGGTACCCTGGCCGGGGTGAGTCCGCTGACGCCCGAAGCGCCGAAAAAAATCACCAAGCGGATGGTTGCCAAACTGCCTCCCCCGCCGACCCGATTCATCGTCCCCAATATCGAGGTGGTGCACAACCGGGTTTCGGTCGAAATCATGCGCGGCTGCACGCGCGGATGCCGCTTTTGCCAGGCGGGCATGATTGTGCGCCCGGTGCGCGAACGCTCTGTGGAAGAAGTGGTCGCCGCCGCCGAGGCCGCCATCCAGGCTACCGGCTCGGAGGAACTGGCGCTGATGTCGCTGTCTTCGTCCGATTACAGCAACATCGTCGAACTGGTGACCGCCATCAGCGATAAATTTAGCAACAAGCACCTGAGTTTTTCGCTGCCATCCCTGCGCATCGAATCGGTTTCGATTGACCTGATGGAAAAACTGAAAGACCGCCGCACCGCCGGCTTTACCCTGGCCCCCGAAGCCGCCAGCGAACGAATGCGGCGCATCATCAACAAGTTCATCCCCGATGAAGACATCATCAACACCGCCCGCGAAATTTACGCCCGCGGCTGGGTCACGCTGAAACTGTATTTCATGATTGGACACCCCAGCGAGACGCTCGAAGATGTGCAGGCCATTGCCGACCTGTGCAATCGTGTCTTGCGCGAAGGCCGCAAAGTGGCTGGCAACCGGGTGAAACTGAACGTTGGCGTCAGCACCTTCATCCCCAAGCCGCACACGCCCTTTCAGTGGGTTGCGCTCGATACGCCCGAAAAAATTCGCGCCAAGCAGGTGCTCCTGCGGCAGGAAATGCGTGATAAAAACATCAAACTGACCCTGACCAAGATTGAAGACAGCCTGCTCGAAGGCTGGCTGACCCGCGGCGACCGGCGGCTGGCCGAGGTCATTTACACCGCCTGGAAGAACGGCGCCAAATTTGACGCCTGGAACGACCAGCATCACTTTGATACCTGGTACGCGGCCTTCAATGAACACGGCATTGACCCCGATTTTTACACCTATCGCCAGCGCCGGGCCGATGAAATCTTCCCGTGGGACCACATCTCCAGCGCGGTGCGCAAAGAATACCTGTTCCAGGACTTCCGCCAAAGCCTGGAAGGGCAGATTCGGATAGACTGCCGCCAGCACTGCTTTGCCTGCGGCATTTTGCCAACCTTCACCCAAACCCGGCGCGAAAACCCCGGCAACTATTGGAAATGTCCCGAAGTCAAAAGCCCGGCCCGCAAAGCGCCAGAAACGGTGGCCGCATGAGCACGAGAGTTCGGATAACCTTCTCAAAACAGGGCGCCTTGCGCTACACCGGGCATCTCGACCTGCACCGCCTGTGGGAACGCGCCACCCGCCGGGCCGACATCACCCTGGCCTACAGCCAGGGCTTTCACCCCCAGCCCAAAATTCAACTGGCCTCGGCACTGCCGCTGGGATTCTCTTCGCGCTGTGAAGTAGCCGACCTGTGGGTCGAAAGCCCGCTAGAGCACGATTTTCAGTCGCGCCTGCAAGCGGCCCTGCCGGCGGGGCTGGTCATCCAACAGGTTGTAACCGTGGATGAACGCGGCCCGGCCCTGCAAACCCAGGTGATTGCCGCCGAATTTGAAGTCACTCTGCTCGACAAAGTGGATACAGCCGCGCTCACCCGGCGCCTGGCCGCCGTTATGGAAGCCGACTCGTTGCCGCGAGAACGGCGCGGCAAACCCTACGACCTGAGGCCGCTGATTGAATCCCTGACCTTATCTGCTCTGGCGGTCGAGCCTGTCGCGGTGGTCGAGCCTGTCGCGGTGGTCGAGCCTGTCGAGACCCTGCACATGCGCCTGACCGCGCGCGAGGGCGCGACCGGCCGCCCCGAAGAAGTGCTGGCCGTGCTTGAAATTCCGCTTGAAAGTACGCGCATCGAGCGCACAAAACTAATTTTTGCCTGAACCATCCAGGAACGTAAAACGGCGACCAACAGATTGGCTGGTCGCCGTTTTGATTCAAGCAAGAGACGATTTTGCCCGGCCTTTAACCCATTGGGTGGCGCATCCGCCCGCCGCCGAGCAAGTGCATGTGCAGATGAAAAACCGTCTGGCCGCCATCGGGGCCGGTATTGACAATCAGACGATACCCGCCGTGCTGGATTTTTTCCAGCGCGGCAATTTTTTGGGCCGCCAGAAACAGATGCCCCAGCGCGGCGGCATCAGCAGACTCGGCCTGGTTCACTGAGTCGATGTGACGATTGGGGACAATCAGGATGTGGGTCGGCGCAACCGGGTGAATATCGCGAAAAGCGGTCACAAACTCATCCTGGTAAACGATGCTGGCTTTGGCTTCGCCAGCCACAATTTTACAAAAAATGCAACTGGTGATCATCGGTCTCCAAACATGAGAAAGGCGCGAGGCCAGGTGGCTGAACAAGGCTCGGGCGCGGTTCACGGCGCGGGCAGCGGGCCATAAACCGGCGCGCAGACAATGTCGTAATATTCCAACTCAATCGCCCGCACCGATTGAGCGTATTCGGCGGCCTGGTTGCCAATCTGGCGCACGGTATCAATGTGATTGCGGGCATCGGGCGACCAGTAGCGCGGCAGGGTCATCAGCGGGTCGGCGGCAGGGGCTTCTGGAATGTAAGATGGGCGCATGGGGTCCGCCTGGGCGGCCTGCGGCACCCAGTTGAACATGACCGGCCCGCGCGGGTTAACCGTAAACCCCAGCCGGTAGTTGTATTCGCGGGCAATCTGCACGGCGCGCGGGGTAAAACTGCCGCCCGGCCAAATGTAGGCAATGGGGGTCTTGTTGAAATATTTTTGCATCATCTCAAACGGCTTGCCCAGTTCCTGGCGCATATAGTCTTCGCTTGAGTTGGCGGTGATGTTTTCATTGTGGACGTAGCCATGCGCCTGGTGGTCTACCCAGCCTTCGGCTTCGAGCGCGGCATTTTGCTGCCACAGGTCGGGGCGTTCATCGAGGGTGATGTATGAGTTGACCACCTTCCAGCCCCACTGCTCATAATATTCACGGAAGGTGTTGTCGAAACTCTCGCGGAATTTGCGGTCATCCACAATCAACAAGACCGAGCGTTTGGGAATGCGGGCATTGTGATAGAGAAAATCGGCGGCCTGCTGCATGGTGATGGCTTCAAAGCCCTGGTCTTTCAGGTCTTTCATCAGGCGGTGGAAGTCGCTCATGCTCATATCATGATAAACGCCCGTGGCGGCGCTGTTGACTTCCCCTTTGGCAATGCCATGAAACATGATGGGCATCAGCACCGTGCCGGGTTCGGCGTTGGATGGATCCCATTTGGCACGCAGATACTGGCACGAGTCTTGAATGTAGGCAGCGGGCTGGTCGAGCGGTTTGAGCAGGTCGGTAGTGAACCCGGCAGGCAGGGCTGGCGGGGTGCGCGGAACGGTGGCAGTGGCCGTCGGTGTGGGGCTGGGGAGGACTGTCGGTGTGGCGGCAGGCGGCAGGGCGGCCAGGGTGCTTTCGGCATAGACGGTGGCAACGGCGGCGGTCATCAACGCGGATTCGTCTGGGCGTGGCGGGGTCGAAACCGCCGCAGGCTGGCAAGCGGCCAGGAAAACGGTGAGCAGGCCCAGGCTGAGCGCGCTCCGGTTGAGAGAACGGGAAAAACTCATGGCAGCGATTTTAACCGATTTGGCGGGGACCCCTGCCAGAGGCAGACATCCCCGCCATCAATTCTGGTGGCCAGATGGTTTACTGGTTGCTTTCGCCTTTGATGAAGGCCTCGGTCATCGCCAGGCAAACATCGTCTTTGAACTGCTTGGGCGGGGTCTTGAAGAAGTACGAGGACGGGCCAATGATGGGGCCGCTCAGTTTGCGGTCGAGGGCCAGTTTGGCGCAGCGCACGGCGTCGATGATGACGCCCGCCGAGTTGGGGCTGTCCCAAACTTCGAGTTTGGCCTCCAGGTTGAGCGGCACTTCGCCAAAGGTGGTGCCTTCCATGCGGATGTAACACCACTTGCGGTCGGTCAGCCACGGCACATAGTCTGACGGGCCGACGTGAATGTCGCTTTCGGGCAGCTGGTAGGGCATCATGCTGGTGACGGCGCCGGTTTTTGAGATTTTCTTGCTCTCAAGGCGCTCACGCTCAAGCATGTTCATGAAATCGGTGTTGCCGCCAAAGTTGAGCTGGTAGGTGCGGTCGATGCGCACGCCGCGGTCAACAAACAGGCTGGTGAGAACGCGGTGCAGGATGGTGGCGCCCACCTGGCTCTTGATGTCGTCGCCCAAAATGGGCAGGCCAGCATCTTTGAAGCGTTTGCCCCAATATTCGCTGGAGGCGATGAAAACCGGAATGGCATTGACAAAGGCGCAGCCGGCCTCGATGATTTGCTCCACGTACCACTTGGTCGCCATTTCAGAACCAACCGGCAGGTACGAGACAACCACGTCGGTTTTGGTTTCTTTGAGCAGTTTGACGATATCGGCGGTGGGGCCAGGGGCTTTGGTGATGACCTGCGAGAGGTACTTGCCCAGGCCATCGTGGGTCATGCCGCGCACAACCGGGGCGTTCAGGTGCGGCACATCGGTAAATTTGACGGTGTTGTTTGGCTCGGCAAAGATGGCTTCGCTCAGGTCTTTGCCAACTTTGGTGGCGTTGATATCGATACCGAGGGTGAATTCGATATCGCGGATGTGGTAGCCGCCCAGGTTGACGTGCATCAGGCCGGGGACGCTGGCGTTTTCAGGGGTGTCTTTGTAATATTCGACACCCTGAACAAGCGACGAGGCGCAGTTTCCTACGCCAATAATCGCCACACGAACTTTTTTGTTGCTCATACGGGTTCTCTCCTTGCGGTTTTTGGGAAGTGTCTGCCCCGCGTCATGGACGAGGGGCGCAGCAAATGGATTCTCCAGGTGCGGCCAGGCCGCGCCGCCCGATTTGGGGCGAAAGGCAGTATAATCTTATTATCTCACGAAGGCAAACAGGTTTGGTCAATTCTTATGGAAAGCCCCGCATCTCAGAGAGCAAATGAGAGCAATGCCCGCCAAACCGGCTGGCTCTTAAAGATTGGCCGCATGTTGAGCAGCCAGGTAGAGATGGAAACCCTGCTTGCGACGGCTACCCAGGCAATGACCGAATTAACCAATTCGGAATCGGCTTCGGTGTTGCTCTACGATGACGAGACACACGCGCTGCGCTTTGTGGCTTCCTCTGATGCCAGCCATACCGTTTCGCAAGAATTCCCCGTCCCCATCGACGAGAGCATTGCCGGGCTGGCTTATGCCGAAAACCGGGTTGTGGCAATTAAAGAGGCCGCAAAATTCCCACGGCACTACAAAAAAGTTGACCAGGCCACCAAAACGGCCACCCGCTCAATTCTGGCAGTGCCGATTACCTATCGTGGCGAGGTTCTGGGGGTATTGGAAGCCATCAACAAAAAGGGCGGGCTTGATTATAACGGCGAAGATGCCCAAATTCTAGAGACGCTGGCTTCTTTGCTGGCGCTTTCTTTTGAAAACACCAGCCTTGAGGGCATCATTGAAAAAATTAAAGAAGAAGCCGCCCGTCTCGACAAGATGAAAACCGACTTCATCGCCATCACCTCCCATGAACTGCGCACGCCCCTGGGGTTGATTATCGGGCATTCCACCTTTCTGCGCGAAATTATCGGGAATGAATTTCACGACCAGATGGATACCATCATCCGCAATGCCATGCGGCTGAAAGAAATTATTGAAAACATGACCAGCGTCGATAACGCCCAGGCGGGCACAGCGGTGGTGCGCGCCCACAACGTCTCGATTAAGAAAATCGTCGCCGATGTCATCGAAAACATGCGCATTGAGGCCAATCACAAAAAAATTGCCCTGCGTGCCGATATCGGCCCGGCAGACCTGATGGTTGAAGGCGATGCCGACAAAATTGGAATTGCCCTGATGAACCTGGTGCGCAATGCCATCATGTTCACCAACGAGGGCGGGCATGTGCTGGTAGCGGTCAAAGAAATTCCGGGGTACATTCAGATTTCAGTGATTGACGACGGCATCGGCATTCCGGCCAAAGACCTGCCGCATGTTTTTGAGCGTTTTTACCAGGTTGAATCGCACCTGACCCGCAAACATGGCGGCATGGGGCTGGGGCTTTCGGTAGCCAAAATGATGGTTGAAATGCACGGCGGCAAAATCACCGTACAAAGCCTGCCAGGCAAGGGAAGCAACTTCACCATCACCCTGCCTGTCGATTCATCCCGCGCAGAAGCCGAATCAAAAGTCTTTATAACCTGATGCCAGCCGCCTATCGCCCGCTTGTTCTCGTCGGGCAATTGCGCCGACAATACCTGTTGCCGCCCGATGGCATCCCACTGCTGGATACACCGGGCGGTAACTTGCTGTATGCCGCCGCCGGGGCGCGTCTTTGGGATGAAGAGAGCATTGGCCTGCTGGCGCGGGTGGGAGAAGATTACCCCCACGAATGGCTCAGGAACTTCCAGAAAAAAGGCTTTGACATTCAGGGCATCCGCATCCTGCCAACCAGCCTCGACCTGCGCGCCTTCATCGTTTACACCGACCTGTTTACCAGCCAGAAAAGCAACCCGGTGGCTCATTTTGCGCGCCTGGGGCTGACCTTTCCCAAATCACTGCTGGGCTATCAATCCCCCGAAGACAGCCAGGATAGCCGCAACCGCCAAAACCCCGATTCGCCGCGCCTGCTCGACATCCCCGACGATTACAAACAGGCCCGCGCCGCGCATCTCTGCCCGCTCGACTTTGCCACTCACATGCAATTTGCAGCCGCATTTCGCCACAACGGCACGTCAATTGTGACCATCGACCCGGCCCCGGGCTATATGAACGGCAACTTCTTGTTTGACCTGCGCTCCCTGCTGCAAGGTGTGACAGCCTTTTTGCCCTCCGAAGACGAAATCCGCTCTCTGTTCTGGGGCCGCACCGACAACCTGTGGGAAATGGCCGCCACCCTGGGCAGTTTCGGCTGCCAGTTTATTGTCATCAAACGCGGCGGACGCGGACAATACCTTTACGAAACCGAAACCGCCCGCCGCTGGGAAATCCCGGCCTACCCCAACAACCCGGTTGACCTGACCGGCGCCGGAGACGCCTTCAGCGGCGGCTTTGTGGCCGGGTTTAGCGCCACCCGCGACCCACTGCAAGCCGTTTTGCATGGCAACATTGCAGCCTCGCTCAACATTGAAGGCAGCGGGCCGTTTTATGCTCTCGACTCGATGCCCGGCCTGGCCCAGGCGCGCCTGCATTCCCTGGCAGGGATTGTCAAAGAAGTGACATGAAAGACTACATTTCCGAACTCGCCATTCAAATTCAACAAATTGCTGCGCCCACCTTTCAGGAGGCCGCGCGAGCCAAATTCGTATTGGAAATGTTCCGCCAAAACGGCCTCTCGCGGCTGGAAATTGACCCCGCGGGAAATGCCCTGGCCTGCCTGCCAGGCAGCGGAACAGAACCCCCGCTGGTTATCTCAGCGCATCTCGATACGGTTTTCCCGGCTGAAACCGACCTCGCCATTCGGCGCGAGCCAGGCCGCATCTACGGCCCTGGCATCGGAGACAATTCGACAGGGGTCGCCGGGCTATTTGGCCTGCTAATGCTGCTCAAAGAACGCAAAATTAGCCTGCCCGGCGATTTGTGGCTGGCGGCCAACACCTGCGAAGAAGGCCTGGGCGACCTGAAAGGCATGAAAGCCCTCTGCCAGCGCTTTGGCCCGGCCCCGCGCCTGTACCTGGCGATTGAAGGCATGGCCCTCGGGCACATTTACCATCGCGGCATTGGCGTGCGGCGCTACAAAATCACCTGTCACACCCGGGGCGGGCACTCATGGAGCGATTACGGCGACCCATCCGCCATTCACGAACTGACCAAGATGGTCGCCGCTCTAAGCGGCCTGAAACTACCTGCCAGCCCGCGCACCACCCTGAACGTAGGCCGCATCGGCGGCGGCACCTCGGTCAATACCCTGGCCGCCGAAGCCTGGTTCGAGCTTGACCTGCGCTCCGAAAATGAAAACACCCTGCGCGACCTGGCGCACCGGGTTGAACACCTGATTCACAACAGCAGTCGTCCGGGGGTCTGGTTCGAAAGTGAAATCATCGGCCAGCGCCCGGCAGGCGAACTGAGCCGCGAGCACCCGCTTGTTCGCCTGGCGCAAGCCTGCATCAGCGCCCAGGGCATCGAGCCTACCCTGACACAAGGCTCCACCGATGCCAACATCCCGCTCAGCCTGGGCTACCCGGCCCTGGTGCTTGGTATCACCCGCGGCGGCGGCGCGCATACGCTCGATGAATACATCGAAACCGACCCGATTGAACACGGCGTCGAACAACTTTTCAATTTTGTGCGCAAAGTTTGGGAAATCTAAGCCTGGCAAGGAGAACACCATGCAAGAGCAAAAATCTGGGGCGCAAATCAATCAGAAATCGTTCATACAGTCTGTTCTCATCCTTTTGGCGCTGATGGTGGCTTCAGGAATCCTGACCCTGGTGGTTCCGGCGGGCCGTTACCAGCGCGAGAGCCTGCCCGACGGGCGCGAGGTCATTCTGCCTGGCACTTTTGCGACCGTCGAAAAGCACGATTACCCCATCTGGCGCTGGTTCACCGCCCCGCTCGAAGTACTGGTGGCCGAAGGCAGCCTGACGGTAATTGTCATCCTGATCTTCCTGCTGTTTGTTGGGATTGCCTTTGCCATTCTCGATAAAAGCGGAATTTTGCAGGCCGCCCTGGCGCAAATTGTCAGCCGCTTTGGCGGTCAAAAATACGCTCTCTTGCTGGCCATCTCTTTCTTTTTCATGTGCCTGGGGGCCTTCTTCGGCATCTTCGAAGAAGTTCTGCCGCTCGTGCCGCTCATGGTAGCCCTGGCCTACTCACTCGGCTGGGACGCCCTGACCGGCCTGGGCATGAGCATTTTGGCAACCAATGTGGGCTTTTCGACCGCCATCACCAACCCATTTACGATTGGGGTCGCCCAAAAACTGGCTGGTCTGCCGCTCTTCTCGGGCGCAGGGCCGAGACTGGTCTTGTTTGCGCTGGCCTACCTGCTGTTGGCCGCCTTTCTGACCCGCTACGCCAAACGGGTCGAGCGCAACCCCGAAGCCTCGCCGGTCTTTGCCGACGAAAGCGCCGAACGCGCCCATTACCGCAATTACAAATTTGACGCCGCCTCCATCCCAACCGGCAACCTGCAACGCGCCGGAGCCTGGCTGGGGATTTTCCTGCTCCTGATTCTGGCGGCGCTCATGGCTGCGCCTTTTGTGCCCTTCCTGACCGATTATGCTCTGCCCGTTGTAGGCCTGCTCTTTTTGCTGGCCGGTGTTGGAGCCGGGTTTCTCTCTGGCGCGGGCGCCCGGACAGTTTTCAAAGCAGTTGCCGAAGGCGCCACAGGCATTGCCCCGGCCATTCCACTGGTCTTAATGGCGGCCAGCGTGCGGCACATTGTCGCCAGCGGCGGGATTCTCGACACACTGCTCTACCACGCCGCCGGAATTTTTGAAAACGCCAGCGCCTTTGGCGCTTCCCTGCTTGTCTATGCAATTGCCCTGGCTGTCGAGTTTTTCATCGGCTCCGGGTCTGCCAAAGCCGTCTTGCTGATGCCCATTCTGTTGCCGCTGGCCGACCTGGTGGGCGTATCGCGTCAGATTGCGGTAACCGCCTACTGTTTCGGCGACGGGTTCTCAAACCTGGCCTACCCGACCAACCCGGTGCTGCTCATCTCGCTTGGGCTGACCGTCGTCAGTTACCCCAAGTGGATTAAGTGGCTGGCCGGGCTGTGGGTCTGGATGTTCGCGCTGACCATTGGCTTTCTGGCCCTGGCCGTCGCAATCGGGTATGGCCCCTTCTAAACACTTGCCCCTGCAAAGCGCTTATGAAAATTCCGTCCTCCTACGAACAATCTCGCGCCGATTTTCGGGCGCTGCTAGAGACGATTAAGCGGCGCTGGCCTTCAGCCGCCCTTAAGCGGGCAGCGCTCTCAGCCAGCGACCTGACAATCGACTGGATTCAGGCTGAAGGGGCGAAGCAGAACGACAAGGTCTTCATCCTGACCACCGGCCTGCACGGAATCGAGGCCTATGCGGGCGTTTACATCCTGCAACTGTTTCTTGAGGAATATCTGCCACGCCTGGATGAAAAGACCACCGGCCTGGTGCTTGTGCATGCCATCAACCCCTGGGGAATGCAGCAACGGCGGCGCGTGAACCGCGACAATATTGACCTGAACCGTAGTTTTGTCGGCCCGGACGAACGCCAAGAGAACCCCGATTATGAACGCCTGGCCGCCTTCATCAATCCACAGCGGCGGCTGGGTTCATTGGCGCTCGAACAGGGGCGTTTTCTGGCTCATTTGGCACTTAAAATTGCCCAGATGGGCACCCTGCGCATCAAATGCGGCCTGCTCAGCGGACAATATCGCCACCCGCGCGGCCTGTACTTTGGCGGGCAAACCCTGCCCGAAGAAACACAAGTGATGATGGACTTGTTCCGCTGGGCGTTTGAACAGTTTGGGCAGATTTTGCACCTCGATATGCACACCGGCTATGGGCCGCGCGGTCAATTGACCCTGGTGCATTCCACCCGCGAGCCGCGCTCCGGGACCGAACTGCGCGCCGCCTTTGGCTATGAGCACATTGCCGCCACCAACCCCGAAGAGTTTTACCCCATCAACGGCGATATGGGCGATTGGCTCTACCGCCTGGCGGCGGCTGAATTTAAGGACAAGCGATTTTACTCAACGACCTTTGAGTTTGGCACCCTGGGCGACCGCCTGACAGACCACATTCGTGATATGTACGCCATGGTTTCAGAAAACCAGATGTTCTACTACGGCGCATCAGAAACCGCCCGACAGACAACGCGCTGGCGTTATGAACAGCTATACCTGCCCGATGACCCGGCCTGGCGCGAGGCCATCGCAGCCCATTCGCGCCGCGCCCTGAACGGAATTTTGCGGGCCGAAGGGTATCTTGATGGAGAGAGCAACGCATGAATCCTTTTGCTGAAGAAATGTTCGTCCTGTTTGCCATCCTGGCCCTGGGCGCCTGGATTGGACACTGGTCGTGGCGTGGGCTTTCGCTGGGGTCGGCGGGGGTGTTGTTTGCGGCGCTCATCTTCGGCCATTTTGGGATGAGCATCCCCAAAGAAATTATGGATTTCGGCCTGCTCCTGTTCGTTTATGCCGTTGGGCTGGCCGCCGGGCCAAGTTTTTTTCGCACCTTTCGGCGGCGCGGCAGCCAGTTTGTTGTAATTGCCCTGGTCATCGGCGGGACAGGCGCCCTGGTGACCGTAGCGATGGCCGCGCTACTCGGCCTGCCCCCGGCCCTGGCCGCCGGGCTGTTCACCGGGGCGCTGACCTGCACCCCGGCCCTGGCTGGCGCACTGGATGTACTGCGGCGCGTCTTGCCCGAAAGCGCGGCCCTGGCCTCGGTTGGGTATGGCATTGCCTACCCTTTTAGCATGATTGGGATTGTCTTACTGACCCAATCACTGCCGCGCCTGCTCAAACGCCCGGTACAGGCTGAAGAAGCCGAATGGCACCGTGAAAAATCGATTGAAAACCCCAAACTGCTGGCGCGCCAGTACCGTGTCACCAACCCCAATTGTGACGGACGCACAATTGCCGAAGTCAACCCGCGCCGCATGGCGCAGGTTAATCTTTCGCGGGTCAAACACGCCGGGGAGGTAACGATTGCCACCCCCGAAACCGTCCTTCACCTCGGCGATATTGTCATGGCGGTCGGCGCCCCTGCCGAACTGGATAAGTTGACCCTGGTGCTGGGCGAGGAAACCAGCGAACGCATGGATTTGAACGCCGATGTCTTGAGCATGGATGTGGAAGTGATGGAAGAATCGCTAACCGGACTGACGCTCGGGCAAATGCGGCTATGGGAACAGTACAACGTGGTCATTACCCGCATCCGCCGCCAGGGGGTGGAGGTCGTTCCGCACCGCAACGTCAGCCTGGAGCGCGGCGACGGCATTCGCGTGGTCGGCGAAAAAAGCGCGGTCGAGGCCTTCATCCGCAAGGCGCAGGGGTCGCCGCGCAAAGCCGGTGAAACCAGCATGATTGCCTACCTGGCGGGCCTGCTCCTGGGGGTACTGGTCGGGCTGGTGCCCATTCCGCTTGGCGAGGGGCTGACGGTCAAACTGGGGATGGCGGGCGGGGTGTTCATCGTCAGCCTGTTGATTGGTCATTTCGGCAAAATTGGCCCCTTCAACATTTACGTCCCCCCGGCGGCGAAAAACCTGACCCGCGAACTGGGCCTGATGCTCTTTCTGGCGGGTGCCGGGACCAATGCCGGGGCGCACCTGCTGGAAGTCTTGCAAGACCAGGGCTGGATGCTGGTACTGGCCGGGGTGGCGGTGACCTCGCTCTCCGCCCTGGCCGGGCTGGCCGTTATGATAAAATACTACCGGCTAAATGTTTTATCGGCAATGGGGGCCCTGACCGCTTCAATGACCAACCCGCCTGCCCTGGCCGCCGCGAACGCCCAAAGCGAAACCGACCTGCCAGCCCTTTCTTATGCCAGCACCTACCCGGCAGCGCTGATTTTCAAAATTTTATTGGCCCAATTACTGGTAGAAGTTCTCAAACGCTTCTTGTAACCAGGACACGCGGAGCCACTTTTGACCTGGCAAGTTAACCTTTTCGCTTCGACCTATATCATCGCATCCATCCTGGCGGGTGTCATTTTGGGGTACACCTTGCGGCACAGGCAGGTAAAAGGCGCGGTATTTTTCGTTTTCCTGACCTCTTCTGTCATTATCTGGGCCTTTTTTCAGGCGTTAGAATACGCCGTTTTCGAAATCTCTGCAAAAATCCTGTTTGCAAAATTTCAATACCTGGGCATTGCGACCATTGGGGTCACCTGGTACCTCTTTGCGGTTAATTACAACCGCAAAGAAAACTGGCTGACCAGGCATTTCTGGATTTTGCTGATTGTCCCGGCCATTACCATCGTTTCGGCCTTTACCAACGAGAGACATCACCTGCTCTGGACCGATATTCAGCCCGCCTCGCCAGAACCAGGCGCCAACCTGATTTATTCCTACGGCCCGGTGTTCTGGTTAATTTTCATCTACAACTACATCGCGCTTGGGCTGGGAACTGTCCTGCTGATTCGCACCGCCCTGAACTCAAAAGATATCTACCGCTGGCAGATGATTGGGCTGATTGCCAGCGCCATCATCCCCTGGGTAGGGAATCTGGTCTATGTTTCGGGCCTCAGCCCCGTGCCAGGCCTCGACCTGACCCCGCTGGGGTTCACGGCCAGCGTACTGGCTGCCGCCTGGAGCATTTTCTTCCTGCGTCTGCTCGACTTATTGCCGGTTGCCTACGACCAGGTAGTCGCCAACCTGACCGATGGCGTGATGATCCTGGATGTGTATCACCGGGTGGCAGATGCCAACCTGGCCGCCCGTGAAATGCTGCGGGTGGAACGTGAACGCCTGATTGGCCGCAGCGTCTTAGACGTCCTGCAACCCTGGCCGGGCCTGGCTGAGTTTTTGCGCGGGGTTGACCTGGGCCAGTTTGTCGTTGATGTAGAGGATGAACGCATCCGTTGCATTGACATCCGCATTTCGGCCCTGCTTGACAAAGAAGGCACCCGGGTTGGGCGCATTGCCATCTTCCGCGATATCAGCCAGACGCGCAAAATGGAACAAATGCGGGCCGAATTGGCGCAGGCCATCGTCAGCGACCTGCGCAATCCGCTAACAGCGATGTCACTCGACCTCGAAAGCCTGCGCCGACAGGCTGGCGCAATGTTGCCCCGGGGGCAGTTAGAGGTCATTGACCAGGCCCAAATCACCCTTCAGCAAACCCTCGATCAGGTCGATTCCATCCTCGACATTTACCGAATGCAGGGCGGCGAAATGCCGATTGAACCAAAACCAACCTCGCTGCGCGCCCTGGCCGATGAAGTGCTACGCGGACTGGCCGCCCTCGCCAACAAAAAACGCATTCTGCTTCAAACCGATATTCCCGAAGGCATGCCGCTGCTGATGGCCGACCCGGCCCTGCTGCGGCGGGTCATCCAGAGCCTGTTGGGCAATTCCATTCGTCAATCACGCGAAGGGCGCATCGTGCGCCTGAACAGCCGTTACGCCCCCAACGGCGAGGTGGTCATCTCGGTCATCGACTCAGCCGAAGGGATTACCCTGCCCCTGGGCGCCGACTTGTTCCGTGCGAATTTTCAAACTCAATCAGCGGGCGGCCTGAGCCTGGCTTTTTGCCGTCTGGCGATTGAAGCCCACAAAGGCAAAATCTGGCTGGATGACACCTACCAGGAAGGCACAAAAATCTCGTTCTCTCTGCCCATCGCACAAATTCAAAGCCAGAAAAGGGTCTTCGCATGACCTGGCAAGTGAACACCATCGGTTTAATTTTCTGGGCGGCCAGCCTGCTAAACGGCGCCATCCTGATTTACAGCCTGCGTCACCGCGAGGTGCGCGGCGCTTTTGCCTTTTCTTTGATGATGGCTTCGATGACGGCCTGGGCGCTGTTTCTGGCGCTCGAGTATTCGGTGGTCGAAATTGAAAACAAAATCCTGTTCTCCAAGTTCCAATATTTTGGAATCGCCACCATCGGCCTGACCTGGTTCCTGTTTGCGTACGGCTACAACCAGTCACGCAAACTGCCCGGACAAAACTACCTTTGGCTGACCGCCATTCCGATCCTGGTCATCATCCTGGCTTTTACCAACGAATACCACCGCCTGTTGTGGCCCGAAATTCGACCGGTCTCAGCAGTCCCAGGCGCCGATTTAATCTACGACCACGGGCCGGTTTTTTGGGCCAACCTGGTTTACAACTACATCCTGTTGAGCATTGGCACAGTCATTCTCATCCGGGCGGCCCTGAGTTCCAAAAACATCTATCGCTGGCAGATGATAGGACTGGTCACCAGCGCCATTATCCCCTGGGTGGGCAATGCGGTTTCCGTGGCGGGCTTAAGCCCCATCCCCGGCCTCGACCTGGCGCCGATTGCGCTGGTCATCAGCGGCGCCATCATTGCCTGGAGCATTTTCTACCTGCGCCTGCTCGACCTGCTGCCTGTGGCCTACGACCAGGTGGTCGTCAACCTGACCGATGGAGTCATCATCCTCGACGAACTTCACCGCATTGCAGACGCCAACCAGGCCGCCCGCCAAATGCTGCGGGTAGAACGTGAACGCATCATTGGCCGCAACATTCTCGAGGTATTACAGCCCTGGCCGCGCCTGGCTGAATCCTTGCGTCATTTTGACCTGGGCCAAATCGAAATTGCAGTAGAGGATGACCGCATCAGCGACATCGACATCCGCATTTCGGCCCTGCTCGACCAGAAAGGCACGCGAGTTGGGCGAATTGCTATCTTCCGAGACATCAGCGAGACCAAAAAAATCGAACGCATGCGCAGCGAACTTGCCCAATCGATTGTCAATGACCTGCGCAATCCGCTTACATCCATGTCTCTGAGCCTCGAAATGCTGCGCAGACAAGCCAATGCCCTGCTGCCAAAAACACAAATCGAGACGCTCGACTCATCGCAGACCAATTTACAGCAAATGCTCGAGCAGGTGGATGCCATTCTCGATATTTACCGCCTGCAAAGCGGCGAAATTCCACTGGAGCGCAGGCCAACGTTGCTTGAGTCTCTGGCCGAAGAGGCCGCCAGACCGCTCAATGCGCTGGCGCACAAAAAGCGCATCCTGCTGCAACTGGATGTTCCCGATCTGGCGCCCGTGCAGATTGACCCGATTTTGATGCGCCGGGTGTTACAAACCCTGCTGAGCAACTCCATCAAACATTCACAAGATGGCCGCATTGTGCGCCTGACCGCAGGCTATAACCGCAATGCGGAGGTTGTCATCTCGGTCATCGATTCGGCAATTGGGCTGGAACTGCCCCTGGAAGGCGACCTTTTCGAGGCCCCGGCCAAACAACAGACCGCCAGCAGTCTGGGCCTGGCCTTTTGCCGCCTGGCTATTGAAGCCCACGGCGGCAACATCTGGCAGGATAAAAACTACGAGAACGGCACAAAAATCTCGTTCAGTCTGCCAGATATTCGCCAAAGCAATCAGATTGGGTTATAATTCAGCCGTTCTGGAGGAGTAAGCGGACGGAACACTGACAGAAAAGGAAGCCGGTGGTCAGGCAAGTGACCCGGGCTGGAAGCTTCCACAGAGCCCCCTCCGCTGAAGGTCGCCAGAATTCATTTGCTGAAGAAAGCCTTTGGGCAAGTAGAACAGCACGGGGGCGCCCGTTAGCGCGCAGGCTGGTGATGGCCAGCCATAAGCGCGTCCTGAGCGCAAGCGCAGGACGAATCGAGGTGGTACCGCGGGAGCAATGCGCTTTCGTCCTCAACCGGACGAAGGCGTTTTTTGTTTGGTAACTGGCAATTGGCCAACTGCCAAACGCTTATCACGATTTGGAGGAACGAATGACTTACGAACTGCCCAAAACTTACGATTTCAAGGAAACCGAAGGCCGCATTTATGCAATGTGGGAATCGGGGGGCTACTTTCAGCCGCACAACGACCCCAACAAACCCGATTTTGACCCAACGGTAAAACCCTTTGTCATTTCGATTCCGCCGCCCAACGTCACCGGCGAGTTGCACCTCGGCCATGCCATGTTCGTCAGCATGGAAGACCTGATGATTCGCTACCATCGTATGAAAGGCTACTCGACGCTGTGGGTGCCCGGCACTGACCACGCCGGTATCGCTACCCAGTTGATGGTCGAACGCGCTCTCGAAAAAGAAGGCCTTTCACGCGAAAAACTGGGGCGCGAAAAATTTCTCGAACGCACCTGGGCCTGGAAAGAAAAATACGGCGGGATGATTACCCGCCAGATTCGCCGCCTGGGGGCCTCCTGCGATTGGACGCGCGAACGCTTCACCATGGACGCCGGCCTCTCAAAAGCCGTGCGCGAAGCCTTTGTGCGCCTGTACGAAGCCGGGAAAATTTACCGCGGCCCACGGCTGATTAACTGGAGCCCCGGCCTGAAAACCGCCGTCTCGGATCTGGAAGTGGAATACGCCGAAGAAGCCGGCACGCTCTACTACTTCAAGTACATGCTAGCTGGCTCAGAAGAATACATCCCCGTTGCCACCACACGGCCCGAGACCATCCTGGGAGATACGGCTGTGGCGGTGCACCCCGAAGATGAGCGCTACCAGAAATACATCGGCCAGAAGGTGGTGGTGCCCATGCTGGGACGTGAAATTCCCGTCATTGCCGACGAGTATGTGGCCCGCGACTTCGGCACCGGCGCGCTCAAAATTACCCCCGGACACGACCCCAACGACTACGAGATTGGCCACCGTCACGGGTTGGCGGTCATTTCGATGCTGGATAAAGAGGCCCGGGTCAACGAGAACGGCGGCCCCTACGCCGGGCTGGATCGTTTCGAGGCGCGCAAAAAACTATGGAACGATATGAAAGCCGCCGGGCTGACCCTGCGCGAAGAGCCGTACACCATCAATGTGCCGCGGTCGCAGCGCGGCGGCGAAATCATCGAACCAATGATTTCAGAGCAGTGGTTTGTGCGCATTCAAGATCAGGCCGAAAAAGGCCTGGCAGCGGTCAAAAACGGCGATATCCGAATCGTGCCGGAGCACTTCGAGAAGGTGTACTTCAACTGGCTTGAGAACATTCAAGACTGGTGCATTAGCCGCCAGTTGTGGTGGGGACACCGCATCCCGGTCTGGTATTGTGACGATTGCGGTCAGCAAACCTGCGCCCGCGAAGACCCATCCGCCT